>DATJYG010000601.1:0-2333 GCA_035499695.1 Polyangiaceae bacterium
TCCATCCCGAGCATCGGGCCGATGAAGATCTGGGTGCCCTGCGCCACGTTGAGCGGCCCCGCCACGTACGTCTCGCTGGCCCCCGCGCTGTTCGTGCCGAGTTGCGTGGGGTTGCCGGGGCTGCTGATCGCCGGTGCCTGCACCGCGCCGCCGACGAACTGCGCCATGAAGAGCCCCGACAGATGGAACTTCGCGCCTCCGGCCGATCCCAGGAGAACGCCCGCATCCAGCAGCAGCAACGGGGAGCCGTACGTCGTGGTGGAGGACGTATCCTTGGCCGTCTTCTCGGGGGGGGCCTGCGACGTTGCGGCCAGGTTGTAGATGTTGCCCATCGCGACGGCGCCGATCATGGCGCTCCCCGTGAAGCGAACGTGCGGGTGCTTCGAGGCGACCCGAACGCCGACCGCACCACCGCCACCGAATCGATGGAAGTCGTAGCTCGCGTTGCGAAGCGCGTCGCTCGCGACGCCGCTGGTCCCCTGCGTGAACGACGCCGCCGAGTGGTCGTACTGCCCGAGCACGAGTCCCTCGATCGCAATCCACCCGAACTGGTATCCGACGCGTACCGCCAGTCCCGCGCCGAGTGGACTCGAGGTCTCTGAAGCATAGTCGTTGCTCGCACCCGAAGGCGTCGCGAAGCCGAACAGGGCGAGCCCCGAGTAGAGGCCCTCGTACTTCGCCGCCGACTCGCTCTCGAGGGGCGTGTCCTCGACGAATCGCTCGCCGGCGTGGACGATGAACGCACGCTTGTAGTCGCGGTAGCCGGGCGCCTGCACGACGAGCTGGTGCTCGCCCTCGGGCAGCGTGCCTTCCCACACGCCCGTGCCGACCTGCTTGTCGTCGATCGTGATCGTGGCGTCCGCCGTGTGCGTGTCCACCTGCACCGTGCCGCTGTGGGCGACGATGTCGAGCATCACCTCGGCGCGTGCCTTGCGGGCCACGTCTATCGGCTTCGGCTGGGAGAAGCTGTCGCCCCCGCGCGCCTCCACCGTGTGGACCCCGGGCTGCACGTCGCCCTCCCACGGCGCGGGGCCCATGTCCTTCCCGTCGACGAACACCTCGACCTTCACGTTGGCCGGGGCGTTGACGACCAGGTGTCCCGTCGTCACCTCCGTCTGCAGCGGGCCGTCGACGCTCACGGTGTCTCCGCCGTTGACCTTCAGGTCCTTCGTCAGCGTTTCGTAGCCGGGCTTCGCCACCGTCACGGTGTGCGCGCCGAGGTTCACCCGCAGCGGCGATGCGAGCGGCGTCGTGCCCACGGTGTTGCCGTCGACCGCCACCGTCGCGCCCGGGTCGGTCACGTTCACCTTCACCGTGGCCGTGAGGCTCGCCAGCTCGTCGATGGCACGCTGCACGGCGCGCTTGTCCGCCGCGGTCATCGTGGCCCCGTACTTCGTGAGGAGCACCTGGTACGCGTCGTACGCCTCGGCGAACTCACGCAGATCGCGGTGACACTGCGCGATGTTGCGCTGGATGCTCGCCCGTGGGGACAGCTCGTTGGCGTGCAGGAAGTCCGAGAGGGCCTCGCGATACGAGCCCTCGTTGTAGAGCTTCAGGCCCTGCTCGAAGAGCTTCTTCGCGGACGCGAGGTCGGCCGGCGACGGCGGCGCGGCCCACGCGGGCGCGCTCACCGAACTTGCAGCCAGGACGATCGCGATCAGCGCGACGAGGCGAGCGCGCATTCAACCCACGAAGTTACCCCAGGCGCCGTCAGAACTGAGAAGAGATTCCCGCAGACCCGACTTGATCCTTGGGTTTCGCGGGTCGAGGAGGGGCTCCGCCCCTTCCAGCACCAACCGCAGGGACCGACGACACTGCGGTCGGCGCGGGCGGCAGCACGCTTGCCGCCGGCGGTGGGGGCGCCGATGCAGAGGGCGTCGGAGGCGGAGGGATCGACGGCTGCGGCGGCGTCGCCGGCGCGACCACCGCAGGAGCCGTAGGCGTCTCGGACCGATGCCGAAGCGAGACCAGGCCCACGCCGGCGCCGATGAGCGCCGCGATGCCCGCGACGATGAGCACCGATCGCCCCGAGTTGTTCTTCGGGATCGAGACGCGCGCGCTGGTCCCCGGGATCGTGGGGTTCATCGGGCCCGCGCTCGCGTGCACGACGTAGCGGTCCAGGTTGGGCGACGACGACGCCGGAGGCAGAGACCTGAGCTTCACCGACGGGCCGCGCAGCTCGGGGTAGATCTCGTCGAGCCGCTCGCGCACGTCGCGCATGCTCTGCACGCGCCCCGCCGGATCGTGCGACATCATGTCGGCGATGAGCTGGTCGAGCGCCGGCGGCACGTCCGGCACCACGGTCGAGAGGCGCGGCGTGGGCGTCGTGATGA
>DATJYG010000602.1:0-3894 GCA_035499695.1 Polyangiaceae bacterium
AAGGTGGAGGGTGACCTTCGCGAGGCGATCTCGGCGCTGAAAGCGAAGACCGAGCGGGGTGTCCTCGTCGGAGCGCCCAAGCTCGCGGCTGCGCTCGAGGAGTTGGGGCTCATCGACGAGTACCGCATCGTCGTTCATCCCGTCATCAGTGGCCACGGGCCGACCTTGTTTCATGGCCTGTCGAGTAGGCGGCATCTCGAGCTCCTATCGACGCAGCGGTTCGAGTCCGGCGTGCAGGCGCTCCACTTGCGTCGCAAAGCGGGATGAATTGTGAAGACCATGTGCAAAGCGTGGCGCCTGGCGTGCGGGATTGCGCTCGCGGGGGCGGCCGCGTGCGGGCGCGCGCCAAACGCCGGCGGTGGAGGCCCCGCCTGCGACGGCGCCGTTCCGTCCTGCCCGGCCGGATCGATATGCACGATGATCGCTCCCTGAATCGCCGGCGTCAGCTCGAACAGGTGCGCGCCATCTTGGTGCGCGTCGTCATGTGATGACAGGACATAGCGACAGCGCGGGCGGCGGCGTCGGCGTCGGCGCCCGCGGCAGCGTCAGCTTCAGCGTCAGCGACTGGGTCAGCCTCAGCGTGATCCGCGCCAGCGCGGATACGCCTCTGAGTGTCCACCTCCACCTGGCCGTGAGGGCCTTTCTGCTTCAAGATGCCGCGATGGAAGCGCGCACCTTTGCCTTCTTCACCGTCTCCGCGGCCGTCGCGGCGCGCCTGGATGCCTCCGCGGCGGACGGCCCGCACACGCTGTGCGTCCCGAACCGGTCCATCGCCTGCGTCGGATCCGGGGGATGCTCCGGCGGACAGGCGTGCAACGCGGAAGGCACCGCTTACCTGCCGTGCGACTGTGGCGGCAGCATCGACTCCGGCGCCAGCTCCGACGGGCCGGCGACCGGCTGCGTGAAGCCGACGGGGACGAACATCGGCATCTTCAACGAGGTGACGCAGCAGAACCCCTGGATCTTCCTCGATCCCAACTCGGCGGGCTCCTTCACGACGGGCTCCGCGGGTATGCAGGTCCAGTACGCGCAGACCGAGCAGGCGTACGGCCAGTTCGCGAGCAACCCGAGCTTCGGCGTCCGCTTCACGAGGTGTGTGGACGCATCCGCGTTCAAAGGAATCACCTACCAGCTGCACCCGGGCCCCCCGGGCGCACCGGCGGGCGCCGGGAGCGTTCTCAGGGTGCTGACCGTGTCGACGACGCCGCCGCCCTACGGGACGTGCGTCCCCAAGAAGGCGGGCGACTGCACGGCGCCGTACTGGGAGCCCAGCACCGAGAACTTCTTCACGAGCAACAATGCGGACACCATCACGTGGGACCTTCTCGCCGGCGGCAATCCCGCCGAGCCCGGGATCACCGCGGCGACGGAGATCATCGGCCTGGCGTGGATGGTCGACGAGTTCGAAGGTCCACCGCCCACCCTGGTGCAGCTGGACGTCTTCCTGAACGCCGTGTCGTTCGTGCCCATGTGATGCGGCGCGCGGCGGCGTCGGACTGGGACGTCGCGGCCATTGCGGTTCCAGAGTAAGGTGCCGCCGTCCACGTGCTGCAGTTCCCCGAGGCCGATGCTCTCCTTCAGGACGCGATCTCGATCGCGCGAACGGCACGCGCCGCGACCGTGGGGTGGCGGACGATCTGCGTGCGCGCGCAGCGAATGGTCGGCCGGGACGTCGTGCAGCGCATCGCCCGGCTCGATCTGGACGTCGAGCTGCCTGCGCTCTCCCGTCGCGTGCGCGAGCTGACCGCAACGGCGCCGGCAGACATCGACACGCTCGTCTTCGGGATCTTCGACGGCATTGCCGACGGCGACGGCAGCTTCACCGGCTATCACCTCGCAGGCGCCCGCGGCTTCGACGCCGGCAGTCGCTGGCTGCGCGAGCCGACGTGGGTCCCCGACCGCCCGTTTCTCGTCAGCGCGTCGCTCGACGCCCTCGCGCGCCTCGCAGGCGAGGTTCACGGACGAACCCGCGTCGCCGTGAGCCACTCGCTTCGCTTCGCCGCGGCCGCCCTCCTCAGCCGCTTCTCGGCGCGCGAGCTCCCCTATCGCGCCGTCGTCGCCTTCGAGGGCGGGGACTGCGCCGAGGTCACCGAGCGTCGTCCCGCGCCCCCGCGCAGCGCGGTCGTGCGTCCGCTCATCACGCGGATATGAGGTCTCGGTCAGCGCTGACGCTCGCGCCCAGGTCGACGAGAAGCTCGTCCAGTTGCTCGAACGTCTCGTGCATCGCATCCGCGAACCCGGTGCCGGCAGCGTCGAGAGCTTCCTTCGAGGGATAGAGGTCGCGCAGGACCAGCAGCGTCTTGCCACCTGTTTCCTCGAAGGTCGCCGTGGTGACGGACCCACCCTCACCACCTTCGTCATTGGTCCAGACGATGCGCGAGTGCGGTGTCACCTCGAGGTACCTACCGAAGAACGCCATGGGCTCCGAGGCACCATGGGCGAACACGAAACGGTAACTGCCCCCGGTACGAACATCCGCCTCGTGGGAAAGCAGGGACATGCCCATCGACTTCGGTACCCACCACCGCTTGATCAGCTCGGGCTTGGTCCACGCCTCGAACACGAGGCGCGCCGGGGCGTCGAAGGTTCGCCTGACGACGACCTCACGCTCGGACGTCCGCTCCACCGTCGTGCGGTTCTTCATGGGGGTGGGCTCAATCTCTTTTCTTGCGTCCATCGACCTTCTCCATCCGTTTCAGTTCCTCGATGACCTCGTCCAGCTCGTCGAAGCGTGAGGCCCAGAGCTGGCGGTACCTCTCGATCCATGCCGTCACGTCCTCCAGTCGGCGCGGGCCGAGCGTGCAGGTCCGCACGCGCCCGACCTTCTCCGTGGTGACGAGCCCGGCCTGCTCCAAGACGCCGACGTGCTTCTTCATGCCCGTGAGGGTCATGCGGAACTTGTCGGCAAGGTCCGTGATCGAAGCGTCTTCACGTCCGAGCTGCTCCAGAACGCCGCGTCGGGTCGCGTCCGAGAGCGCGGCGAACGAGGCATCGAGGCGGGCAATTGAAGACTGAACCATGTGGTTCAGTATGTAACGCACGGATTGGCGGCATGCAAGGGGAGCAGAACAAGTGCGCTCAGCGACGGGGTCAGCGTCTCTGATACGAAGAGGAGATGCGGAGACACGCGTTCGCGCTTGGATTGGTCACGCTCGTCGGCTGCGGCTCGAGCTCGGGTGGGGCGACCGCCGGCTCCGGCGACGCGGGCGGGACGGATGCGGCCAGGACGGATGCCTCGTCCCCCAACGACAGCGGCATCCCCCTCGGCGCGCCGATCACAGCGCCCGCGGATCAGTGGACCTTCGTCCCGTTCTCGAACGCCTTCTGCGGAAACGGAGCGTCGACCGGAATCGGCATCAACCCGCATGCGGGCGCGACGCGCGTCCTCGTCTACCTGGAAGGCGGCGGCGCCTGCTGGAGCGAGTTGACCTGCTACACGACCATGACGGCGGCGTACTTCACGACCGGGTACTCGGCGCAGGACTTCGCGACCGAGTCCACGGACACGACCAACCTCGCCCAGCCCGGCGGCTTCTTCGATCGCACGGCCTCGGCGAATCCGTTCAAGGACTACAGCTTCGTCTACGTTCCGTACTGCACGGGGGACATCCACGCGGGCAACAACGTCGCGACGTACGGCACGAACATGGGGCACCACGTCGGCTACGCCAACATGACGGCGTACCTCTCGCGCATCGTGCCGACGTTCCCGGGGATGCAGCGCGTGGTGCTCGCGGGGAGCAGCGCGGGCGGCTACGGGGCGCTCTTCAACTGGTGGCAGACGCAGCAGGCGTTCGGGTCGGTGCGCGTGGACCTCATCGACGACTCGGGCACCTTCTTGCCGAGGGACGTCGAGATGCTGGGCTCGATGGGCGACATCGAGGCGACGTGGCG
>DATJYG010000603.1:0-2702 GCA_035499695.1 Polyangiaceae bacterium
GATCCGCCGGCTCCCAGTTGTAGCGGGCCAGCGAGACGCGCGGATCGATCTGGACGTTCGAGCTCATGATCTGCGACGTGGTGAGTCGGATTCCCGGCACGCTCGTCAGGCGAACGCCCTGCTGATCGGCCAAAGCGGGAAAGGCGGCGAGTGCGAGCAAACCGACGGCGAGTACCAGCGGCGCATGCGCTCGTGGGGTGCGAAGCATTGGTCTCATGTCGTCTCCTGGGTGAAGACACGTGGCCTCTCATGGACCTCGAGGGTCGAGGTCTGGTAGAGGATAGCCCGACAACTCGCTCGCGCTCCAGCATTTCCTGCGTCGCCGCGCCTCGGCGCCTCGGCTGCGAGACTCGCGGGGATGACGCCTTGTACCTCGGCCCGGGCCGGACGATGCTGGGTCGATGGTTCGTCCTGAGGTCGCACGCATCGACATTCGAGGGGGAGCTCCATGAAGCCGCTTTCGCCTTCGGCCGCCGCGCGATTCTGCTGTACCGCAGGGTTCGCGTTCGCGGCGCTGCTGCTGGTGTTGGCCACTCCGCTCCGCACGGCGCATGCTGCGAATGCGCCGTCCGCGTCGATCCCGGATGGTTCGGCGGCACCCGAGGATCGTTCCGGCGCCGCCGCCCAGGCGGCGGCGCTCTGGGAAAAGCTCGGCCTGCCGCACTACGTCGCGCCGGATGCGTACCGCGAGCACCTCGTCATCACCTCGCAGGGCCAGACCATCGACCTCGTGCGCGTGGTCGACGGAACCAGGACGCGCACCGAGATGAACGCCAACGGCGAGGCCATGGTCATGATCGAGCTCGGTGACGAGCGCGGCACCACCTACCAGCTCGTGCCCGAGCGCAAGATGGCGGTCAAGCAATCGCGAGCAGCGATGGACGAGATGTCGGGCCGCCGGCTCTCCGGGGCCGAGGCGGACACGACGAACCGGCCGAAGCGGCTATCGGGCCCGCCCCCCGACATGAAGCTCAAGGACCTGGGAGACGAGATGCTGAACGGCGCCGCCGCGCGCAAGTTCGAGATCGCGTCGTCCCAGGGCGTCGTCACGGCCTGGTTCGAGAAGGCCACGGGCGCGCCGCTCGAGATGAAGAGCACGGTCGATGGTCGCGCCGCGGTCGTCGAGTGGAAGGAACGCAAGGCTGGGCCGCAGGACGCCACGCTCTTCCAGGTGCCAGGGGACTATCAGCTCCAGGACATGGATGCCATGATGGAGAAGATGAAGGGCATGGGCGGCATGGGGGCGATGGCGCAGGGCATGCTCTCCGGCATGGCCGATGGGATGGGCTCGAGCATGGGCTCCTCGCTTGGCGCCACACTCGGTGCCTCGCTCGGCGGTCCGCTCGGCGCGGTCGCGGGCCAGTACATCGGCGGGCGGATCGGTGGCATGCTCGCCCACAAGGTCGCGGGCGCGCCTCAATAGAGCCGCGTTCAAACGAACGCAACGTCATTAAGGAGTGCATTCGATGAAGACACCGCTGCTCGTCGTGTTCGCCGCACTGCTCGCGGCCGCCGCCCTCGCATCGCCCGGCATGGGCCCTCGCGTCGGCGATCCGGCCCCCAACTTCGCCCTGCCGTACGCGACGCGCGATTCGATCGCGAGCGACTCGCTTCGCCTCAGCAACCTCGAAGGCCAGCGCAGTATCGTGCTCGCGTTCTACCCCGCCGACTGGAGCAGCGGCTGCACGAAGGAAGTCTGCTCGCTGCGCGACAACTTCAAACAACTCGGAGCGCTGAACGCGGACGTCATCGGCATCAGCGGCGACTACGTCTTCTCGCACTTCGAGTGGGCCAAGCACCACGATCTGCCGTTCCGGCTTGCGTCCGATCACAAGCACGACGTCGCGAAGCTCTACGCCAGCTACAACGAGGGCTCGGGCCACGACTACCGCACCGTCTACGTGATCGATCGCACGGGCAAGATCGCCTACGTCGACCTCGCCTACAGCGTGCGCGACTCGGTGTCCTTCGGAAAGCTGCATGCGGCGCTCGAAGGCATGAAGTAGCGCCGGCGGGGGCACGGACGGCGCGCCCGGCGCGCCGTCCGCATCCTCGCGCGGCCGGGTGTCGCGCCCGGGCGCCCGCGCCAGGCCTTCCTGCAGTAATGTGGTGGGATGCCACTTCTCTCGGGAACTCGCCTCGGACCCTACGAGATCGTCGCCCCGCTCGGTGCGGGCGGCATGGGTGAAGTCTATCGCGCACGCGACACGCGCCTCGGACGCGAGGTCGCGATCAAGGCGCTTCCCGAGGGCGTCGCGCTCGACCCCGAGCGGCTCGCGCGCTTCGAGTCCGAGGCGCGGTCGGTGGCCGCGCTCTCGCATCCCAACCTGCTCGCGATCCACGATTTCGGACGCGAGGGCGACGTGACGTTCGCAGTGACTGAGCTGATCGAGGGCCAGTCGTTGCGCGAGCGTCTCGCCGACGGCGCCATGCCCCCGTCGCGCGCGATCGCGCTCGCGATCCAGATCGCCCAGGGCCTCGCCGCCGCGCACGACCGCGGCGTGATTCACCGCGACCTGAAGCCCGAGAACATCATGCTCACGCCCGACGGGCGCGCGAAGATCCTCGACTTCGGGCTCTCGAAGCGCGAACTCGGGGCGGCGTCGAGCTCCCAGAGTTTCGCGCCGACGCTCGCGGGGGCGACGCAGCCGGGCACGGTGCTCGGCACCACGGGCTACATGTCGCCCGAGCAGGTGCGCGGC
>DATJYG010000604.1:0-5376 GCA_035499695.1 Polyangiaceae bacterium
CGAGCTCGTCGGCGCGATCGCACGCCCGCAGCGCCTCGGCGAACCGGCCGGCCGCGCGGTGCGTCGTCGCCGCCGCGAGGAGGACGCGCAGCGCGCGCATCGGGGGCTGACCCTCCGCCGGCAGCGCGAGCGCCGCCTCGAAGGCCTCCCGGGCGCGATCGCCGTCGCCCATGCGGCCGAGCAGAGCGCCGAGCTCCGCGAGCACCGACCGCTGGGCCGCCTCGTCACCGGCCTTCGCGGCGGATGCCTTCGCGCGCTCCGCCCAGCGCAGCGCCTCCACGTTGTCGCCCTGGGCGCGGACGATCTCGGAGAGCGCGAGCTCCGCCATCGCCAGCTCCCGGTGCGCGCCGGCGGCCTGGGCGATGCGCACGGCGTCCTGCGCCACCTGCGCCGCCTCGTCCGTCCGCTCGACGTAGAGCGCCGCCAGCGCCAGCAGGCGTCGGGCGCTCGCGCGCACGTTCCCGGCGACCTCGCGCGCGCGGCCGCCCGCGTCGGCGTCCGGCACGCTCTCCGCCGCCTGATCCGCCGCCTCCACCGCGCGCCGGGCGAGCTCCCGGGCCGCCGAGAAGTCCCCGGCCTCGAACGCCGCCTCGGCGCTGCGCAGGAGCGCGTCGCGATCCTCGAGGCGCGCACGCTGTCGCGCTGCACGGTGAGCGGGCTGCGGCACGAGCAGGAGGTTATCATCGCGCGGTGGCGTCCTTGCTCTCTGCCGGCGATCTGCGCATCGATGTCGGGGGGGCCCCCGCCGTCGACGGCCTCTCGCTGACCACCAGCGGCGAGCGGGTGCTGGTCCTCGGGGCGGCGCGCGCCCTCTTCGAGGCCGCCGCAGGGCTGCGGCCCACCCGCCGCGGGGAGCTGCGGATCGAGGGCATGGCGCCCCTCGCCGCGGTCCGGGCGCGCCTGGCGGCAGGGGCCCCCCTCGATCCGCCGCTGCCCCCGCGCTGGACCGTCGCGCGGTACGTGACGTGGAGCGCCCGGCTCGCGGGGCACGGCCGGCGCGACGCCTCGCAGCTGGCGGGCGACGCGCTCGACGCGCTGCAGCTCGGGTCGAGCGCCGCCACCAGGCTGCGCCTGGCTCCGCTCGCGATGCGGCGCGCCACCGTCATCGCCGCGGCGATGGCCACGGCGGCCCCCGCGGTCCTCCTCGACGATCCGCTCACGGCGCTGCCGGAGGACGCCGCCCGGTCCTTCGCCCGGGTGCTCGTGCGGGCGCTCGATGCTCCGCCACGCCGGCGAGTCGTGGTGTTCGCCGCGCGCATCCCGCTCGAGTCGCCGCTCTCGCTGGCCGCCGACGAGGCGCTCGTGATCGACGGGTCGCAGGTGTCCGCTCACGGTCCGCCGGCCGAGGTGGCGGCGCAGGAGAAGGCGCTGGCCCTGCGGGTCGAGGGTGACGTCGCCGCGTTCGCGCGCGCCGTCGAGGCCGAGGGCGGCCGCGCGACGGTGGGAACCCCGTCGGACGAGGAGCCTGCGCGGCCCGCCGGGCGAGGGCCGAGCCTGATGGGTCCGACCTTCGTGCGCGTGGAGCTCGGGCCACTCGCCGCGCGCGAGCTGCTCCGCATCGCCGAGCAAGCGCGAGCGGTGGTCCGCGAGCTGCGCCCGATCGCCGGCGTTTTCGCCTAGACTCGGGTCCTCATGGCCCGCGCCGCCACACTCGAGCCGCGACAGACCGCGAGCACCTCGCTCGCCACGCGCCCCGCCGTGGAGCGCGGCCGCCTCGGCGTGTACGCCGCCATCGGCGCGTCGGTGGGCGCGGTTCCCCTGCCGTGGCTCCCGGGATCGCTCGCCAAGCGCGTCCGCGGCGCGCTGCTCCACGACATCGCCGTGCGCCACGGCGTCTCGCTCACCCCGGAGGCCCGGGCGGCCCTCGCCGACCCGGCGGGTCTCGACGCGCCGCGCGGCTGGCTCCAGCAGGGCATGCGCTTCGTCGGCGTCCGCCTCGCGGCGCGCGCGCTCACGCGCTTCGGCCCCATCGGCATGGTGTGGCCGCTCCGCGACGCCGTGCGCACCTTCGCCCTGGGGCACCTCTTCGACCGCTACCTCGCCACGCTCCGCACCGTGCGCGCCGTGCGCATCGACGTCGAAGAAGCGAGGGAGGTGCGCCGCGCCATCGACGGCGCATTCGCCCGCGCCGTCACCCTCGCGCCCGAGCCGGTCGAGGAGCCCACTCCCGTCGACGACCAGCGCGACGCGATGACCTCGCTGCTCGATGGTCTCTTCAGCCTCGCGGCCGGCGTCCCCGACCGGCTCGTGCGCCGGCTCGATCTCGCGTTCGACGAGCTGGTCGCCGCCTCCGGCCATGGCTGACGCGCGCGCACACGTCGCGCGCGCCCGGCGCGTCGTCGTCAAGATCGGCTCGAGCACCCTGTCCGCCGACGCCGGCGTGTTCGCGCGGCTGGCCGAAGCCCTGGCCGCGCGCCGCGAGGGGCGCTCGTTCGTCGTCGTGTCGAGCGGCGCCATCGCCATCGGCATGAAGAAGCTCGGTTACCGCGCGCGGCCCAAGGAGATGGCGAAGCTGCAGGCCTCCGCCGCCGCCGGCCAGTCGCTCCTGATGCGCGCGTACGAGGAGGCCTTCGCCGCCCGCGGGATGGCCGTCGCGCAGGTGCTCCTCACGCACGCGGACCTGGCCGATCGCACCCGTGGCAACAACGCGCGCGCCGCCCTCGCGGCGCTGCTCGAGGCGGGCGCGGTGCCGATCCTCAACGAGAACGACTCGGTCGCGGTCGACGAGATCAAGTTCGGCGACAACGATCAGCTGGCGGCGATGGTCGCGCCGCTCGTCGACGCCGACCTCGTGGTCCTGCTGAGCGACGTCGAGGGCCTCCTGGACGGCCACGGGCGGCGCATCCCGCTCGTCCGCGACGTCGCCACCGAGGCGTTGCCGCACGTGCGCGCGCCATCGGGCAGCGGCGGGGCGGGCAGCGGCGGCATGGGGAGCAAGGTCGAGGCGGCCCGGCGTGCGACGCTCGCCGGCGCCAACGTCGTCGTGGCCGACGCGCGCGAGCCCGGGACGATCGAGGCGGTGCTCGCGGGCGAGGACGTGGGCACCCTCTTCGTGGCGGCGCCCGATCGCCTGAGCGCGCGCAAGTACTGGATCGCCTTCACTCTTCGCCCGCGCGGGGACATCGTGCTCGATCACGGCGCCGCCGCGGCCGTGCGCGCCAAGGGGAAGAGTGTCCTCGCGGTCGGCGTACTAGGCGTCCGTGGAGACTTCCGCGCAGGAGACGCCGTGCGCCTCGTCGACGCCGGGGGCGGCGAGATCGCCCGGGGCCTCGCGCGCTGCGGAGCGGCGGATGCGGCGCTCGTCGCCGGCAAGACGCGCGAGGACCTCCCGGCCGAGCGCGCGGACCTCGCGGTCCTCGTCCACGCCGACGACCTGGTCATCGGCGGGCACTGAGAGAGTGACGAAACCCGTTGGACGAGGCGGTCATCTTGAGTCATAGCGGGAGCCCGATGCGCCGGTCCGTCCTCGTTCTCCTGGGTCTCGCCGCGTGCACACCGAACCTGGCGGCGACGGCGAAGGCGCCGGAGCTCGATCGGCCGGGCGAGACCAAGTGCGGCGTGAAGAAGAGCCAGTCCGAGCCGCTCGTCGTCGAGTGGCCGAGCGCGGCGCGGGCGAAGCTCGAGGCGCTCTCGCGCACCGGCGTCGTCGCCGTGCGCTACCAGGGCTGCGAGATGGAGGTCCTGGCGTCGTGCAACGCGCCGGGCAAGTACGGGTACACGGCGATCACGCCGAAGCACGATCACGTCGCCATCAAGAACGAGGACGACCTGTACGCGACGATCCCGCTCGGCGCGGCGCACCTCGAGGGGAAGCTCGAGAGCGCAGGGGAGCTCGACGTGGACATGGCCATCGTCGGCCGGTACGCGTCCGACCGCGCCGTCGTGCGCGCCGACGAGCTGCAGGGGCCCGACTGCTCCAAGGCGACGCACGTCGTGAGCGCGCTCGAGGTCGGGGCGTTCGACTTCTTCGCGGGTGCGGGGACGGCCGTGGGCGCATCCGCGGGCGCCATGGGCGCGGGCGGCGGAGGCAACGCGAAGGCGTCGAAGGAGCTGCTCAACTCCGACGGCCGCATGAACGGGTGCGACTCGGCGACCACGTCGGACGGCAAGCCGCCGGACGGCTGCGGCGCCATCTTGCGCCTCGAGGTCGTGCCTCTCGGCGAGGCGAAGCCCACGGCGCCGGCTGCGCCCCCATCGGTCGCGAAGGACCAGCCGGCGGCCACGGTGGGCGCGGGCGGCGACGTGGAGCTCACGGTCCCCGACAAGGAGTACACGTTCAACGTCTCCGTCGACGCCGGCGGCCAGACGTTCACGTGCTCCGAGCCGGCGACGTACTACAAGCCGTGCCACCTGAAGGGCCTGCCCGAGGGCAAGGCGCACGTGAAGGTGAGCGGCACGTCGAGCTTCGAGCGCGACATCCCCGTCAGCGCCGACGGGCGCACGAGCGTGCAGGTCGTTCACCGCGGTGTGAGCTACGAGATCGTCATGGGCTCGGTCCTCGCCGTGAGCGCGGGCCTCGTCGTCTTCGGTCTCACGAACGGGCCGAACGGGCAGGGGCTGTCGGAGACCACCGGCACGGACGGCCAGAGTAACAACGGTAACTTCGTGCTCAACCTCACGCTGGTCACCATCGGCGGCACCTTCGCGCTGCTCGCGCTGCCCGGCATGCTCGGAGGCATCTTCTCCGCGCACGACGGCATGGTCATCGAGTCGCCGGGCAAGACGATGGAGATCGCGAGCAAGCCCGCGCTGCAGTGGGGCGGCCTCGCCGCGCCGACGACCTGGCACTTCTGAGAGGACCACCTCGTTCCCTGGGCATGAGGAGCCAAGTCCCTATCGACAACCAGCTCGGTCCCTGGGCACGACGAGCCTGGTCCTCATCGATGACCACCCCGCTCCCTGCCCGCGACGAGCCCTGTCCTCATCGATGACGACCCGGCTCCCTGCGCACGACGAGCCCGGTCCTTGTCGATGACGACCCCCCTCCTCACGGATGGGAAGCCCGTCGCCCATCCACGACGACCTCGTTCCCTACGCATGAGGACCTCGCTCGTCGTGAGCAGGGACCTCGTTCGTCGAGGACTGGAACCTGACCCGTCATGCCTCGGGACATCGCCCGTCACGGATGGGACCTGGCCCGTCACGCACGGGGACCTCGTTCGTCATCGATGACGACGAGGCTCGTCGTGCCCAGGGAGCGGGGTGGTCATCGATGAGGACCAGGCCCGTCATGCCCAGCCGCCTCGTTGCCCATCGATGGGGACCTCACTCGTCACGCGTAGGACGTGGCCCCTCATCGATGGGAGCCTCACTCGTCATGCGTGGGAGCAGAGCCGCCCACGCCTGGGAGCCGCTACAGTTGCCCGTCCGAGGCCG
>DATJYG010000605.1:0-5662 GCA_035499695.1 Polyangiaceae bacterium
TCTCGACCGGAGTGGTGCGCGCGCCCTGGTGCTTGTGGACGACCACGGCCACATCGTGGCCGGCATGGGGATGCCGGACGACGTCGTTGGCCTGGCGCGCGCCACGCGCGAGGTGGCGTGGCGGCGGGCGTCGGCGTTCCAGGTGGATCTCGCGACGCGCGGGCAGGACGTCACGGCGCGGACGGTGGCGACGCGAAAGGGCCTCCTCTACTTCGGCGCCCTCGCCGAGAGCATGGTTGGCCTGGGCGACGCGACGCGCGCCGTGCAGCGCATCCTCGCGGCGTAATCAGCCTCAGTCGAGCACGAGGCGGCCCTTCTGGTCGCCCTCACCCCACGACGTGCAGATGCGCGGGTCGTTCTTCGGCGTGTCGCACCGGTGCACCGAGAAGCCGATGCTCTCGCCGGGCTTGCCCTCGAGGCCGATGGACTCGAAGGGCACGGCCATCTCGATGACCCACTCCTCGTCCATGTCCTTCTCGTTGTTCAGGGTGCCGTCCCACTCCTTGGACGCGTGCACGCCGCTGCTCCACGAGTAGTCCCACTTGCCGCCGCCGTGGCGGATCGAGTCGGTCACGATGGCCTCGGGCGAGACCTCGATGGCGTACTCGACGTCGTCCTGCGAGAAGACCACGCGGAACGCGTCGTCGAGCCAGAGCGGCCCGTCCGGCTCGTGGGTGCGCGTCTGGATGTTCTCGTCCGAGGCGTAGAGCGACAGGTAGAGGAACCCGTCGCCCCACACGAGGCGCACCTCCGAGAAGGGCCGCCCCGGCGCGCCGTTTTCGAACTCGAAGTCGCGGGTGCGGCCCGGACCCGGCTGCGAGGTCCACCCCGGGTCGTCGGTGTCCCCGTCGAGCGTGATCGATCCCGGCATGTGCGGGACGTGCAGGATCCGCTCGTTGCGCGCGGCGGCCGACGCGGACGTCGCCCGTGCCGAGGCGGGCCGCTTCGAGCGCGCCGCGAACAGGTGCCGCACCGTCAGGCCCACCCCGACGGCAACGACGAAGGCAGCCCCTATCGCGATGGTCGAAGTTCGCTTGCTGCTGCTACTGCGCGGGGCTCCCATCGGGCTTCACGGCGAAGTGGAAAGTCGCGTCCGCCAGCCCCGTAGAGTAGTCGATCATGTCGACCGCGATCGAGCCGTCCGACTGCTGGCTGATCATGCCGAAGCCGTAGTCGACGCCGCCGCTCAGCGGAGCTCCGCCGTTGCCGATGATGACCTCGCGCGGGCCCGACTGCTGGTACGTGTGCGTGTGTCCGACGAAGGACAGCGTGTAGGGGTGGTGCGTCATGATCACCTCTGCGGGACCGACGCCGGGCGCGCTGCTGGCACTCGCCGGCTCGTGGCGCACGAGGAACGTGTACGTCGTCGCGCGCGACATGGCCTGGTCGAGCCAGTTGGCCTTGGTCTGGTCCCAGGCGTTGCCGGCGACGAAGAGGAACTTGGCCGTCCACGACGAGTCGGACGCGTTGATGTCGATCTCGTAGTTGGGATCCGTCTGCCCGATGGGCGCGAGCATCTTCTGCAGGAACGCCGTGTAGTTGTTCGTGATGCCGTCCGGGTTGCCCGTGCCGCAGTTGGAGTTCGTGAGCCCCGTGCACTCGTGGTTGCCCATCGTGGGGAACGCCGGTCCGGTGAACTGCGCGCGCGCGCCGGCGTAGAGGTCGAGCTGCGTCGGCCCCTCCGTTCCGGTCGGATTCGCGTACTGGTAGTCGCCGGTGGAGACCACGAACGACGGGCGCGGCGAGAGCGCCTGGATGTCACCGAAGATCTTCGTGATGACCTGCGTGGGGTACCCGGACGTGTCGTCCTCGTTCGGCGGACGCGTGTCGCCCACGAGCGCGAAGAGGAGGCGCGAGACCGCGCCGCCGTCGGTGCCGACGCTGCCGGTCGGAGGCGCGCCGGCGTCGTAGACGCCACCGGCCGTGCCGCAGCCGACGGGCGCCGGCTGGCACATGTTGTTCGTGGTGTTGCAGTAGTCCCCGTAGCGGCAGCCGTTCGGGCTGCAGGTGCGGCCGGAGGGACACTGGCAGCTCGCCATCTTCTCGGGCGGAGCGAGGTTCGAGCACCCCGCGGCGTCGGTGATGCCGCCGCCACCCGCGTCCTTCGTCGGCGAGCCGCCGCACACGCCGCCGCGCGGGACGCAGCCGCCGGCCTGCCCGCCGGTGGGGCTCTCTACGGGGGTGCACGTCTCGTCACTCGCGCACTGCGTGCTCGTGTCGCACGACTTCACGCAGAAGGAACCGCTGCCTCCGAGCGGCGCGCAGATGGTGCCCGCGCTGCAGTCGCTCTGCGCCGTGCAGGGCACGCACGCGCCCGCGTCGATCGCGACCGCCACGTCGAGGCCCGCGTCGCCATGGCCGGCCGAGCTCTGCGTCGTCGCCCCACCACACGCGTACGCGAGCCCGGCAAGGGCAATCGCGAGCGGCGCAAGCAGCCAAGGGAATCCTCGCATGTTCATCTCCCGCAGTGCACGAGCGCGTACACGGGGGCAGATGGCCCGGCCAAGGACGTACAGGTTTCAAACGCGTCCCGTCTGCCAGCGGCTGCAAAGTGCGCCCGCAGCGTGACGTCGGCGCATCACGTTCCGGCCGAGCGCGAAAAGAGGAGCGCAGGCGGAAGGCGCCGGGTCAGCGCTTGGTGGCGTTGGCCGCGTGGGACGGGCGTCGTCCCGCCGCCCGGACCTCGGCCCTGGCCACCGCGCGCACGCGTCCGGGCGAAGGCTTCGCGTGCGGCAGCGCGGCGGCTCGCGCCTCGTAGGTCGCACGCGAGACGCGTCGCTCGTCGTTGACCATGCGCTCCCAGAGCTCCGCCTCGCGTGCGGCGCTCTGCTCGGCGACGCGCGCCACGTCGAAGCGCGGCTTGCGACGAGCCGCCGCGGCGGGCGCGCGGGACGAGGGGCCCGCGGGCTCCTCCGGCGCAAGCCCGAGCCGGCGGAACACGCCCGGACCGTGGTGCGCGTACCAGAGCAACGTGTGCGCCGTGGACAGCGCGCCGGCCCATGGATAGCGGCGAAGGCTCCATCGCGACGAGAGCGACCTCAATGCCTCCTCGAGCTTCGCCTGCTCCGCGGGACGCTTGGGCCGCCGCCGCTCGGCGAAGAAGAGACCGGTGCCCAGCTCGTCGCCCTCCACGCCCCAGACCTCGGCGATGCCGAAGTCCCCGGGTCGCTGCGCCACGAGCGAGCCGTGCGTCAGGTCGAAGCGACCGAGGATGAAGAGCGAAAGGTCGTCACCGCGCGCCTGGACGAAGCGCACCGTCTCCATCGCCTCGCGGTAGCTCTCGGTCGGGAAGTCGCTGAAGCACATCGCCTCGACCGCGACGCCGGCGCGCGAGAGGTTCACGATGGCGCTCTCGACCGCCTCGATGGGGATGCCCTTGTCGACGAGCGAGAGCACGCGCGGCGACGCGCTCTCCACGCCGAGGGCGGCGCTGATCTGTCCGCCGGCCACGAGCTCGCGGCACCGCTCCTCGCCGAGCGCCTTCTCCGGGCGCATGTCGGTGCCCCACTTCACGTCGAGACCGCGCTGCACGATGCCGCGCGCGATTCGCGTCGCGATGCGCGGCGAGAACACGTCCTGCGAGAAGTAGAAGACGCGCGTGCCGTGGCGCTTCTGCAGCGCCTCGAGGTGGTCGAGCACCGCCTCGGGCGGGCGCTCCCGGTACTTCGCCGTTCCCACCTCGGCGAGACCGTAGTGGCAGAAGGTGCAGACGCCCCAGTAGCAGCCGCGCGTCGGGTCGTACGGGAGCACGAGCTCCGGCGCGAGGTAGCGGTCGAGCGGGAGGCCGTCGAAGTCCGGCGGCGGGAGGATCGACATGTCCTCGACGGTCGTCCCGCGGATGACACGACCGCCGGCGGCCGGATCCTCGCCGCGCTCGAGCGCACGCACCATCGAGAGCAGCGCGAACTCGCCCTCGTACACGACCGCCGACGAGAACGGGCCGAGCGCCTTCTCGAGCCGCTCTCCCTCGAGACGAAGGAGCATCTGCGTCAGCGCCGGCCCGCCCACCGTCACGTGCACGCCGGGCGCGAGCTCGCGCAGCGCGTAGGCGAGCGAGTACGCGGGCTGCACCTGCCCGGGGAATGCGACGGAGATGCCGACGAGCCCCACGCCCTCGCGCACGAGCCGTCGCGCGAGCTCCCGGAAGTAGTCGCGGAACGGATCGCGGCCCTCGGCGGCGTCGCGCGCCATCTCCTCGGCCGAGAGCAGCGAGAACGGCGTGCGGTACGCGACGAAGTCGACCGACAGCGGATGGTGCGCCGCGCTGACCACGCGCTGCGCGGCGTCCACCGTCGCCACCGCCTGCGCATAGGCGCGCGGATCGTAGAAGCGCCGCCCCGTCCGGTCGCGCAGGACGGCGAGCGCATCCTCGATGGCGGCGGGTGCGGCCGCCGCGTCATCACGCGCGGCCGAGAGCGCCGCATAGGCGAGCTGGTCCTCGTGCGACAGCGACGGCTGTGCGTCGAGCGACGCGAGGCGACTCTCGATCCGCGCCGCGAGCTGCTCGAGTCGGTGGCGCGTGAGGAGCCACTCCCACGCCTCGACGTTCGCATCGACCGGAAGCACCTCGATGCCGTTCGCGCGGAGCCACGCCGCGAGCGTCGGCACGCTCAGGTAAGGAGCCGTCGGATCGCACGACGGCGGATAGACGAGGGCGACGCGCACGGGGGCCGCACGCGATAGCACGTCCCCCCGGCGAGGGACGCAAAGCAGGCGCAGGCGACCATGACGCAGCCGTGACGCAGCCATGACGCGACGCGCTGGTACGGCTGGGTCAGCCGCGCGTCTTCGCTGTTTTTCTCGGCGCGTCTCGATAACGTCCCGCGTCAATTTCACGTCATTCGCTCTTGACGCGGCGCACAACGAGGTCCACCCTTCCCATCGATGTCGACGGCCGCCCTCCTCGTAATCCCTGTCCTCGTAGGGCTCGGCCTTATTGAGCCCGGGTGCGGGCCGCCGACCTGAGGGAATCCCTGTCCCCTCCAACGGCCCCCGCACCCGGAAAGGGATGCGGGGGCTTTTTTTTCCTTCCTCCAAGAACCGACGAACCGCATGCGAAGCGACGCACTCAAGAAAGGAAACCACCGCGCGCCGGCCCGGGCGATGCTCAAGGGCGCCGGGTTCACCGACGCCGAGCTGGAGCGGCCGCTCGTCGGCGTCGCCAACACGTGGACCGAGGTGACGCCCTGCAACGTGCATCTGCGCGCGCTGGCGGAGCACGTGAAGCAGGGCATCCGCGACGCCGGCGGCACGCCGATCGAGTTCAACACGATCGCCGTTTCCGACGGCATCTCGATGGGCACCGACGGGATGCGCGCGTCGCTCGTGTCGCGCGAGGTGATCGCCGACTCGATCGAGCTCTTCGTGATGGCGCACGCGCTCGACGGCGTCGTGGCGCTCTCCGGTTGTGACAAGACGCTGCCGGGCACCGTCATGGCTCTCGCGCGTCTCGACGTGCCGGGTCTCATGCTCTACGGCGGGGCGATCGCGCCCGGACGCTTCGAGGGCCGCGACCTGACGATCCAGGACGTCTTCGAAGCGGTGGGCGCGCACGCCGCGGGCCGCATCGGGGAGCGCGAACTGCGGATGATCGAGGACCGCGCGTGTCCCGGCGCGGGCGCGTGCGGTGGGCAGTACACGGCCAACACGATGGCCACGGCGA
>DATJYG010000606.1:0-9516 GCA_035499695.1 Polyangiaceae bacterium
CTCTCGCCGCTGATGAGGACCGTGGTCGGCGTGTCCGCCACGCGCTCGAGGATCGCGTAGATGTCGAGGATCCCCTGGCTGTGGCCGATGATGCCGAAGCGCGCATCACGCGCGTCGCGCGCGGGCGTCGCGTCGGCGGCGCGAAGGTCGCGCGTCTTGAGCGCCTTCGCGACGATCTGCCTGACCTCGTCCTTGTCGAACGGCTTGGTGACGAAGTCGAACGCGCCGCTCTTGAGCGCCTCCACCGCGGTGTCGATGGTCCCGTGCGCGGTGATGAGGACGATGGGTAGCTCCGGGTCCTCCTCGAGGGCCTTCTTGAGGAGGGTCATCCCGTCGACCTTGGGCATCTTGAGGTCGGTGATGACCAGGTCGATGTGATGGTCCTTCAGCGCGGCGAGCCCCTCCTCGCCGTCGTTCGCGGTCATCACGTCGTAGCCGTCGCGCGAGAGCTGGGCGCTGAGGATCTTCCTCAGGTTCGGCTCGTCGTCGACGATGAGCACCTGCTTGCGCTCGGGGAGCATGTCGCCCCCGAGAGTACACCCATTACAGCGAGGCGGCGGCTCCTAGCCCGGCGGCCAGCTCGTCCACACCGATGCGCCCGTCGTGGTCCGCGTCGATGGCGTCGAACACGGCGTCGGTCCCGCCCCACTCCTCGCGGGTGATGATGCCGTCGCCGTCCATGTCGTAGACCTTGAAGAGCTGAGCCAGCGCCTCGCTCTTGGCCTTCGCGCGCTCGGGCGACCCCAGCGCGTCGAGCCGGTCGCCGAGGAAGTTCTCGAGCTGCTCGATGGCCTTCGTGAAGCCGGCGATGCCCTCGGCCAGCTTGTCGTTCGCCATCTTGTCGGCGTCGTGCATCTTGCGGAAAGTCGCCTCGTCGATGGCGATGCGGTCGACCTTCGCGGTCTTCGCCTTCGCGGGGTCGAGCTTGCGCGCGAGCATGCCCTCTGTCTTCTGCAGCTCGTCGAGGAGGTTCGGCGCGATGGTGAGGAGATCGCACCCGGCGAGCTCGGTGATCTCGCCCATGTTGCGGAAGCTCGCCCCCATCACCTCGGTCCTGTACCCGAAGTGCTTGAAGTACTCGTAGATGCGCGTGACGCTGAGCACGCCCGGATCCTCGTGCGGCTCGTAGGACGCGCGGCCCGTCGACTTCTTGTACCAGTCGAGGATCCGCCCGACGAAGGGCGAGATGAGCGTGACGCCCGCCTCGGCGCAGGCGATGGCCTGATGGATCCCGAAGAGGAGGGTCAGGTTGCAGTGGATCCCCTCCTTCTCGAGGACCTCCGCGGCGCGGATGCCCTCCCACGTGGACGCGATCTTGATGAGCACGCGCTCCTTCTTCGCGCCGGCCTTCTCGTACTGCCCGATGAGCGTGCGGGCCTTCTCGATGGTGGCCTTCGTGTCGAAGGAGAGTCGCGCGTCGACCTCCGTCGAGACGCGCCCCGAGACGATCTGGAGGATGCGCAGGCCGAACTCGACGCTGAGCCGGTCGATGGCCTTCTTGACGATTGCGTCCCTGTTCCTCCCGTCACCGGCCTCCTTCTTGGCCCACGCGAGGGCGTCGTCGACGACCTGCGCGTACTCCTTCATCTGAGCGGCGGCCATGATGAGCGACGGGTTCGTCGTCGCGTCCCGCGGCTTGAACTTGCGGATCGCGTTGATGTCGCCCGTGTCCGAGACGACCACGGTCATCTTCGACAGCTGCTCGAGGAGGTTCTGGCTCATGAGGTGGAGGAGCATTGCCGGGAAGCCCCGCCCGCGCAATGCCCACGGTCCGCAGCCGGCTGAGGGGTATCCTGCCGGTGCCGGCCCCATGCTCCGCAAGACCGAGCGCAACCTGGCCCTGGTGATCCTGCTCACGGCGATCCTCCCGCTCGTGATCGCGGCGGCCCTGGGCAACACGATGTTCAACTCGGCCAGCTCGGTGTGGTTTCGGCCCGAGGTCGCCGCGCAGCTGGAGCGCGGGATCGACCTCTACAAGGACTACATCCAGGCGGTGAAGGACGACATGAAGCAGGAGGCCGGGGCGATGGCGGGCGATCCCGCCCTTCGCGACGCCGCCAAGCGCCGTGACCCCGCCGCTGCCGCGCACGCCCTCGAAGCGCTCTTCCCCCGCTACGACAATCTCGTATCGCTCGCCGTGGAGGACGAGGACGCGCGCACCCTCGCCTCCAGGGACCGCGGCAGGCCGCTCGACGACGCGACGGAGCGCAAGCTGCCGGTCAAGAGGCCGCTGGGCGACGGCGAGAATCCGCCGCAGCTCGTCGCCACGTTCGCGTTCGACCGCCGTTACGAGCGGGAGCTGGAGCAGGCGGGGAACGTGCAAGCCACCTACGCGCAATTCGCGAAGGAGCGCGAGCGCGTCTACGCCCTGTACTACGAATTCTTCGCGATCCTGCTGGCCTTCACGGCGATAGCGACGTTCGCGCTCGGGTTCCTGCTCGCGCGCGGCATCACGAAGCGCATCAACCAGCTCTCCACGGCCATCAACGAGGTGGCCGCAGGCAACCTCGACGTGCGCGTGCCCGTGGCGGGCTCCGACGAGCTCACGGACCTCGCGCGCGTGTTCAACAGGATGCTCGGCGAGATGCAGCAGTCGCGCGCACGCATCGAGTACCTGCAGAGGATCGGCGCGTGGCAGGAGATGGCGCAGCGCCTCGCGCACGAGATCAAGAACCCGCTGACGCCCATCCAGCTCGCGGTGCAGGAGTGCCACCGCAAGTACCCCGGCGCCGACTCGAAGTACCGCGCCCTGCTCGACACGACGCTCGAGGTGGTCGAGGAGGAGGTGGGCACGCTGCGCAGGCTCGTCGGGAACTTCTCGTCCTTCGCGAGGCTGCCGCACGCGGAGCTCAAGGAGGCGACCCTGCGCGACTTCCTGCGCGAGTGCAGCGAGCAGCTCGGGCACCTCGGCGCGGAGCTGACCGAGGAGAACGCCGAGGACGTGATCGTCGCGAAGGACGTGCAGGTGCGCTGGGAGGTGCCGCCCGATCCGATGCCGGCGGCCATCGACCGCCAGATGATGCGGCGCGTGCTCGTGAACCTCGTTCGCAATGCAGTGGAGTCGATCCGTGGGGCTCGTCCCAGCAAGGACGGTGAGCTCCGGGGGCACGTCGTCGTGCGCGCCGAGGCGCGCGGCGACGGCATCGACCTTCTCGTGGAGGACGACGGCCCCGGCGTCCCCGACGCGATGCGCGAGCGCGTCTTCGATCCTTACTTCACGACGAAGGCCGAAGGGACCGGCCTGGGGCTCGCCATCGTCAAGAAGATCGTGGTCGAGCACAACGGCGCCATCGTGGTGAGGCCGAGCGAGCGCCTCGGCGGCGCGGCGTTCGTCGTATCGCTCCCCCCGGTGCACTCGCTGGCCATCGCCGCTGCGACCGAGCCCGCCGTGCTAAGTGCTTAGGCGATGGACGCGCAGTCCCCGAAGTCCACGCTCGGCGTGCTCGGGCTCGTCCTCGTGCTGCTCGGCGGGTTCGCGCTGCTCCCGCGCATCTTCCACCACGAGATCCACGATGCGCCGGACTTCGCGCTCGCGGTCGTCGCCAACGGCGGCGGCCTGACGACCGCCACGCCCGCCCCGAGCGCGCCCCCGGCGAGCCTCAAGCTGAGCGAGCTTCGCGGCCACGCCGTGCTCCTCGATTTCTGGGCGACCTGGTGCCAGCCCTGCCGCGCCGAGGCCCCGATCGTCGACCGCGTGTGGCGCCGCTGGCGCGACCAGGGCGTCGTCGTCGTCGGCGTCAACGAGGACAAGCCGGACGAGGGCGATCCCGCGGCCTTCGCTCAGTCGGCGGGGCTGACGTACCCCATCGTGCGCGACCCGACGGGCGTGGCGATGCGCTCCTTCGAGGCGGACAGCTTGCCGACCCTCGTGGTGGTCTCGCGCACCGGCAAGGTGACCGCGGTGCGCGCCGGCATCACGAGCGACTCGGAGCTCGAGCGACTGGTACGTCAAGCGCTGTAGGCGAGACGTCGAAGGCGCTCGCGAGGAGCTCGCGCGTCATGACGTCCGCGGGCGTCCCCGCCGCGAGGACCTTGCCGGCGCGCAGCAGCACGACGTGACTCGCCAGGCGCGCCGCGTCCTCCAGGTCGTGCAGCGCGGCGATGCACGCGACCCCGTCGCGCCTGGCGACGTCGGAGAGCACGTCGCGCAGCGCCAGCCGGTGCTTGATGTCGAGAAACGCCGCCGGCTCGTCGAGCGCGAGCACCTTCGGCCTCTGGGCCAGCGCTCTCGCGATGGCGACGCGCCGGTGCTCGCCGCCGCTCAGCGTCGCGACGTCGCGGTCGGCCAGATGCACGAGGTCGCACCGCGCCATCGCGTCCTCGACGGCGGCCTCGTCCTCCGGCCGCGCGCGCATCCAGCCGTCGAGGTGCGGCGACCGTCCCATCGCGACCACCTCGCGCACGCGGAAGCCCTCGGCGACGCGCTCGGTCTGCGGCACCAGCGCCACCCGCCGCGCCATCTCGCGCCGGTCCAGCCTTCGCGCGTCCACGCCGCCCAGCGTCAGGGTTCCGCGGTCAGGCACGATGAGGCCCGCGACCACCCTGAGCAGCGTCGACTTGCCGGCCCCGTTCGCCCCGAGCACCGCGGTGACCTCCCCTGCCCGGGCGAGCAGGGAAACGCCGTCGAGCGCGTGAGCGGCGCCGCCGCTGTAGCGCACCGAAGCGCTTTCCAAAGTGACGGCCGCGCTTTCCGCGCGTGCTTCTCCCACGATTGACTCCGCGCGTTAGTGGTATCGTGGGAGGCAAGGGACGGAAAGGATCGATCTTGGACACAAAGCCCGAGACAGCCGCAGCCCCCTCCGAGAAGCCGCGCCGCATCATCAAGCGCTACTCGAACCGCAAGCTCTACGACACGAAGGACAGCCGCTACGTCACGCTGCTCCAGATCGCCGAGATGGTGCGCGGTGGCGAGGAAGTCCAGATCATCGACAACAACACGAAGGACGACCTCACCGAGATCACCCTCGCGCAGATCATCTACGAGGAGCAGAAGGCCCACTCGCGCAGCGTGCCGCTGCAGACGCTCAAGGAGCTGATCCACGCGCGCACCGAGAAGGTGCTGGCCGACCTGCGAGAGGGCCCCATCGGACGGCTCATCCCGGGCTCGAAGCCGGCCCCGGCCCCTGACCAGGACGAGGCCCCCCCGGCGAGGGGCGGGACGGAGATTGCCGACGTGAACGCCAAGGAATCCAAGCCGACGCTGGTCGATCAGGCCAAGGGCAAGCTCGAGGAGGTCCAGCACAACCTCGACGAGCGCATCAGGGCGATACTCGCGAGCTTTCGCCCGCTCCAGCAGCTCCAGCAAGAGGTGAAGCGCCTGAACGAGCGTATAGAGGAGCTCGAGAAGCGCTTGAAGGGGTGATTACACTGGGGAATACCCCGGTGGGCCCGGTGTTGGTGCCCACAGGACCTCAGCGATGGCCTCTTCCCTTGCCGAAACGAAGAACGACCCGTTCGCGGAAGAGGCGCTGACGCACCTCGACGCGATGTACGGCGTCGCGTGCAAGCTCACCCGCAACCCGACCGAGGCCGAAGACCTCGTGCAGGACGCGTTCGTGAAGGCGATGCGCGCTCGCCACCAGTTCCACGCCGGGACCAACCTCAAGGCGTGGCTCTTCCGCATCCTGACCAACACGTTCATCAACAAGTACCGTCGCGGCGGGCTCGAGCGCTCGGTGCTCGACGGCCCGGACGCCGATCCGCTGGCCGACGGCTGGGTGAGCGCGAGCACGATGCGGCAGCTGCGCGATCCCGAGACGCTGGCGCTCATGCCGCTTGTCGAGCAGGAGATCCAGCGCGCCCTCGACGCGCTGCCGGCGGAGTTCCGCCTCGCCGTCATCCTCTGCGACGTCGAGGAGTTCTCCTACGAGGAGATCGCCAAGATCATGGGTTGCCCCATCGGCACCGTGATGAGCCGCCTGCACCGCGGGCGGAAGCTCTTGCAGCGGACGCTCTACAATCACGCGCTCGCTCTCGGTATCGTGAAGGGCGAGGACGAGGTCGGCGAGAAGGCCGCCGGCAAGAAGGAAGAGATGCAGAAGACCGCTTCACTTGACGAGTACCGCGCCCGCAAGCGAGGTGCGGTATGACCCTTCACGAATGTCGCGACAGGGCCCGGATGATCGGGTCCTACCTCGATGGCGAGCTCGAGGCAGCCAAGATGATCGAGCTCGACGAGCACATCGCCGGCTGCGACACGTGCCGCGAAGAGGCGCACCTGCTCCGCGCGATGCGCGGTTCGCTCAAGCGCGTCGTGCGCACTTCGGCTCCGGTGGGGCTGCGCGAGCGCATGGCGACGGCGATGGCGGCCGAGAAGGTTCGCGAGGACGTGCGCGCGGACGCGGACGCCGAGGCGCTCGGGGCGAAGGCCCCCGTGGTGAGCCTGTCCTCGTGGCGCACGATGGTGCCCCTGGCGACGGCGGCGGCGCTGGCCCTGATGTGGGGCGCGGCGACGCGCGGGTCGAACCCGATCGGTGCGGCGAACGAGACGCGCGCCGGCTTCGGCGACGACCTGCTGTCCGACTTCATGGCCGAGGTGACCCATCCGCTGCCGCCCGAGGCGAAGGACGCCGAGTCGGTGCGCAACCTCGAGCGCTACGTGGGCGTGCCGCTGCAGCCGAACAGCTTCGAGCGGGCCGGCGCGCACCTGGTCGGCGCGCGCATCCTGCCGCTGCACGCGCAGCGCGGGGCGATGCTCCAGTACGTGGTCGGCACGGGAGCCGACGAGCGGCGCGTGAGCGTGCTCGTGTACGACGCCGAGAAGATCCAGATCGGCGACGCGAACCTGGTGCCCCGTCCGATCGGCACCGCCGAGGTGCGCGTCGGGCGTGAGAAGGGCTACTCGGTGGCGGCGGCGCAGCGCGCCGGCGTGGGATACATCGTCGCCGGCGACCTCGACCCCGACCGCAGCGCGCAGCTCGCGGCCATGGTGTACGACGACCGCTGACGCTAGATTGGGGCGCGGATGCGCCTGGTCTACGTCATGGACCCGATGCAACGGGTCCTTCACGACAAGGACACGACGTTCGCGTTCCAGCGCGCCTCGCAGCACCGCGGGCACGAGAACCTGCACTGCGAGCCGAAGGACGTCTACGTGGCCGACGGCGACGTGTGGGCGCGCGTGCGGCCGCTGACGGTGAGCGACACGCCACCGTACTTCACGCTGGGCTCCGTGGCGGACGCGCGCCTCGCGGACGTCGGCTGCGTCCTCATCCGCAAGGACCCGCCGTTCGACGCCGAGTACCTGCACGTGTCCCTCATGCTCGAGAAGCTGCGCGGGCGCGTGCTCGTCGTGAACGACCCGCGCGGGCTGCGCGACGCGAACGAGAAGCTCTACACGCTGCACTTCGCGCGGCACATGCCGCGGACCCTGGTCACGGCGGATCGCGACCGCATCCACGCGTTCTTCGCGTCGGTGGGCACCGGGGTGGTGAAGCCCCTGGACGGCGCCGGTGGCTCCGGCGTCATGGTCGTGCAGAAGGGGGACCGCAACGCGCGCAGCATCGTCGACTACATCACGCACGAGGGGACGCGCCACGCGATGGCTCAGGAGTTCATTCCGGCCGTCAGCGCCGGCGACAAGCGCGTGCTCCTCCTCGACGGGCAGATCCTCGGCGCCATCAACCGGATCGCGCGCGACGACGACGTGCGGAGCAACATCCACGCGGGCGGCCGGGTCGAGAAGGCGCAGGTGACCGACGCGGAGCGGGCGATCGTGGCGGACATGGCGCCTCGCCTCGCGGGCGACGGGCTCGTGTTCGTCGGACTCGACTTCATCGGCGGCAAGCTGACCGAGGTGAACGTCACGTCGCCGACGGGGATCCAGGAGCTCAGCCGCCACGAGGGGCGCGACGTCGCAGAGGACGTGATCGCCTGGATCGAGCGGCACTCGGCCGACTTCCAGCCCTCGCTCCGGAGCATTCCCCCGCCGTGAACGACGCATCCGGTGTTCGAGTCCGAACTCCTTCGGAGCGTGCGGACTCATGGCCCTGACGGTCATCGTTCGCGGCCCCGGGGGAGACACGCGGCTCACGTTCGACGGCACGCAGCGCGTGGTCATCGGGCGCGGCGCGAGCTGCGACGTCCGCCTGCCCGACCCCAGCGTGAGCCACCGTCACGCGAGCCTGCGCGCGCAGGGCGGCGACTTCGTGCTCGTGGACGAAGGGAGCTCCAACGGCACCTTCGTCGGCGGCGTGCGGATCGCGCCGCGCACCTCGCGCATCGTGCGCTCGGGTGACATGGCGCGCCTCGGGCGCGTCTGGATCGAGCTCCGCGTGGACCAGAGCCCGACGACGCGCGACGTCGCCGCCGCCACCCGCGACCTGGCGCTCGCCCTGGTCGCGCAGGCCATGGACGCCGCCGGCCGCAGCCGCGTGCCGCGCGTGGTGGTGCTCGAGGGGCACGACCAGGGCGCGGCGGTCGAGCTCACCGAGAACGACCGGCCCTACGTCGTCGGCCGCGCCCCGAGCTGCGATCTGCCCCTGGGCGACGGAGACACCTCGCGCGAGCACCTGCACGTCATCCGGCGCGCGGCGGGGATCTTCGTCCGCGACCTCGGCGCGAAGAACGGGTCGTGGCTGGGCGACTACGCGTTGCCGACGGACCGCGAGGCGGCCTGGCGCTCCGCGCAGATGGTCCGCGTCGGCCGCACCGTGCTGGCGCTCGAGGAGCCGCTCGTCGAGACGCTCGCGCGCATCGAGGAGGTGCCCGACGAGCCGTTGCCTCCCGACGAGTCGGCGCCGCCTCCGCCCGCGAGCTCGGAGGCACCCGCCAGCACGCCGGCCCCCGAGCCCGAGGCGGCCGCGCCCGTCGCCGCCGTGCCGACGCAGCATGCGCCGGCGGCCCCGCGCCCCAGGCACGGCTGGAGCGCCATCGACTTCGCGGTCGTCGCCGCCGCCGTGAGCGTGCTCGCCCTCAGCCTTGCGGGTCTCGTCTGGCTGCTTCGCGGCTGACGCCCCCGTTGACGCCGCCGCCCGCCTCCTCGGTCGACTTCTTCGGCGCACGCCGGCTCGTGCCCGGCGGGTAGCTCTTCGGCAGTCCCTCGAGCGGCACCGCGGCGAGCAGTTGCTCCAGCTCCGCGGCGCTCTTCGGGCGGTCGTTCAGGCGCTTCTTCAGGCACTTCATCACCGCGAGGTCCAGCGCATCCGGAATGGGCAGATCGGTCCGGCGCAGGCGCATGGGCGTCGGGATCTGCCGCTGGTGCAGGTCGAGGAGCTCGCGCCGGTTCTGCGCGACGATGGGCAGCTCGCCCGTCAGCGACTCGTACATCAGCACGCCGAGCGCGTAGATGTCCGTCCGCGGCTCGACCTGCGCCCCGATGCACTGCTCGGGGGCCATGTACTCGGGCGTGCCCAGCGTGTAGCCCGTCTGCGTGAGCGACTCGGCGCTCGCCAGCTTGCTCATCCCGAAGTCGAGCACCTTGGCGCTGCCGTCGTCGCACAGGAAGATGTTGCCGGGCTTGAGATCGCGGTGCACGACGCCCTTCTTGTGCGCGGCGTGCAGCGCCTTGCACACGTC
>DATJYG010000607.1:0-10856 GCA_035499695.1 Polyangiaceae bacterium
GAGTCGCTCTCCCGACTCGTGCGCGCGGCGACGCAGGCGGGGCAGCCCATCCCGCTCGACATTGTCTCGGCGATCGTCTGCGGCATGCTGCACGGACTTCACGCCGCGCACGAGGCGACCGGCGCCGGGGGCGAGCCCCTCGACATCGTGCATCGCGATGTCAGCCCCCACAACGTGCTCGTCGGCGCCGACGGGGTTCCGCGCGTGATCGACTTCGGCATCGCCAAGGCGACCGGCCGCATCGCCACCACGCGCGGCGACCAGGTCAAAGGGAAGCTCGCGTACATGGCTCCCGAGCAGCTGCAGCGCGGAGGCGTGGACCGGCGCACCGACGTGTTCGCAGCCGGCATCGTCTCGTGGGAGATGCTGACGCAGCGCCGCCTGTTCGCGGGGGACAGCGACGCCGCCGTCCTCTGGAGCGTGCTCGAGGAGCCCATCGCGGCGCCGAGCACCATCGTGGAGGGGGTGCCGGCGGCGGTCGACGAGGTGGTGCTTCGCGCGCTGCAGCGGAACAAGGCCGAGCGCTTCGCCACCGCGCAGGAGATGGCGCTGGCGCTGGAGGCGGCCGTTCCCATCGCGAGCCCGACGCGCGTGGGGACGTGGGTTCGCGGGCTCGCCGGCGACGTGCTCGAGAAGCGTGCGCGCATCGTGCGCGAGATCGAGACGAGCTCGGACGTCGGCAAGTCGGAGGTGACCCGCGCGGACATCAGCGCGGCGCGGAGCGCACCCCTGGTACCGGGCGAATCGCAGGTGTCCTCGATCTCGGTGACGTCGAACAGCACACTCGTCACACCGTCGCCTCGTCGCCGCGTGGTGTACGTCGGCGGTGCGCTCGCTGCCGTCGCCACGGTGCTGGCGCTGGGGTTCTCGGGGGTGTTGCGGCATCAGGCGCCTCCGGCCACGAGTGCTGCGGCGATCGCGACGGCCCCGTCCGGGTCGCCCTCGCCCTCGGCGTCGAGCGAGGCTCCGCCTGCCTCGGCACAGCCGTCATCGGCTCCAGTGGCCTCGACCGACTCTGCTCCCACCACGACTTCGAGTCCGCACAAGCCTCCGCCTCGTGGCCCCGCGGCGCGCCCAGCTCCAGCATCGAGCGCAAAGCCCTGCGTCGTCCGTGCGTACGTCGACGAATCCGGGATCAAGCGATACACGCAGGACTGCCAATGAGGGCCGTCGTCGTCGTTGCCGTCGCAGTCGCCGTCGTCGCGACGTCGTCGGGCGCTGCGAACGCCGAGGTGCCCAAGGTGTGCCTCACGGCTCCCGTCGAGGGACAAGAGCTGCAACGCGCCGGCAAGCTCCTCGCCGCGCGTGACAAGTACACGGCGTGCGGCGTCCCGACGTGCCCGGCCGAGATCGTGAGCGACTGCCTCGCGTGGCTGCGCCAGGTCGACGAGGCGGTGCCCTCGGTGGTGCTCGCCGCGCGAGACACGAAGGGCGACGATCTCGCGGACGTCCAGGTGTCGATCGACGGCGGCGCGCCTGCACCGACGGGCACGCGAGCGGTGCGCCTCGACCCGGGGTCGCACTCGTTCGTCTTCGATCACGCAGGGATGCGCCGGACGCAGCAGGTGGTCCTGCGCGAGGGGGAGAAGAACCGCGAGGTGTTCGTCGTCTTCGAGGCGGAAGCGCCCGCGCGCGCCGTTGCCGTATCTCGCCCCATTCCCGTGGCGGCGTGGATCGCGGGCGGTGTGGGGGCCGCAGCGCTGGCCACCTTCGGGATCGTCGGCTCCATCGGCGTCGCCCAGCGTGGCTCGGACCATTGCGACACCGGGTGCTCGGCGGACGACAAGAGCTCGGTCGACTCGAAGTTCACGGTGGCCGACGTCGCGCTCGGCGTCGGCATCGTCGCGCTCGCGGTGGGGACGTGGCTGTACCTCACGCGCCCGACGGTCGAGAAGCCGGTGGAGGCGGTCACGCTCGATCCGGGCGTGCTCCGGTTTCGGTTCTGAAGGCCATCCTCCTCCTGCTCGCGACTGTCGTGACGGTCGGCTGGCTCGCGGCCTGCTCGCTGGTCTTCCCGACGTACGAGACCGACGGAGGCGTGGCAGACGCCGCCGCCCCGGGGGCAGAAGGCGGCACCAGATCCGACGGCGCACCGGGATCCGATTCGTCTCCCGTCGACGACGCGCCATCGTGCAGCCCCGGGATGACGGAGAAGTGCAACACGTACGGCACCGAGACCTGCGGCAGCGACAGCCGGTGGGGCACGTGCTCCTGCCCGCCGAACCCCGTGTGCAAACCGGGTGACACGTGCGTCTCACAGGGAGGCGGTGCGCTCGCGTGCACGAGCTGCGGACAATGGCCGGCCGGAACGTGCGAGCTGACGTTCAACTACGTGTCCCCGGGCATGCCCCAGAGCTTCGTCGTTCCTGCGGGTGTCACGGTCGTCGGGATCACGGCTTACGGTGGCGCCGGCGGACAGTCGTGCGCCAGCAAGATGTCGATGGCCCCCGGCGCCAAGGGCGCTTCGGTGACCGCGGCGGTCCCGGTGACGCCCGGGGAGACGCTCACCATCTACGTTGGAAGCGCGGGAGGCGCTCCGGGCGACTGCTCCGGCACCCTCGTGACGCAAGCGGCCGGAGGGTTCAACGGAGGCGGGACGGGCGGACAGACCGGCGGCGGTGGCGGTGGAGGCGGAGCATCGGACGTGCGCCAGAAGGGCACGTCGCTCGCCCAGCGGATCCTCGTCGCGGGTGGCGGTGGAGGCGCCGGGGAGGGCGCGACGGGCGGCGCGGGCGGAGCCGGTGGCGCATCAGGCTCCGATGGCTCGAACGCGATGGGTACGCTCCCAGGTGCCGGCGGCAAGGGCGCGTCGCAGACCGCAGCCGGAAACGGCGGGCCTGGACTCGGAGCCGCGGCAGGAGCAGCCGGGATGCAAGGGGTCGGCGGTAACGGCGGCGACGGTCTCGGCGCCACGGGCGGCGGCGGAGGCGGTGGCGGCGGTTACTACGGTGGCGGTGGAGGGGCCGGATTCGCCGATGGCTTCGGGGGCGGCGGAGGCGGCGGCTCTTCCTACGCGGCATCGACCCTCTCCGGCGTCGCGATCAAGACCGCGGCGAACGCAGGAGACGGTCAGGTCGTCGTCAGCTGGTCCGTGCAGTGAGCTTCCTGCGCCCGCTGGCGCAGCGACTGCAGGAGCGAGGCGGGCGAGGAAGGACGTCATGCGAAGAATCCCCCGTTTCATCAGTATCGCCAGCATCCTCACGCTAGGTCTCGCCGCGGTCCCGCCGCTCGCGCGTGCCGCCGCCCCGGAGCAAACCACCGAAGCCGAAGGAACCACTTCGAGCGCGATGCACGCCGCGGGCAGGCTGATCGACAAGGCACTCGACGAGGTGAACCTCCGCCCGGACCAGAAGGCCCAGGTCGAGACGTTGAGGGCCGACGCGGAGAAACGTCACGCGCCCGTGAAGGCGGCGAGGGAGCGACTCGTGACCGCGCTCGCCGATCAGGTCGAGAAGGGACAGCTCGATCGGTGCGCGGTCGGGGCGGACGTCAAGGCCCTCGTCACGGCGGAGGCCGAGGCGCATCCGGGGGACCGCGCGGCCTTCGAGAAGCTCCATTCGATCCTCGACTCGACGCAGCGCGCCGCGTTCGTCGACGCGCTCAAGCGGGGGTGGGATGCCGTCGAGAAGTTCCACGAGCCGGCGGCGCTGGCCGACCACATCGCGAAGGAGCTGAAGCTCAGCGCGGACCAGAAGACGAGCGTGGAGAAGATCCTCACCGGCCTGCGCGAAGTCCGTGAGGCCCAGCCGTCGTATGCGGCGCATCACGAGCGCTGGAAGAAGATCCTCGACGCCTTCAAGGGCGACAAGTTCTCGCTCGACCAGGTTGCCCCCGAGGGTGACGTCGCGGCGCACGCCGCGGCGAGGGTGGAGCGGATGTTCTGGGCGAAGGAGGCCATCCTTCCGGTGTTCAACGCCGACCAGCGCAAGACCGCTGCCGAGAAGATGCGCGAATGGGCGAAGGGAACGACCGAGCCCCAGATACGAAGCGTGAGTCCGGGCATGACTCCGGTCGAAGGGGAGTGAGCAACCCCTGAGCGCGCGCGATGATGTGGGGTTGACGCACGATCACGCTTCATTCGCGCGGGATCATCCGAAGCGCGTGACGATCTCGGCGGAGACAGCCCGCGATTGCGGCTCCGTCCCAGTCAATCACGCTTCTCTCGCGAGGCAGATCGGCTCGTCGCCGGCACCCTTCGCGTGATCTCCGTGCGACCTTCGCTCGGTCGGGCGTGATGATCGTGATGTTCGAGGCCGATTCAGCGTCAATCGCGCGCAAATATGACGCCTCGGGCCCGACGAAGCCAGGCCAGCTTCCGATTCTCGCCAGGGGGCGCGCCCCTCTCTCTCATTTCTGGCGAGACATGCCGCATTCCCGACCCGTTCGGCGAAGGTCGCGCGCATACGAACGAGAAGCCTTGACGGTTTGGCCCTTTCGCCCAAGATTGAGCCCGTGACCATGCTTCGCGTGCACGCTCTGCAGTTTAGGTGCCCCCCGACCCCGTCCGGGCGTCGTGGGGTGTCGCGCGCGTAGCGTTAGCAGCGGCGAGCTTCCTCTCGATGTCCCGGATGCGGTCCGGGGGGTGCCGGTCAGACCCATTCGACCCGACCCGTACCGAGAGGAGCACAGGATGTCTGCGTCTACCTTGAGCGCCGAGGACGTTCGGCGCGCGCTGTCGATTCGCGATCTCACGGACCCCGCGCAGGGGTCGCACGCCATGCAGCTGCTGGTCGATGCCTGCGTCGAAGGGCTCGCCCGAGCATGGGGCTGCGCGCGGCGCGTTCACCGCGCGAGTCCCATCGTGTCGGTCGCCGACAACTACGACCGTTTGCGGTACCCGCCCGAGGGACCGGCGCGCGATGCGCGCTACACGAGATACGTCTGCGACGTCGCGGTGCTCAGGACGCAGACGTCAGCGATGATCCCTGCGCTTCTCTGCGAGCACGCAGGGGGCGACGTAGCCGACGTGTTGCTCGCGTGCCCCGGTCTCGTGTACCGGCGCGACTGCATCGATCGGATGCACACCGGCGAACCCCACCAGCTGGATCTGTGGCGAGTCCGGCGCGGCGTGGGGCGGCTCGGTGAGCAGGATCTGCGAGCCATGATCCGCATCGTCGTCGAGGCCGCGCTGCCCGGACGGGAGTGGCGTGTCGTGCCAGCAGAGCACCCGTACACGATCGAGGGGTTGCAGATCGACGTGCGAGGAGGGGAGCAGTGGGTCGAGATCGGCGAGTGCGGGCTCGCTCATCCCGAGCTGCTCGAGGCGTCGGGACTGCGGGAGTGCACGGGGCTCGCGATGGGGCTCGGGCTCGACCGGTTGCTCATGCTGCGAAAAGGCATCGAGGACATTCGGCTGCTGAGACACACTGACGCGCGCATCGCGGAGCAGATGGTCGATCTGGCCCCCTATCACGCCGTGTCGGTGATGCCGCCGATGCGGCGCGACCTCTCCATCGTCACTCGATGCGACACGACGGCCGAGGAGCTGGGCGATCGCGTACGGGCGGCTCTCGTGGATCGGGCGGAGGTGGTCGAAGCGATCGAGGTCGTCGGGGAGACGAGCTACGAGGCGCTACCGCCGGTGGCGAGGGAGCGGCTGCGGCTCGGTCCGAATCAGAAGAACGTGCTTCTGCGGGTCGTGCTGAGGGATCTCTCGCGGACGTTGACGCACGCAGAGGCGAATGCGTTGAGGGATGCCGTGTACGCGGCCGTGCACGAAGGGAGCGTCATGGAATGGGCTACGCGCGCTACGCCAGGAGTGTGAAATCGCCCTTCAGGACGAGCGCAGAAGGCGGCAAGAAGAGGCTGACGATCGATCGGCGCACCTGATCTCACCGCGCGCTCCCGCCGGGTCGGAACGCGCGCTCGACGTCGGGTGGCGCGGGCTTTCGCTCGCCTGAGCAGAGGTTCATCGACGCGCCCGCGTCGGACGAGCCGGTCGAATCGACTCCGGGCTTGCACGTCACCGCGCCGGTCGCGAGGCCCGTGACGAGCGCCGTCGTTCCGGCTGCGACGCCGAGGACGACGCCGACCGTCCTCGCGGGAGAGCTGCGGCTCGCGGATGCGTTACCTGACAGGTCCGAGCCACGGCTCGAACCTCCAGGCGCGCCGGGGCTCTGCGGTTCGGTGGACATGTCGCCGAAGTCGGGGGCGGGAGCAGGCGGCGTGGCGAGCTGGATGTGCGGACCGTGCCCGCCCGTGCACGCCGTGACCAGAACGAGAGCAGACACCCGCGCCATGGCAACGCGTGAACGGATGGATACGAGGGACGCAGTGAAGCGATGAGAACGCATGCGCGGCGTGGCGTGAGCAAAGGGCAGGCCGATACCCGCGGGCACTGCGTTTCGGCGGGCGGGCGTTGAATCAGCTGCGATGCCCTCGGGTCCGCGGGGAGGCGAACGCACCGGCGAGCATGCCCAGGATCTCGAGCCGCGCCTCCTCGGTACCCGGGTCGGGCAGCAGGAAGCCGTGCAACGACTCGCCGTCGAACACGGCGACAATCGTCGACACGAGCACCGGGAAGCGGTCCCCCAGAGCGGCGTGGAGATCGGGGAGCAGCCCCGCGGCGAGTCGCACGATGTCCGTCCAGTACTGCATCGCCACGGGTTGCAGCTTCTTGCGAAGCGTCGGGCTGGTGCGCGCGGCGATGGCGAGCTCGTACCAGGCCTGGTTCAGTCGCGAACGGCAACGGTCGCGAACCAGGCGGATCGCCAGCTCCAGCGGGTTCTCCTTCGCGCTCAGCGCCTCGAACTCGCGGCGGTAGCGCGCGAGCGTCCGCTGCCCCACGTCGTGCCCCACGGCGATCATGAGCTCCTCGCGCGTGGCGAAGTGTCGGAAGAGCGCTCCCTGCGACAGGCCCGCGCGGTCGCACACGTTCTGCACGCTGGCGGCGGCGTACCCATCCTCGATGAGCGCCTCGGTCGCCGCATCCAGGAGCTTCCGGATCGTGGTCTCTCGCCGCTCCTCCTGCGTCCGGCGCGCGGCGGTCACCTAGGCAGCCCTCGCCACGCGCTGCGGCTCGCCCACGGCGTCGACGGTTCTCGTCCCTGCCGCCAGGAACTGCCCGAAGCCCGTCTTGCGTCCCAGATCGGGGTCGAACGACGCTCCGTCGAAGGCGATGCGTCCGTTGACCACGACGGCGCGCACCGTGCCGTCGCTGCGGTTGACCATGCGCACGAGGCCTCCGAGGCCCTCCATGGGCGCCTCGTGATAGGCGTCGAGACGCTCGTCGAGCGCCCGGGGATCGACCACGACGACGTCGGCCCGATCCCCTTGCCGCAGGTGTCCGGCGTCGACGTCCAGCCAGTCGGCAATCTCGCCCGTGAGGCGCCGTACGGCCTTCTCGAGGGGCATCACCGGTCGGCCCGCGAGTTCCCGGTCGCGCACCAGACGGAGCACGCGCAGAGGGAGACTGTAGAACGCCATGTTGCGGATGTGCGCCCCCGAATCGGCGAACCCGAGGATCGCGCTCGGGTGCTGGAACATGAAGGCGACTTCGTCCGGCCGATGGTTGGCGATGATCGTGCGCCACCGCAGCGCCCGCCCGTGCTCCACCACGAGATCCAGGAAAGCGTCGACAGGGTGGATGCCGCGCTCGTCGGCGACGTCGCCGAAGGAGCGGCCCACCAGCGAGGCATCGGGACACGCCACGATGTGCGCGTCGTGGAAGTCGCGTTGCCACACGCGGGGGGTCCACCGCCGCTCGTAGTCGCGCCGGAAGCGACGCCGGTACGCCTCGTCCCGCATGAGCGCGTTGCGCTCGACCTCGTCGGCGAGATGCAGCGCCGCTCGGCCGGCGCCGAACTCCTCGAAGACGACGAGGTCGATGCCGTCGGAATAGACCTCGAAGGGGACGGGGAGGGTTTGCCAGCGAACGTCCGCCCCGAGCATGCGGTTGACGAAGCTCGTGACCGCCGCGATCGCGCGATGCATGCCCGGCGTGGCCTTGGGGTCGGCCAGGGTGAGCAGCGTCGTCTTGAGCGCCGGACGGATCGAGAGCCCGGCGCTCTCCAGCATGAAGAGCAGCGCGTTGACCTTCTTCACCAGGCTCGGAGCCGACTGCAGGATGCGCCCGCGCCTGCGGAGCAAGCGGTTGAGGCGTCTGTATTCGCCCCACGTCGCGTACGTCGAGGGAAGCTGCTTCGAGCGGAAGCGATCGCCGTCCAGCTTGTCCCAGGGGTTGGTCATGCTCGACAGACCGAGCATCCCGGCGTCCAGCGCCTCCTCGAGCCAGCGCTCCATCTGCGCCATCTCGTCTCGCGTCGGGCGCGCGTCGCGGTCGACGGCTCGGGCCAGGCCCATGACGCGTACGCGCATGTCCGAGTGCCCGATGAAGGCATTGACGTTCGGCCCCAGCGGGTGCGACCGCAGGAAGTCGACGTACTCGCGCGGCGTGCTCCAGGTCTTGCGCTCGCGCAGCAACGGCAGCACCTGGGCACGTGGAATCGACTCGACGCGGGTGAACATGTCGGAGCAGTCCTCAGGCTCCGAGAGGATCGCGCTGATGGAGCAGCTCCCCACCGTGACCGTGGTGACTCCGTGCCGCAGGGATTCGGAGAGCGACGGCGCGGCGATGAGCTCCGCGTCGTAGTGCGTGTGCATGTCGAGGAAGCCCGGCATGACCCAGCAGCCACTCGCGTCGATGACGCGTGCGCCGTCGGCCGGGAGCGGCACGTCCGACGTCGCGAGCACACGGCCGTCGCGGATACCCAGGTCACGCGCCGCAGGCGGCGCGCCGGTGCCGTCGAAATGGAGCCCGTTGCGGATGACCAGGTCCCAGCTCATGGCGGGGAGCCTGACACGCAAAGAGAGTGAACGCTACCTAAAAAGAGAGTGATCACTGTCTAACAACGGGGGCCCGGCGGCTGGGGTAGATTCCCACCGATGTTCTTTCGAGCCCTTCCCATCCTGCTGCTCGCATCGTGCGGCTCGTCGCCCCAGCCCCTTTCGCACCCGCAGGCGCCCGATGCGCTCGGCGTCGGCGATCACGCGGTGCCCGTCGACGGAGTGACGCTCGCGTACCACGTGGCCGGTTCGGGACCGCGTTGCCTCGTCGTGCCGGGCGGTCCCGGGCTGACCTGGACGTATGCGCGCATGCCGTCGCTGGAGAAGCGCCTGACGCTCGTGTACCTCGAGCCCATCGGAAGCGGCGCGTCGGGTCGCCTCCCCCCGGACCAGAAGTACTCGCTGCAGCGATACGCCGATCAGCTCGAGGCGTTTCGTGTCGCGGTCGGTCTGGATCGCATGTGCCTCGTCGGGCACAGCCACGGCGGCATGATCGCGCTCCGGTACGCGGCGCAGCACTCCGAACGGGTCTCGGCGCTCGTGGCCTACGACGCGCCGGACCGGACCGACAAGGACTTCGGCGACGCGATCTTCGCCAACGCCAAGAAGTGGTTCGAGGGAAAGCCCTGGTATCAGGGAGCCATCGACGCCTTCTCGGGTCCAGACTCGAAAACCGACGCGGAGGGCACGGCGGTCTGGGCGAAGATCCTGCCCCTGTACTTCTACGACTACGACTCGAACGCGGCGGCGTACGACGCGGCCGGCAAGGTCGCCTACTCGGTGGCGCCCGATACGCAGGCGGCGAAGACGGGGCACCCGCTCGACATGCGCACCGAGTTCCCCGGCATCCAGGCGCCGACGCTCGTGATCGTCGGCGCGCGTGACTTCATCGCCTCGGAGCCGTTCGCACGCGAGATCGCCTCGGGGATCCGCGGCGCCCAGCTCGTCGTTCTCGAGAAGAGCGGGCACATGGGACACGTGGAGGAGCCGGAACGGTTCGCGGCCGTCGTCGGCGACTTCGTGCTCGCCCACGCGAAGTGACAGGTGACGTCGGTCAGTACGCGTACGACTCGGTCTTGCCGCTCGGCGAGTGCTGCACGTCCATCTGGTCGAACGTCACGGCGATCGACTCGAACCTGCGCCCCGTCTTGAGCTCCGGGTGAAGCGCGTCCGGCACGATCGGCGTGATCGCGGTGATGTGCGCATTCGTCAGCGTGACGGTGATCGTGCCCCCCGCGACGCCCGGCTCCGGCTGGACGAGCACGAACGAGGTGAATGCCTCGGCGGTGTTCATCGCCTGGAGGAGCTTGGGGCTCGTGGTGTCGATCTCTCTGCGGATCGAGATCGGCTTGTGCATGCGCTTGCCGGTGGGGAGCCCGGACGACGCGTCGCGCGGCGACACGAGCGCCAGGTCGAAGTCGAGAATGGGGATGTTCGAGGCGGTGGCCTGCGACGCGGGGGTGGACGCGGTGTCGGACTTGATCTCGCCCTGCTTCTGGCCTTTGAGCTTCAGGTACGCCTGGAGGGCAGCCCCCGACGAGGCCGTGGACAGCAGCACCGCGAGGGACATGGCTCCAGCAGCGACTCGCTTCGTGAACATGGGCGTGTCGTAGTCCCATTCACCCCCGCAGTCCACGGCGTACGATGCGGGCGTGTCGTCGCACCGGAGAATCGATCCTCGACGAGCCTTGGCGCGCGTCGCGATCGCTGCGGCGCTGGGCGTGGCGGCCTGGCTCGCCGCTCGAGAGCGGATCCCCAGCGTCGCATCGGCCCTCGTCGGGTGGGACGTGGGAAGCCTCGTGCTGCTGGCGCTGCAGTGGACCATCGTCTTCTCGGCGGACGCGCGCGTCACGCGTGCCCGCGCGGGCGCCGAGGATCCGGGGCGCACGCTGGTCTACGTCATCGTGGTGATCACGTCGGCCGCCAGCTTGCTAGCGGCGACGATGCTCGTGCGCGAGGCGCGGTCGTTGCCACCGGACCTCGCTCGGCTGGTGGCGGGGCTCTGCCTCGCGACCGTGGCGCTCGCGTGGACGACGACGCACACCGCGTTCACCTTCCGCTACGCCCGCCTC
>DATJYG010000608.1:0-15993 GCA_035499695.1 Polyangiaceae bacterium
CGGCCCGCGCGCTGGCGGCGACGCTCGGGAGGCACATCGGGGCGCTCGACCGCGAGCTCGGCGCCGCCGCGCAGAGCTACGCCGACGCCGCGCGCGCCAGGTACTTCCCCGCCCTCGGGGCCGACGGCTGGGAGCGCGTCGTGCTCGCCGCCGCGGTGCGCGCGTACGTGCCGACCATCGATCCCCACGGGGCGTGGGCCCCGCTCGACGAGGAGTCCAGCGTCTACGAGGTGGACCTCGAGGCGCGCCCGCCCTCGCGCCTCTGGGACAAGGCCGAGCGCACCGCGATCGGCGTGCGCATCGAGGCGGGCGCGGCGCCGCCGCTCGCCGACGGCGACGTGGTGCTCTCGCTCGCGGGCGTGCCGACCGCGGGGCTCTCGTTCGAGCAGACCGAGCAGCTCGGGTACGCCGCGAGCGACGCGCGCCCGCCGGCGCAGGCGGTCGTGCTGCGCGCCGGCGAGAGGCTCCCCATCACGACGTGGCTCGACGGCGCGCCGGCCGAGACGCGCGCGAGCGGACCGGCGGCGGACGACGACGACGATCTGCCGGTGGAGCGCGTGGAGTACGGCGACGGCGACGCGATCGTCGTCGCGATTCACGACGTGCGCGACGACCTCGGCGACGAGCTGACGCGCGCCATCCTGAGGGCGCGCGAGCAGGACGGCAGGGCGCTCGACGGCGTGGTGCTCGACCTGCGCGGCAACGGGGGCGGCTCGACGGACGGGGCGATCGACGCGCTGGGTCTCTTCATCCCGGGGGCTCCGCTGTTCCCCATGAAGCGCCGCGACGGGTCGCTCGAGACGGACCGCGCGCCCGAGCCGCCCGCGGTGGACCGCTGGCGCGGGCCGGTCGCGACGCTCGTGGACGCGGACACGGCGAGCGCCGCCGAGATGATCGCGGGCGCGCTCACGGCGTACCGGCGCGGCCCGGTGGTCGGGTCGCAGACCTTCGGCAAGGGGTGCGCGCAGGAGTACCTGGACGACGACGCGCACGCCGGTGTGCTGCGCCTGACGACGCTCCTCTACGCGCTGCCGGACGGGAGCCCGGTGCAGCGGGTGGGGCTCGCGCCGACGCTCAAGTACCCCTTCGCCGTGGCGGACGCGGACGATCGCGAGGCGACGCTCCCGCACGCGCCGCCCTCGTGGCGCGGCCCCGACGTGCGCGACCGCTCCGTGCTCGCGCGCGCCGACGACGGCACCTGGGCCGTCACGTGGCCCAACGCCGCGGGCAACATCGGCCCCTGCAAAGACGCCGACGTGTGCCGCGCGCTGCGCCTGCTCGGGGCTCCCGTGGCGACGGCGCGAAGGACGGCCGTGACGAAGGGTCGCTAGCGGCTCCAGCGCTTCGTTTTTTACCGCAGAGGCGCAGAGGGGGAGAGGAGAGCGCAGAGGTTTGGGGGTGTGCTCACGCGGCCCGACGGATCGAGGTCGGCCGCCGAGCGTGCGTCCACCCCCAGCTCTCTGCGGCCTCCTCTCCTCTCTGCGCCTCTGCGGTTGAGAACAAGGCCCCTGGCGCCGTGAGAACCGGTACCGCCCTGCGACCTCGCGGTACCAGGCCTCGCCCTTCGGGTTCCATGCCTCGCCCTCGCGGGTCCATGCGTCGCCCCGCCGGGGCCATGCCTCGCCCCTCGGGTTCCATGCGTCGCCCCGCCGGGTCCATGCCTCGCCCCTCGGATTCCATGCGTCGCCCTCACGGGTCCATGCCTCGCCCCACGAGTTCCATGCGTCGCCCTCGCGGGTCCATGCCTCGCCCCTCCGGGTCCATGCGTCGCCCTTCGAGGACTAGGCGTCGCCCATCGAGGGGGAGGCTTCGACCCGCGGGGGCGGGGCCTTGAGCTCGCGAATGGTCGCGAGGGTCAGGGGGGAGACGAGGTCGCCCGCGGCGTTCCGCAGGCCCATCGCGGTGCGCACGGCGCGGTGCGGGAGCTCGGCGTCCCCCACGAGCACCTCGACGACCTCGGCGATCTTCACGCCGCCGTTGCCGCGGACCTCGACGTCCACCGTGAGGACCACGAGGTCGCCGACGATGCCGGCGCGCGCCATCGCGGAGGTCGCGTCGGCCTCGCCGAGCACGAGGCGCCGCAGGAAGGAGCGAACGTCGACGCGCTTGCCGATGCCGTCGATGCGCCGCACGACGGGGAGCTCGGAGGCGGCCATCGCCGCGTCGATGCGCTCGCGCAGCCACGCCTCGCCGCCGCGGGACGCGAGCACGTCGCGCGGGATGCCCACCGCGTAGCGCGCTCCGTCGACGATGCGCGTGAGCCCCGCGTCCTGCGCGCCGAGGCGCGCGGCGCCGATGAAGCGGATGCCGGGCTGGGCGCCCACGTTGAGGTCCTCGAGGATCTCCGCCGGCTCGAGGTCGGCGGCGATGCGCATGTCCACCGCCTCCGCGAGGCTCGCGACGCCGAGCGACAGCGCGGGGCCGAACGTCATGTCCGGCTTGGGGTGGAAGCCCGAGGAGTAGAAGAGCGGGATCTCCAGCCGCCGGAAGCTGCGCGGGAGCGCGCGGATCACGTCGAGGTGCGAGAGGAACGCGGCCGGCCCCGTCTTCTCGTAGACGAACCGGTAGCGGCGCGGCTCGCCCTGCACGAGGCGCGGGGGCGGTCCCTTCTGCGCGCGCTTCGGCGGCTCGACGGGCCGCGGCGCCTCGGCTCCCAGCTTGCGCAGGTAGACGACGCGCTGCTCGCGCATCGCCGACAGGTCGCACGCGACGCCGCAGTCGTAGCAGACGAGCCGGCGCGTCTCGGCGTGCGCGTCCTCGAGGTTCGTCGCGTGCACGAAGGTGCCGGCCACCTTGCCGCACGGCGGCGAGAGCCGGTTCTTCAGCGCCTTGCGGTACTCGCGCAGGAGGAACCCCTCCTCGAGCCCCACGTCGATGTGGTCCCACGGCAGGCGCGCGCTCACCGGGATGGTGCCGAGGTACCGCGCCGGGTCGATGCCCTCGGCCGCGAACGCCGCCTCCCAGAGGTCCATGCGCTTCTGGTCCTCCCACGAATCGAAGCGCGCGCCGGCGCGGTACGCGCGCTCGAGCACCGGCGCGAGCGAGCGGTCGCCGCGCGCGAACACCGCCTCGAGCCACGAGGTGTCGCAGTCGTGCGTGCGCAGGTCGACGCCCGCCGCGCGCGCCTCCTCCTCGAGCCACCCCTGCTTGCGGCGCACGTCCGTCGGTGCGTCCATGGCGCACCACTGGAACGGCGTGTGCGGCTTGGGCACGTGCGTCGAGACGCTCACGGTGACGCGCGGCGTACCCGGCGCGCCCGCCGCCTTCTTCACGCGCCGCCCGATCGCGCGCGCCCGCCCGCCGACGCGCGGGATCTCGCGCACGTCCTCCTCTTCCTCCGTGGGCAGGCCGATCATGAAGTAGAGCTTCATGCTCGACCAGCCGCGCGTGAAGATGCGCTCGGCCGTCTCGAGGAGCTGCTCCTCGGTGACGTTCTTGTTGATCACGTCGCGCATGCGCTGGCTGCCCGCTTCGGGCGCGAACGTCACGCCGCCGGCGCGAACGCGCGCCATGTCGTCGAGCACGTTCTCGCCGAGGCCGTAGGCGCGCAGGCTCGAGACGCCGAGCGAGACGCGCTTGGGCGTCAGCTCGTCGGCCACGCGCTTCACCAGCGGGGCGATGCACGAGTAGTCGGCGGTCGACAGCGACGTGAGGCTCGCCTCGTCGTACCCGCTCTTGCGCACCGCGCTCGTGACGGTCTGCACGATCTGCTCCGGATCGCGCTCGCGCACCGGGCGGTAGATCATCCCGGCCTGGCAGAAGCGGCAGCCCTCGGTGCAACCGCGGGCGATCTCGATCGACATGCGATCGAAGATCGCCTCGGGCCCGCCCACGGGGCTGTCGTCCGGGAACGGGAAGCGATCGAGGTCGTCGACCAGCGTGCGCACGACGGGCAGCGGCGCCTCGGGCGCGAGGGCGCGGTCGACGACGTGGAAGCCCGTGTCGCTGTCGAGGCGCGTGGCGTACAGCGACGGCACGTACACGCCGCGCAGCTTCGCGAGCGCGCGGAGGCGCTCGTGGCGCGGCACGCCCTCTCGCTTCAGCCGCGTCCACGTGAGCGCCAGCTCGGTCGCCCGCTCCTCGCCGTCGCCGATGACGACCGCGTCGAGGAACGGCGCGAGCGGCTCGGGGTGCGTCGCCGTGGGGCCGCCGGCGACGACGAGCGGGTCGCCCTCGCCGCGGTCGCTCGCGCGCAGGGGGACGCCCCCGAGGTCGAGCATGAGCAGCACGTTCGTGTACGTGAGCTCGAACTGCAGCGAGAAGCCCACGACGTCGAAGTCCGAGAGCGGGCGGGCGCTCTCGCTCGTCACGAGCGGCAGACCGCGGGCGCGGAGCTCGCGCTCCATGTCGACCCACGGCGCGTAGGCGCGCTCGGCGAGCGTCCGCGGGTCGTCGTTCAGGATGCGGTAGAGAATCTTGTAGCCGAGGTGGCTCATCCCGATGTCGTAGACGTCGGGGAAGGCGAGGCAGACGCGCGCCTCGACGGCGTTCCAGTCCTTGACCCGCGCGTTGAGCTCGCCGCCCAGGTACCGCGCGGGCTTCTGCACCCGGTGCACGAAGCCGGCGTACGGGTGCTCTGCGCCAACAGCCATGGGAGAGGCGTGTTCTAGCAGCCCCGGAGAGAGATCACAGGAAGGCGGGAAGACGGGAAGGTTTGGGGGTCTTTCCCAAGCAAGACTTCCCGCCTTCCCGCCTTCCCGTCTTCCTGTTCAATCCTCTCCCGACCTCAGCGTTCCACGAGCATCGCGATGCCCTGGCCCACGCCGATGCACAGCGCCGCCATGCCCCGCTTGCCCCCGCGGGCCTTCATGCCCCAGAGCAGCGTGCCCAGGATGCGCGCCCCGCTCGAGCCGATGGGGTGGCCGAGGGCGATGGCGCCGCCGTTCGGGTTCACGCGCGCCGGGTCGAGCTCGAGGCCGCGCACGCACGCGATCGACTGCGCCGCGAATGCCTCGTTGAGCTCGACGACGTCCAGGTCCTTCACGGTCCACGCCGCCCGCTGCAGCGCCTTCTTGCCGGCGGGGATCGGCCCCTCGCCCATGAGGTTCGGGTGCACCCCGGCGGTCGCGTGCGCCACGACGCGCGCGAGCGGCTCGAGCTTCTCGGCGCGCACGACCTCCTCGCTGACGACGAGCACGCCCGACGCGCCGTCGTTGATCGGCGAGCTGTTGCCCGCCGTGACGGTGCCCCCCTTGCGGAAGACGGGCGCGAGCTTCGCCAGCGCCTCCAGCGTGGTGTCCGGACGCGGCGACTCGTCCCTGGTGAACGCCACCGTCTCGCCCTTCTTCGCGGGCACCGACACCGGCACGATCTCGCGGTCGAACGCGCCGGCGGCGATCGCGGCGGCCGCCTTCTTCTGCGACGCGACCGCGAAGGCGTCCTGCTCCTCGCGCGAGATGCCCCACTTCACCGCGACCTCCTCGGCCGTCTCCCCCATCGACAGCAGCGGGAACCTCGCGGCCATCGCCGGGTTCTCGAAGCGCCAGCCGATGGTCGAGTCGTAGATCTTCGGCGGCGTGCGCGAGAAGGTCTCCTCGGTCTTGCCGAACGCGAACGGCGCGCGCGTCATGCTCTCGACGCCGCCGGCGACGACCACGTCGGCGTCGCCGGTCCAGATTCGCCTCACCGCGTCGCACACCGCCTCGAGGCCCGAGCCGCAGAGGCGGTTCACCGTCACGGCGGGCACCTCGTAGGGAAGGCCCGCGACGAGCGCCGCCATGCGCGCCACGTTGCGGTTGTCCTCGCCGGCCTGGTTCGTGGCGCCGAAGACGACGTGGTCCACGCGCCCGCGCAGCGCCGCGTTGCGCTCGCACAGCGCGACGATGACGCGCGCGGCGAGGTCGTCGGGGCGCACCGTGGCGAGCCCTCCCTTGAAGCGTGCGATGGGGGTACGGACGGCGTCGACGACGAATGCGTCGCGGAGTTGCGGCATGGCGCCAGTCTAGCGCGCGGGACCTCAGGGGCGCTCGACCACCACCACGCGCATCTTGCCCGAAGGGCCCGGGAGAATCGCGTCGACGTACTCGAGCCTCATCGTCAGGCCGCGCAGGTACGGCCTGAGCTGCCGCAGCTTGAGCTCCATCCGATCGGGCGACCAGTCGCGGCCCTTCACGATGCGCAGCACCAGCTCCCCACCGGGCTTCTGGATGCACTGGAACTGGCGCGCGACCTCGGCGTCCGGGTCCACGAAGAACGGGGGGATGAACATCCCGGGCAGCGGGTTGCCCTCGCCGTCGATGAGGATGTCGGCCCGGCGCCCGTCGACGCTCGTGAGCTTGCGCAGCCCGCGCCCGCACGCGCAGCGCTGCTCCGGTGCCATGCGCGCCATGTCGCCGTTGGCATAGCGGATGAGCGGCATGCCGTAGTTGTGCAGGTCGGTCACGAGCACCTCGCCCGTCTCGCCCACCGGAACGGGAGCGCCTCCGCGGACGATCTCGACGAGCAGGTTCTCCTGCGTCAGGTGCATCCCGTCGTGGGCCTCGCACTCGCTCGCGATGAGCATCGTCTCGCGCGCGCCGTACGTCTCGAAGACGTGCGGGCCGAACGCGCGCGTGAGCACGGCGCGGTCGCCGGCGAGCAGCGCCTCGGCGCCGCAGAGGATCGAGATGTCGTCCCAGTCGCGCAGCCCGCGGTCGACCACCCAGCGGGCGAACTGCGCGAGCGACTGCGTGAAGCAGATGATGACCGAGGGCCGCTGGCGGCGAAGGACCGCCAGCGCGTGGCGGCGCCCCTCCTCGTCCTGCCGCATCGAGTCGACGTAGACCTCGCGCTTGAACGCGCGGTCGACGCGCATCTTGAGCCCGCGCGCGCCGGGCGGAAGCTCGTGCAGGCGCGCCCAGTAGTGCAGCGTCGGGAGCCCCGGCTGGTAGCCGGCCCACCCCCAGCCGCGCAGCTTCGCCGCCTGCCGCCAGCACTCGCTGTCGCGCGAGTACTCGAAGCGCAGCGGCGCGCCGGTCGACCCGCTCGTGCCCTTCTTGAGGTTCGTCGGGGCGAGCGCCGGGTCCACCAGCTCGGCGTAGCGCTCGCGGACGATGTCGCGCGTGAGCACGGGCAGGGCGGCGAGGTCCTCGCGCCTTCGTAGGTCGCGCGGGTCGAACCCGAGGCGCCGGAACGTCTCGCGCCAGTAGGGGACGTTCGCTCCCGCGTGCGCGAGCAGCGCGCGGAGCGAGGCGAGCTGGTGGCGCTCGATGTCCTCGGGCGCGGTCCACTGGCTGCGCTCGAGCAGCTCCAGGTACTCCGCGGTGGAGCGCCGCCGGGCGAACCGCTCCCACGCGGGCCAGAGCACGTCCGAGTAGAGGTGCGCGTATGCGCGCGTCCCGAGGCGCGGAAGGGGCGGCCGCGACACCGACGGGGTCGGCGAGGCGTGCCCGCTCGCAGGGCGCGAGCCCGAGGGGATCTGCTGCGTGACGATGGATGCAGGTGTGGTCACACCTGTGGCGTCAGCAACGCGCGTGCCTCACTTGGCGTGCGCGACTCCGTCCTTCCACACGTAGAAGCCCTCGCCGCTCTTCTTCCCGAGCTTGCCGGCGCGCACCATCTGCCGCAGCAGCGCCGGCGCGCGGAACTGCTCGCCGAGCTCGCGATGCAGGTGGTCGAGGATCGCCAGGCGCACGTCGAGGCCGACGAGGTCCGTCAGCTTGAGCGGGCCCATGGGATGGCGGTAGCCGAGCTCCATGGCCCGATCGATGTCGACGGCGGACGCGACGCCGCTCTCGAGCATGCGGATGGCCTCGGCGCCGAGGATGACGCCGAGGCGGCTCGTGGCGAAGCCGGGCACGTCGCGGACCACGATGGGCGTCTTGCCGATCGACTGCGCGAACGCGAGGGCGCGCTCGACCGTCGACGGCGACGTGCCGATGCCGCGCACGATCTCGAGCAGCTCCATGAGCGGCGGCGGGTTGAAGAAGTGGAGGCCGACGGTGCGCTCCTGCGCGCCGATGCGCGCGCCGATCTCGGTGAGCGAGAGCGATGACGTGTTCGACCCGAGCAGCGCGTGCGCGGGGGCGGCGGCGACGACCTCGCCGAAGAGTTTCACCTTGAGGTCCATCGACTCGGGCGCCGCTTCGATCACGAGGTCGGCGTCGTGGCACGCGCGCGGCACGTCGGCGGCGACCGAGAGCGACGCGAGCGTCTTCTCGCGCTGCGCCGCGTCCATCTTGCCCTTGGCGACGAGCTTCTCGAGCTGCGCCTTGATCGCCGCGATCGCCTGCTCGGCGCGCCCGGGCACGGCGTCGAACACGCACGTCTTCAGGCCGGCCGAGGCGGTGACCTGGGCGATGCCCTGCCCCATCGTCCCCGAGCCGAGAATGCTTACCCTGTGGATGGCGGCGCTGGCGTTCACGCGGCGCTTCCTACCACGGCGTCAGCCCACCAGCACCGCGCCGCCGTTGACGTTGAAGATCTCGCCGGTCACGAACGTGGCACCCTCGCTCGCGAGGAACGCGATGGGCCACGCGATCTCCTCCGGCGTTCCGACGCGCCCGAGCGGGATCGTGCGGAGCACGGCGTCGCGCTCGCGCGCGTCGGCGAGCGTCGCCGCCGACATGCCTGTCGCGACCCAGCCGGGCGCGACGCAGTTGACGAGGATGCCCCAGGGCGCGAGCTCCGGCGCGAGGCTCTTGGTGAGGCTGATCACCGCGCCCTTGGTCGCCGCGTAGTGCGCGTGCTTCGCCTCGCCGCGCTGGCCTGCGGTGCTCGAGACGAACACGATGCGCCCGAAGCGCCTGGGCTTCATGCGCCTCGCGACCGCGCCGGCGACGCTGAAGTAGCCGCGCAGGTTCGCGTCGAGCGTCTCGTCGTAGTCGGCGGCGCGCATCGCGTCGATCGCCGCCTCCTTCCAGATCCCGTGGTTGAGCACGGCGACGTCGATCGGCCCGAGGCGCGTCTCGACCTCGGCGACGAGCCGCTCGCCTTCGTCCCAGCGCGACAGGTCCGCCTCGAACGCGTGCGCCTGCACGCCGTGCGCGCGCGCCTGCTCGACGACGCGAGCCGCCTCGCTCTCGCTCGACCGGTACGCGACGGCGACGTGCGCCCCGAGCCGCGCGAAGAGGGTCGCCGCGGCCGCGCCGATCCCCAGGCTCGCGCCCGTCACGAGAACGCGCTTGCCGTCGAGGCCCAGCATGGCGGCGCGTCGAGCAGCTTACGCCGACTGCGCCGTCGCCCGCGCCTCGGCCAGCGAAGCGCCGCACTCGCACGTCTCGGGCAGGCTCGCCTTGTGGTACACGCGCTCGCACCGCGGGCAGAGGCGCGCGTCCGGCTCGTACGCGATGACGCGGCCGCTCGCCGCGCAGTGCTTGCCGACGACCTGCGGCGGCTCGAGCGTCAGCACCTCGCCGGCGCTCGCGAGCGGATCGGGGACGGCCGGCCCGTCGGGCAGATCGATCGCCGTCGGGATGCGCTCGCGCGCCTCTTTCACGATCCACGCGATGGCCTGCGGATGGCTCGCGAGCTTCGCGGTGTAGGCGAACGTCGCGCCCATGTCGGTCTTGCCGCCCAGGCGCAGGCCCTCGCCGTTCCAGGAGATCTCCTTCACCTCGTACCAGGGCATCCGCAACAGGCCGCGCTTCTCGACCGCGATGCCGCCGTCCCCCACCCGCAGCGCCGGCTCACCGCTCGTTCCCACCCAGATGGCCGCGCCGACGAGCAGCGCGCCGACGGCGAGGATGTACGGCGCGATCTTGAGCGGCGGCGGCGACGACTCCTGGAGCATCGCCCCGAACTGGCCCCACGCTCCGGCGCCCATCAGGATCGCGCCTGCCGCGCCGATGAGATACACGACGCGCGCCGACATCACCGACATCGGCTCGAAGCGCCGTTCCCTGCGGACCTTGGCCTTGTCCTTCTTGCCGCCGCCCTTCGTCTTCTTCGCCATTTGTTTTCGTCCCTCGCCGGGGTGGCGCAGGAACTAACCCGAATTCAGCCTCCAGGCCACCCGGACTCAGCCCATCCTGGAGATCTCGTCGTAGAGGTACGCCGCGCTCTTGATGCCCAGGTGGTAGTTGTCGAGGTCGAGCCACTCGTTGGGCGCGTGAGCGTTCTCGTCAGGCTGACCGAAGCCCATGAGCAGGCACGGCTTGCCGGTCGCGTCCGCGATCGTCCGCACGAACGGGATGCTGCCGCCCTCGCGCATGAACACCGTCTCCTTGCCGAAGGCCTTGGTGAAGGCGCGCTTCGCCACCTCGAAGACGGGGTGGTCCGTCGGCGCGAGGTACGGACGGCCCCCGTGCAGCGTCTCGACGCGCACGCGCACGCCAGGCGGGGCGACGCGCTTGAAGTGCGCCGCCAGCTTGCGCGAGATGTCGTCCGGCTCCTGGTCGGGCACGAGGCGGCAGCTCACCTTGGCGCTGGCGCGCGCCGGGATGATCGTCTTGGCGCCCTCGCCCTGGAAGCCGCCGGAGATGCCGCAGCAGTCGAGCGTCGGCCGCGCCCAGACGCGCTCGAGCGTCGAGTAGCCCTTCTCGCCCCACGTGACCGGCGCGCCGGTCGAGCGGAGCCACTCTTTCTCGTCGAACGGCAGCGCCGCGATCTCGCGCCGCTCGCCGTCGGCGAGAGGGCGGACGGCGTCGTAGAAGCCGTCGACGGTGACGCGTCCGTCGTCGTCGTGCAGCGTCGCGATCATCTTCGCGAGCGCGTTGACCGGGTTGAGCACGCCGCCGCCGAAGCTGCCCGAGTGCAGGTCGGTCGCGGGGCCGTCGACGTGCACCTCGACGTAAGCGAGGCCGCGCAGCCCGACGCAGAGCGACGGGATGCCCCGGCCGAACATCGCCGTGTCGCTCACGCACACGAAGTCGGCGCTGAGGTCCTGCTGGCGCTGGCGCATCAGGTTATCGAGGTTGTCGCTGCCGATCTCCTCCTCGCCCTCGACGATCAACTTGAGGTTGATGGGGAGCGCGCCCACGGTGCGCACGAAGGCCTCGATCGCCTTCACGTGGATGAGCACCTGGCCCTTGTCGTCGACGACGCCGCGTCCCCAGATGCGGCCGTTGCGGATGGCGGGCTCGAAGGGCGGAGAGATCCACTCGTTGAGCGGGTCCACGGGCTGCACGTCGTGGTGGCCGTAGACGAGGAGCGTCGGCTTGCCCGGCGCCTTCATCCACTCGGCGAAGACCGCCGGGTGGCCCGGCGTCGGCCAGATCTCGACGCGCCCCGCGCCGAGCGCCCGGAGCGCCGCCGCGAGGTGCTCGGCGTTGCGCACGAGGTCGGGCTTGTGCTTCGGGTCGCTCGAGATCGCGGGGATGCGCACCCACTCGATCAAGTCGTCGACGAAGCGCTTGCGGTTCGCGTCGATGTAGCTCGTCACGTCCTGCATGAGGCGCAGGAATCTAGCTCACTTCGCCAGCAGCGATAGAGCCTCGCGGAGCAGCGCCTCTATGGGCTCGCTCGCGGCGCGCGGGCCGAGCGTCGAGACGGCCCGCTCGGCCTCGCTCGGCTTGAACCCCATGCCCGTGAGCATCGCGCGGAGCTTCTCCTCCGCCGCGGTGGGCGGGCGAGGGATGGGCGCTCCGTTCGCCGCCGCCGCCGGCGCGACTGCGACCGCCGGCAGCTTGTCGCGCAGCTCGAGGAGCAGCCGCTCGGCGATCTTCTTCCCCACGCCCGAGATGCCCTTGAGCGCCGCCAGGTCTTGCCGGGCGACGGCCTGCGCGAGCTCCGCGGCCGGAAGCGCGCCGAGCACCGCCACGGCGATCTTGGGCCCCACGTTCGACACGCCGAGCAGCGCGCGGAACGCGACGCGCTCGGTCTCGTCGGCGAACCCGTAGAGCGCGAGCACGTCCTCGCGCACGTGCGTGTGCACCCAGAGCGTCACCCGCCCCGCGTCGTCGGCGCGCGCCCGGCCCAGGGTGCCGAGCGGCACGGCGAGCTCGTAGCCCACACCGCCCACGTCGAGCACGACGCCGTCGAGCGTCTCGGCGACGACCTTGCCGGAGAGTCGGCCGATCACGTCGCAGCACGCTAGCAGGCGAGGCTAGCGCTGCGCCATGCGACTCGGCGCCGCCCAGGGGCACGCGGCCGGCTCGGGCGCGGCCTCGGGCAGCGGCTCGGTGATGGAGCGACGCAGCGCCGCGAGGGGCGCGTCGTCTACGAGGCGCACGTTCTGCCCCTCGACGACGACGCCGAGCGAGGCGAAGAGCGCCGGCAGGTCCACGGTCCACGCGCGGCGGCTCATCTCGTCGTGCATCGTCTCGAGCGCCGGCACGCCGACGGCGGCGTCGGCCGTCTCGAGCACGCGCTGGAAGTCCCACACGCTCGCGACGCTTCCGCCCGAGGCGAGCACGCCGCGAAGCGCGTCGGCGAGGCCCAGGCGGTTGCGCGTGCGCAGGCGGATCTCGAGGTCCGCCATCAGGCAGAAGGTGGCCCCGCCCCAGTAGACGCGCGCCCAGTCGCGCGCGCCGTCGAGCGCCTCCGGCAGCCCGCTCGACGGCATGCCCCGCGGCATCCCGGCCGCGAACTCGCGCCACACCTCCTCCGGCGGGATCTCTCCCGCACGCGCGCGCGCGATGGGCTGCAGGTAGACGGCGAGCCCCTCCTCGAGCCAGTGGTGGCGGCGCGCGACGCTCGGCACCGCCAGGTGCGTCATCTCGTGCGGGAGCACCCAGTCGGTGTCCAGCGCCTCGCGCGTCGCGCGGCTCCCCACCTCGACGACGATGGACGCCCCGCCGTCGCCCATCGTCTCGCCATGGCGGACGGTGGTCCCGTCGTCGGGCACGACGAGCACCATGACGCGCTCGATGGGGAAGCAGCCGAAGAAGCGCGCCATGGTGCGTGCGCTGCGCGAGGCCCAGCCGACGATCGCGGAGTCGTCCACCGCGAGCGCGCCCGGGACGATCGCGACGTCGAGCGTGGTCCCGGCGACCGCCTCCACGTGGTGCACGTGCATCGGGCCGAAGGCGGCGTAGGGCGCGACGCCGATGTTCGCGGCCTCCGCCTCGTACGTGTCCGGCGGGCCGTCGTCCGCGGCAAAGACGCCGGTGACGAAGGTGGTGCCCTCGCCGCCCACGGGCGCCGGCACGTGGAAGCGATAGCGCGTGCCCTCCGGGGCGAGCGTCGGGTGCAGCAGCCAGACCGACGGCGACGCTTCGAGCACCGGCCCCCACGCCTTCGCCCCGTCGACCGAGTGCAGCGCGCCCGCGGCCCGCCGGAGGGCGAAGCGGTACCGCAGGTGGCATCCCCGGGAGCACTCCGGGACGTGGAACGCCGCGCCGCGCCGCGGCACGTCGCTCCACCCGTCGGCGTCCTCGACTTCGAGGTCGCGCACGAACGGCTCGGCCCCTGATTTGACCACCAGGTCCGCGAGTGATCCGGGTGGCAGCCATGCCTCGATCGCCAGCTCGGCGCCGTCGGCGACGGGGACGACGTCGTAGCGCCAGCTCGTGCGCGAGCCGCCGAGCGGCGATACGGCATGGCTGTCACGGGCCGCACAGCCCGGTGCCGCGATCGCGAGTACTACCGCGGCACAGACCCAGCGCACACCCGACGGCGTGCACGAACTGAGCCGGCCCGGATGAGTGCGTCCTTGCGGAAGACTGCTGAGCTCCCCGCTGGTCTCGCGATTGCTGCACCTCGTCGAAAAGGAGCAGCGCATGCCGCGGGTCGTCGTCGTCACGGGAGCTTCTGCAGGTGTGGGGCGCGCGACCGTGCGGGCATTCGCGCGCGAGGGCGCCCGGATCGGGCTCATCGCCCGCGGCCGCGATGGCCTCGAGGCGGCGCGTCGTGAGGTCGAGGTCGCGGGTGGGGAGGCGCTGGTGGTGCCGACCGACGTCGCCCACGCCGATCAGGTCGAGGCGGCGGCCGAACAGGTCGAAGCGCGGCTCGGCCCCATCGACGTGTGGGTGAACAACGCGATGGCGAGCGTCTTCTCGCCGGTCAAGGAGATGAACTCCAGTGAGTTCCGGCGCGTGACCGAGGTCACCTACCTCGGCGTCGTGCACGGCACGCTGTCGGCCCTCCGACGCATGTTGCCGCGCAAGAGCGGAACCATCGTGCAGGTCGGCAGCGCGCTCGCGAAGCGGAGCATCCCGCTGCAGTCGGCGTACTGCGCGGCGAAGCGCGCCATCGAGGGCTTCACCGAGTCGCTCCGGTGCGAGCTGCTCCACGACGACATCAACGTGCACGTGACCCTGGTGCACCTGCCGGCGATGAACACGCCGCAGTTCCGGTGGTCGAAGTCGCGCCTGCCGCACTATCCGCAGCCGGTGCCGCCCATCTACCAGCCCGAGGTCGCCGCGGCGGCCATCGTGTGGGCGTCGAAGCACGGGAAGAAGAAGGAGCTGTACGTCGGCTTCCCGACGCTCGAGGCGGTGATGGTGAACAAGGTGGCGGCGCCGCTGCTCGACCGGTACCTCGCGAAGACGGGCTACGCGAGCCAGCAGATGGACGGCTTCGACCCGCACGACCGCCCGACGGACCTGTGGGCGCCCGTCCCCGGCGACCACGGGGCGCACGGCGTCTTCGACGACCGTGCGCGCCGTACGAGCGTGCAGGCCTGGGCCTCGATGAACAAGCGCTGGTTCGGCCTGGGCGCCATCGGCGCGGGGCTCCTCGCGCTGGCATTGCTGGCCAGGCGGTAGGCGCCGGCTCAGGCGGGGAGCCCACCCGGCGTACGGGCGTCCGCGCCCTACTTGCACCCGGCGCCGCAGTGCTACGTTGCACGCGCTTTGCGCAACGTCGTGTTCACCTTCCCGGACTCGGCGGCCTTCGCCCGCGCGCTCGGCGAGGGGGACCAGGAGCTGCTGGTCCCCGCCGGCGAGCGCGTGAACGACGGCGAATGGGTGCTCGCCATGTTCGAGATCGGCGAGAGGCGGCGTGCCACGGCGGCCGCCGGCCGCGGCGTCGTGAGGGACGACGACGGCACCTGCATCATCGCCTTCGAGCGGCGCGACTGGGAGCGCCTCGAGCACTTCGCTGAAGCCGGGAGCGCCCACATGCGCGTCGCCGCGCCGGTGGCCCTGCCCGACGAGGCGCCGACCACGCCGTCTCTCGTCGATCCGGGGGACACCGATTCGAACCCGGCGGTGTCCTCCGGGGCGGTGCCCACACCGCCGGTTTCATCCCTCACCCGGGGGGTCTCGACCCCCGCCGCGCCGGCCCCGCGGGGGAGCTCCCCCAGCTTCGAGCACTGGCGCGCGAGCGACCCGCTCGCCGCGGGTCCCAGCGCGCGCGTGCTCCTCGTGGACGACGACCGCGACATCCGCGACGTCGTCGGCGCGATGCTCGACGCCGTGGGTCTCCTGGTCGAATCGGCGACGAGCGCCGAGGAGGCCCTCGAGCGCGTCCGCGCCTCGGCTTTCGATCTGATGGTGCTCGACTGGAACCTTCCGGGCATGACGGGCATCGAGCTGTGCCGGCTCATCCGGCGCGACCCGGCGCTGTCGACGCTGCCGGTGCTCTTCCTCACGGCGCATGCGTCCTCGAAGGACGTGGTCGAGGCCTTCGCGAGCGGCGCCGACGACTACGTGGTGAAGCCCTTCCGCGCGCCCGAGCTCGGCGCGCGCATCTTCGGCCTGCTGCGGCGCGCGCGCATGGCCTCGCCCGGGGCGTGAGCGAGCGGCATGACGAGCGGGAACGACCAGCGCGAGACGGGCGTGAAGAGCGTCGGCCGCTTCATCGCGGTCGGCGGCGGGCGCGGCGGCGTCGGCAAGAGCCTCGTCGCGGTGAACCTCGCCGTGTACTTCGCGCAGCTCGGCAAGCCGGTGGTGCTCGTGGACGCCGACGCCGCGGGGTCGAACCTGCACGCGCACTTCGGGCTGAAGGCGGGGCGGAGCGAGCCGGAGGTCGAGGACGCGGGCGTGGGGACCATCGCCAAGGCGCTCGTGCCGACCAGCGTGCCGGGGCTCTCGCTCCTGCCGGCGGCGCACGACGCGGTGTCCCCCGGGCTGACGCTGCGCGCGGGGCGCAAGATGCGCTGGCTCGCGGCGCTGCGCACGCTGCCGGCCGAGTACCTCGTGGTCGACGTCGGCCCCGGCCACTCGGACTTCGCGGTGGACATGATGCTCGCCG
>DATJYG010000609.1:0-6932 GCA_035499695.1 Polyangiaceae bacterium
CCGCCGCGTACGGGGCCGAGTCCTTCCTGTCGATCGACGCGATGCCCAAGGCGCTCTCGAGCGGGCAAACGCCGTTCCGCGACAACTGCTACTGGAGCTTCTGGAACCGCGTGACCAACGAGCCACCGGCCGACCCGAATGTGTTCGCGGCCGCCGTCGTGGGGCTCGTGCAGCGCCTCGTGCTCGGCAGCGGCGGCGAGCCAGGACGCAAGGTCCGTTACTTCGAGTTCTGGAACGAGCCCGAGGGCAACTTCTGGGACAGTACCAACGACCCGGATCACGCCATCTTCTACACGACGGCACAGGCGACGCTGACGGCGCTTGCCCAATGGCGCGCGAGCTCGAACCACCCCGAGCTGCGCTTCGGCTTCGCCGGCTTCGCGGGCTACACCACGGCCATCAACGCCATCCAGAAGTTCGACGCCATGAGCCCGCCGGTGCCCTTGGACTTCCTCTCCTTCCACGCTTACGACACCGATCCGATAGGCGTGGCCAACGCCGTCGAGAGCGTCGTGGCCGCCGTGAAGGCGACCAAGAACTACGCGAACGTCGAGACCGCCCTCACGGAGTGGGGGCCGGGCCAGGACATTGAGCACAACGACGATTCGAGGCTCGACCCCAACGAGGCGTACGCGCACAGCATCGATCCGGCCTTGCACGCGGCCACTGCCCTGGCGCGCGCCGCGACCGCGGGCCTAGACCATGCCCACCACGTCTTCTTCTGGGACTTCTGGCCCTTCCGCATCCGGGGTCTCTTCCAGAACGACCTGCAGACGCGCCCCCAGTACTGGGCGTTTAGGATGCTCACGACCATGATCGGCAGCGGCGGCAACCATATCCTGCCGGTCACGAGTGGTGGTGCGTCCGACTCGCTGATCGTCCTCGCCACGCAGGACGGGGGCGGACATGTCCGCGTGCTCCTCGTGAACCGCACCACGACGAGCCAGATCGCGCGCGTGAACCTCGGCAGCACCGCCGGGACCCCGAGCGCCGTGCAGCTCTACGACGACCCGAACGGCGTCATCCAGCCGGGGACGTCCGCGGGCGACACGGTGACGGTGCCGGGTCAGGCGATCGTGCTCGTCGACTTCTGATCCGGCGCTTCCTCAGGTGAGCTCGACGGACAGGAGCTGCCCGCCGGGCGGGTCTTCACCGCGCGTCCACTCGATGGTCGTCATCACGATGGGCGAGGCCAGGTCGTCGTAGTGAATCCGCGCGTCCACGTTGTACGTGTCGCCGCTCTTGTAGGCGACGTAGATGCGCCCGTTGAGGTACACGCGCAGGATCGGCTGGGTCATGTCCTTCGTCGTGAAGCGAAGCTGATAGTGGTCGTCGCGGCTCTTGGCCGGAACGCCGACGTACAGGTTCGTGTACGTCCCTACGCGGCACCCCTGCATCCAGCCCTCTCCGTCGTGGAAGGGCCAGGAGACGTCGTCACCGCACGCGACGCGTGACGGGAGGCGCCGATCCGTGGGCTCCTGCGACTTCACGTAATCGTCCCAGACGGCCAGGCGCGGTCTGCCGGGGTCCCGAGGATCGACGATCTTGATCGTCTCGAGCGCCGGCGTGACGTTGCGCGTGTAGAGCGCGAAGCTCGCGACGCCGAGCACGGCGGCCAGCGGCACGCCCAACACGCGGCTCCTGCCGCGGGGGAGCGACTGGACGTAGTGAACGCACGCGAGCACCACGAGCGACCAGAAGTCGCCCGCATAGCGCCAAGCGAACCCGACCACGTTGTGCGCGTAGGCGAGGAGGAGAGCGACGAAGGTCGCATACGGGAGGTACACCGCGAGGCGGCGCTCGCGCCGCACCACGTGGTGCAGCAGCATCCACACGAGAACCACCAGCACCACCGGACCGAGGAACGGGTCGAGGTGGTACGACTGTCCGTCGGGCGGCCGCAGCTCCCAGTCGAAGTGGCAGCGGTGGTACCAGGGCACAGGCGGCGGAGGCTCCGGCGGAGCGTGCGCGCTGGGCAGCGGAGAAAGTGGCCCGGGCGGCTCGTTGACGGTGAGGAACATGGCTCTGAAGAGCCATCCCGCCGCCCGCAGCGTGTGCCTGGGCGTGTCGGCGCATGGGCTTCCGAAGCGCACCATCGGCGTGTGGTACTCGATGGCTGGCAGCGAGTTCGTGAACCCGAAGCTGAAAGGTGATCCGCTGCGCACCTGGTTCGAGTAGAGCCAGAAGCCGACGAACGGCGCGAGCGCCGCGGCGAAGACGGCGATGCGTTTCGGCGAGCGTTTCTCGAGCAAGAGGAGTGCCGACCAGAGCCCCAGGTAGACGAGGCCCGTCGGCCGCACGAGCAGGCCCATGCCCGCCGCGATGCCCAGCAGGCACACGGCGCCCGACCCCCATGCTGGCATCGCGAACACGTACGCGCACAGCGCGAGCAGCTGGAAGAGAAGGAAGTAGCAGATGGTCTCCTCGTAGATGAGGAAGCGCGCCGACATCAGCGGGAACAGCGCGCAGGTGAGGACGAGCAACGTCGCCGACCAAGAGAGCGCGAGGCGCCGCCAGCGAGCTGTCTGCTGCTGCTCGAGGAGGCGATCGAACGCCATCCACAGCACCGGCAAGAGCAGCAGCAGGTAGAAGAAGTAGATCGCCCGGTCCGGGAAGAAGTGCCACGGGTAGCGCGCCATCTTCCGCGCCACGGCGTGAAACGGGATCTCCAGGAGAGGTACGCCGAAGCCCCAGTTCGTGTAAGCCGCGCCGTTGAAAACCTGCTCGTCGTGCCCGGCGTAGGTGAGCCCGTTTCGCAGTCGGAGCGTGCCGTCCAGCATCGCCATCGCCGTGAAGCGGCTCTGATCGAAGTTGTTGAACGTCCAGAGTCGGTCGTACCCGCCCGTGGCGCCCAGCGCTGCCCATGCGAGGACCCACAGCCCCGCGAGCAGGATGAGCCATCGGGGAGTGCTGCGGGCGAGAGCGCGGAGGCGCGGCGGCATCCCCATCGTGGCGCGCTGCTGGCAATAACCGATGCGGGCGCGAGGGCGCAAGCGGCCCACGGGACGACGCGATCGGGTGGCGTGGTATGAATCGGCCGCCGCGATGTTCCGCTTCCGCCAGATCGCTGCTCGCGTCGGCGTGTCGCTACCGTTCCGCATCCTCGTCGCGGTCGCGTGCCTCGTCGTGCACCTGGTGATGCTCGAGAAGCTCGCGCACGACCGGTTCGACTGGAAGTTCGACCAGAGCCCAGCGACGGCGCCCGGCTTTGCCGACCCGCACGGCGGGGTGCACGATTGGGACCGGCTCATCGTCTCGCGCTGGGACTCGGAGCACTACGAGGGGCTCGCCCTACGCGGCTTCACGATGTGCAAGGACAAGGATCAGCTCCCCAAGGGCGCGTTTCCGGACGACGACCACGCGTGCCAGCTCGGCTTCTATCCGGGTTACCCGCTCATCGGTCGCGCTGTCATGAAGGTCCTGCACGTCCCGATCGACTACGCGCTCTTCTACGTGTCGCTCGCGGCCAGCTTCCTCTTCCTCCTCATGTGGACGAGCCGCCCGATGATCGAGGGGCTCGGCCTCGGCGGGACGTATCTCTCGCTGCTGCTCTTCAACACCTTCACCTCCGGCTTCACGCTCGTCACCGTCTACACCGAGCCGTGTCTGCTCGCGCTCTCCCTCGCCGCGTTCCTGTGTCTGCACAAGCGGTGGCTCCTCGTCGGCGCGCTGCTCGCCGGCGCGGCGACGGTCATGCGCATCACCGGCGCCGCCACAGGGTTCGCGTACTGCGCGGGGCTGCTCGTCCTGACGCTGATGGAGCACCCGAAGCCCAATCGCGTCTGGTGGTGGCGCGCCGCGCTCGCGCCCATCTCGGGTTGGGGCGTCATCGCGCTGATGGGCTACTTTCAGCACCGCTTCGGCGACGCGCTCATCTACGGCCACGCTCACGTGCGCGCATACGGGTACGCAGTGGGCCTCGCGAAGGTGCTCATTCCAGACGGGCGCCTCCTCATGCAGTCGATCTGGGCCGAGCCCTACGACGGCATCTTCCTCGCCGCTGCGCTCCTCTGGTTCGCTCTCGGTCATAAGCAGGGGTTGCGTCGGTTCAAACCAGAGTCGCGCGCCTACTGGTACACGTTCTACTTCGGCGTCGTCGGCCTCACCATTTACGGGAGCGTGTCGTGCGCCTACTGCGGCAGCACGCGCTACATGCTCGTCGCGCTCCCGCTCTTCTTCGCGATGGCGGGCATCATGAAGAACCGCCCCGTCGTTCTCGCGCTGTGGCTCTTCATGAGCACGATGCACTACTACCACGGCAGCGCGTGCGTTTATCTCAGCCAGCGCGTACCCGACCGCCGGCACAAGTGCACGCTGCCGCTCGAGTACCGCTCGTCGGATCTCGCCGCCGGCAAAGAGTGACCGGCGGCTGCGTCAGCGCGCGCGCCGGAAGGCGAAAAACTTCATCGCGAGGAAGTTGTAGACGGTGCTCACGCCGATCGCCGAGATGTGGCCGAGGCTCTCGACCTGGGCGCGTGTGACCACCGCGCGGCCCGTCAGCTCCCACGCCCACAGGACCACGGACGCGACTGCGAGGCTCACGACCACCGAGCCGAGCGCCGCGACGAGAAAGCGGAACGCCTGGCCGCCGACCGCACCCTCGCTCGCGCGGAAGGTGAAGCGGCGGTTGAGCACGAAGCTCACCACGGTGCCGAGAAGGAAACCGATGGTGACGCTCGCGGCGTACGCCGCGTAGCTCGTCCAGTAGAGCCTCACGAGCGCGCCAGAGAAGAAGTTCACGAGCGCGGCCGTCCCTCCGACGAGGAGGAAGACCACGAACTGCCCCGAAGCGAAGAGGCGGACGAGCGCCTTCACGGGGTCGTCACGCGTCGCCGAACACTTCCCTCGCGACCTCGCGCACGGCCATCTGCACGGCCTCGTCCGACGAGTACCTGAGGCTGAAGCCGAGCGCGTTGATCTTCGCGGGGTTCATCCGCGAGATCGGCACGTCCCCGCGCCATCCCTGCGTGCCGCCCGAGTAGACGATCTTGGCGTTCTTGTGGGGCGACGTCGCGACGCACAGCTCGGCGATGCGGGCGACCGTCGTCGTGTCCGGCGGCGTCAGGTTGAACACGTCGAGCGGCTGCTTCGCGTTCTCCAGCACGTAGAGCAGACCCGCCGCGCAGTCGGTCACGTGGAGATACGGCTTGTGCTGCTTGCCGTCGCCGAGCACGTCGAGATGGTCGGGGTGCGCCTTTAGCTTCTTGCAGAAGTCGAGGATGGCGCCGTGTGTCCCGCGCTTTCCCACGACGTTGCCGAAGCGAACGATCCGGCCGAGCAGACCGAAGCATTCGACGAACGCCGCGACGAGCGCCTCGCCCGCGAACTTGCTCGCGCCGTAGAGCGAGATGGGCAGATTCCCCAGGTCCATCTCGGAGCAGAGCTCGGCCGTGTTGCCGTACACTGTCCCGCTCGAGGAGAGGACGAGGCGCTTGGCGCCGGTGCGGCGCGCCGCCTCGAGTGCGTTATAGGTCGCGATCGTCCCCTGCTCGAGGTCGAGCCGCGTGTTCTCGAGGCCCCAGCGCGCCTCGGGGTTCGCCGCGAGATGGAACACCACGTCGTGCCCCTGCATCGTTTTCGTCAGACCGTCGAGGTCGAGCGCGTCCCCGACCACGAGCGTCGCCTTGCCTGAGGCGAGCGGCCCCGAGATGAATTCTCTCTTGCCGATGGAAAGGTTGTCGTAAACCGTCACCGGCCCCCGCTCGACGAGGAGGTCCACCAGGTGGCTACCGACGAACCCTGCGCCGCCAATCACGAAGCTATGCATCGGGGCGACACTATACCCGGTCCGTGTGCTAGGAGCAGGCGCGATGCGTGACATTGGCATCCTTGGGGGCGGAATCTCAGGGCTCTTCACGGCTTACTTCCTCGGGGGCGACGTCGAGGTCCTCGAGGCGGACGATCGGGTCGGCGGTCTCGCGCGCTGCTTCGGCGGCGAAGGGTTCCGCTCGGACATCGGTGGGCACATCCTCTTCTCGAAGGACAAGGAAGCGCTCGCGCACGAGCTGGCGATCCTTGGCGACAACCGCCGGCGCGGCTTCCGTGCGAACAAGATCCTCTACAAGGGCGTGCACGTGAAATACCCGTTCGAGAACGGGATCGACGTGCTGCCAAAGGAGGACATCGTCCACATCCTTCACTCGTTCATCGAGAATCCGCACAAGGACCCGCCGAAGAATTTTCGCGAGTGGATGTACCACGTGTTCGGCGACGGACTGACGGACCGGTACTTGCTCCCGTACAACGAGAAGATCTGGAAGACGCCTTCCGAGCAGATGAGCCTCGAGTGGGTCGATCGCGTGCCGCGTCCGCCGCTCATCGACCTGTTGAAGACGGGCGTGGGGATCCAGACCGAGGGATACACGCACCAGCTCTACTTCGATTACCCGAAAACCGGCGGCTTCGAGTCGGTGCCGAAGTCGGTCGCCGCCAAGATCGCGAAGAAGATCACGACGGGCTTCCGGGTCTCGCACCTGCGACCGGTGGACGGCGGATGGGCGGTCGTTTCCGACAAGGGCGAGGAACGGCGCTACCGGCAGCTCGTGGCCACGATCCCGATCAATTCGCTCTTCGCGGCGCTCGCCGACGTGCCGGCCGACGTCAACGCGGCCGCCAACGCACTGAGGTTCAACTCCCTGCGCGTGGCGCTCGTGGGCGTGAAGGCGACCGACCTGCCGCCGTACACCGCGCTCTACGTGCCCGACTCGCGGTCGCTCTACCACCGCGTCTGTTACAACCAGGTCTTCAGCCCCGACATGGTGCCGCCGGGCACGAGCTCGGTGTCGTGCGAGATCACCGTGGCGCCGGGAAGCGACATGGACTCGTGGAGTGACCAACGCCTGCTCGATCGCGTCGGCGAAGACCTCGGTCGCGACGGGATCATCGACCCGAAGACCGTGTGCTTCCGCACCGTGCACCGGGAGCGCTATGCG
>DATJYG010000610.1:0-11847 GCA_035499695.1 Polyangiaceae bacterium
ACTCGGCGATCGTGGGCATCGCGGTGCCCCTGCGGAGCCCGGGGGTCACGTGGCTCGGGTTGCGGAAGACGCCGTCGGCCCATTGCGCCGAAGCGCGTACTCGTTCGAGCCGAAGTCCCGCGCCGCCCCTGCCGATCGATCCGGCCATGCACCATGAGATGCATCACGGGGCTGGACGGTCGCGGGGGAGGACCGGCCTCGCTGCGGGATAGGATGCCGCGTGGGCTCCGGTCGCTCGTTGCGCCTCGTCGTGCTCCTGGGCAGCGTCGTCGTCGCTGCGTGCGGCTCGCGATCGCAGCTCGAAACGCCGGGGCCTTCGCGCGACGCTGGCGAAGTCGCCGACGCCGCGCCGGCGCCGACCGCGACCGGGAGCGCCGACGCGCAGCCGCCGCCCCCGTGCACGGGCGGCGTCGTCGTCGACTCCGCCACGAACCCGTGGTTCCTCGCCCTCGACGCGACGGACCTCTATTTCATCGACGAGGGCGACCCGTCCGTCGCGGCTGACGGCTCCATCGGACGCTGCCCCAAGGCGACGGGCTGCGCCGGCGAATCCACCGAGACGGTCGTCGGCGGCATGAACGACCCCGTGGGCTTCGCCCTCGACGACACCCACCTCTACTGGACGGAGATCTCGAGCGGCGCCGCCTTCTCCTGCGACAAGCAAGGCTGCAACCCGCTCCGCTTGTTCACCGACGGGAACGACGCGCCGATCACGGTCCTCGCCGACGGCGCGCTCCTCGACCTCCTCTCGTACCACGCGGTCGAGACGTGCCCGACCGGCGGGTGCGCGGCGCCGCAGAAGCTCACGAGCCTCACGTACGGCGCGCTCGTCCTCGCCGCCGACGCGTCGTCGATCTACTACACGGAGGCGTCACCGCAGGGCGCTCCGCGCGGCGCCGTCTTCGCGTGCGCCAAGCCCGCGTGCGCCGGCGGGCCGAAGCCCATCGCGACGTCGCTCCCGGCCGCGCCGTGGGGCATCGCCGTCGACGACGCGAGCGTCTTCATCAGCATCGGCGGCGCCGCGGCGGATCCCGACGGCGCCGGCGCGATCCTGCGCTGCCCGAAGTCCGGCTGCACGGGCGCGCCCGAGACGCTCGTCGCGCGGCGCAATCACCCGACGTACCTCACCGCCGACGCCGAGCGCGTCTACTGGATCGAGGACGGCTCGAAGGCGAAGGCCTACGCCGACGGCGCCGTCGCCGCGTGCGCGAAGTCCGGTTGCGGCGGGGCGGTGCGGTCGGTCGCCGAGCGGCAGTACCTCCCGAGCGCGATCGCCATCGACGCGGGGTGCGTCTACTGGGCCACCTCGGGGAACATGACGAGCCACGGGACGATCCAGCGCGCGCCGACGGCGGGGCTCTGAAGCAAAACTCGGCGCGACGGAAGCCCAAGCGGTCTCGCGGCAGCGATGACGTCGCACGCCGTCGCCTTCGCGCTCGACGCTGCCGCCGGCGCCCGCGCTGGCGCGGATCACGTGACGTGACGTCACGTGACGTGACGTCCCCCTACTGCGCCTTCGCGTACTGCTCCGCGCTGATCACCTCGATGCAGACGAAGGGCTCGTTCCCTTCGACCCAGGCATCGTGACCGGGCGGAATCGTGTAGGAGTCCCCCGGGCTGATTCGCTTCTGCGACCCGTCCTTCGCAACCACCGTGAGTCGTCCCGACACCGCATAACCGACGTGGGAGTTCTGACACGACTCGGTCTTCACGACCGGCTTGATGCAACCAGACCAGCGCCAGCCTGGCTGGAAGCTGAAGCGGCCCAGCGTGAATCCTTCGAGACGCACCAGCTCGACCCGCGTCTTGTCGGGTGTACGCAGCTCGTCGGCGTGGTCGTGGGACTTCACTTCGAACTTCGAGACGCTCACAGTGGACATCGAACCCTCCTTGATGGGTGTTGCTGTTGCTTCGTTTCTCGAATCAGAGCCGCGCTTCGAGGACGAGATTGAACGGGGTCTCCGTCGCTCGCCGGACGGTGGAGAACCCGCCTTCGGTGACGATGCGCCGCAGCCGCGCCTCACCGGCCTGCGCGCCGAGCGCGGGGCCGCGCTGCGAGAGCGAGTGCGGAACGCAGAGCATCGTCGACGCCGAGTAGAAGACGCGCCCCACCGGGTTGTGGTTGTCCTCGCGGCGATCACCGGCAAACGGCTCGACGATCATCCACGTACCGCCGGATGCGAGCACTTCCTTCACGCGACGCGCCGCCCCCGTCGGATTCTCCATGTCGTGGAGGCAATCGAAATGGCACACGAGGTCGTATTCGCGCCCGGGAAAGTCGGTCGCCGACGCGACCTCGAAGGTGACGCGCTCCCCGACGCCCGCTTCCGCCGCGCGCTGGCGTGCGAGCTCGATCGATCTGGGGTGTGAGTCGTAACCGAAGAGTCGCGCCTTCGGAAAGGCTTGCGCCATGAGGATCGTGGATGCGCCGAGGCCGCAACCGACGTCGGCGACCTTCGCGCCGCGTTCGAGCTTCGCGACGACGCCGTCGAGCGAAGGCAACCAGGAAGAGACGAGGTTGCCGCGATAGCCGGCGCGGAAGAATCGCTCGGTACCTTCGAAGAGGCAGTGATGATGCTCGCCCCACGGCAGGCCGTCACCCGTCTTGAACTTCTCGGAGATGCGGTCGATGGCGCTCCACATGGCTTGCATGAGCTGGAAGAAGCCGGGCACGAAGGCCGGGGAGAGCTCGTCGGCGAACGCGGTCGCCTGCTCGGGAGGAAGCTCGTACGTCTGGCTCTCCTTCGCGTAGCGGACGTAACCGCTCGCCGCCTGTGCATCGAGCCACTCCTGGACGTAGCGCTCGGACGTGCCCGTCCGCTTCGCGAGCTCGGCGGCGGTCGACGCGCCCTTCGCGAGCGCCTTGTAGAGGCCGAGCCGATCGCCCACCACGACGAGCGCCGCACTCATGGCGGCGCCGGCATCGCCGACGATCTGTCCGAGGAATGCTTCGAGCTTCTTGGGATCCGGGGGGGTCTGCGCGTCCGTCATGCCCCTGGGGCGTGACTTCGCTCGTCACGAAGTGACGCGGGCGCCGGAAAGATCGCTCAAGGATCGTAAGTACAGAAGATCCCTGTACGAACCGACCGCTCGAGATGCTTCGCGAGCGCAGGGCTGTGCTCCCGGATCCGGTTGATTGCGTCCAGGATCCTCTTCCGGACGTTGATTCGCGCCTTCTCGGCCGTCGAGGACGCCTTGCGCCCCCGCCCCCCCAGCCCGACGCCCCCGGCAAGCTCGCCCGTGATCGCTTCGATCTCCTCGCGGGCGCGGGCGGCGCGATGCACGTCGTTGTTTCGCGTTGCCTCGGCGAGGGCCTCGCGAAGATCTTCGAGCCGCTCCTTGTACGCAGCGACTGCCTTCGCGTCGAGCACCTCTCCGGCATCCTCGACGTGGCCTTGCTCGCCCGCGGGCGCGAGGAGATCGCTCGCGTGGAACTCCCGCTTCGGATGCTGGACGAGCTTCGCGAGAATCGAGAGTCCCCGTGAGTCGCGGAGGTGGAACGTCGTATCCGCTCGAATGGTCCAGAGCTCACCTTCCTGGAGCAGCTCGAACGCCTCCATGGCCGGACGGGCAGGGAGAGGGGCGACGTTGCGCGACGCGGCGAGCTCCTTCAGCTTCTCTATCCACGACGAAATGGGTCGTCCGTCCATCACGAACGCAAATGGGCTCCAGCCGAAACGCCGGTGCGCGAAAGGCTGAAGGACTGGAATGAGCCTCGCTGCGGCCTCTGCGTGACCGAGCGCGAGACAGGCGTCCGCCGCCCAGACGTGCATCGGGCGGCCGCGCAGCGGCGGATCCTGGCACGCGAGGAACTCGAGATCCTCCCGGGCCTGCTCGGCGCGGCCGAGGTGCGCGAGCATGCTGGCGCGGAATGCCCGCCGAAAGAACGGATCCGTACCCCGCGCGAGAAATTCGAGAGTCTCGGGCAAGCGAGCCTCGGCCTCGTCGAGCTTGCCCTGGAAGAGAGCGCGCGCGAGAGCGTGCAGCGTGAGGGTGGCCGTGGCGTTCCCGTCGTCCACGCGGGCCGCGATCGCCGCCGCCTCGGCGCAGAGCGTCTCCGCGGCTTCGTACTTTCTCTCCATCATGGCCCGCATCGCGCGCATGACGGGCGCGCGCCAGCGGAAGGCGGGCAGATCAATCGCGCGGGAGAGGTCGTCGTACTCCTCGATCGTGCGGTCGGCGCTCGCGGTGTCTCCGAGCTCGAGGTGGTCGAAGACGAGCCGCATGAGTCCCCGGAGGACGGCGGGGCGATCGCCGGCGCGGGTCGCGAGCCCGACGAGCTCCGTGTCGAGCGGCAAACGCTCGCGCGGATCGCCGAAGAACAACATGGCGGACGTTCCGGCGACGAGGACCTCGAGCCGCGTGGGTTCGTCGGCGATGCGTCGTGCCATCTCGATCGCTTCGCGCGCGAGGATGATCGGGTGCTCCGGATCATCCGCCGGCTGAAGCGCGGCGGCGAGGCGGGCGAGGAGGCGTGCGCGAATCGGACTGTCCTCGGCGGGTAGCGCGGCGAGGGCTTCCTCGAGCAGGCCGATCAGCACGCGGTGGACCTGCGCGATGACGAAGACGGACCCGTAACGAAGTGCGGCGCGCGCGAGTCGTTCGACGTCGTCGATCCGTCGCGCGATGTTCGCCGCTGCGAGCGCCGTCTCGCGTCCGCGCGTCGCCTGCCCTGCGCCGATCTGGGCCGCGGCGAGCTCGAGGAGAAGGTCGCACTTCTCGACGTCGCGCCCCGGGGGAAGGAACTCCGTGGCTCGCGAGAGGAGCTCGGCGGCCTCCTCGTACGCGAGGCGCCTCGTGGCGCGCTCCGCACCCCGTCGCGCCCAGATGATCGCTTCGTCGGGTGCCACGAGCGGCGTGGCGGCGAAGAGATGGTGTGCGGCCTCGGCGAGCGACGCATCTTCGTCGGCTCCGTGTCGCTCGATGAGCGCGCGCGCCACCCGCGCATGCAGCTCTGCACGGCGTGCCGCCGACAGATCCTGGTAGAGAACCTCGCGGATCAGGATGTGCGAGAACGACGTGCGATCCGCGGTCTCGACGAGCGCGTTGCTCCGCACCGCCTCTGCGGCGAGGTCGCGCACGGTGGCGAGCGGCAGCTCGAGGAGTGACGCGACGACGCCGAGATCGACCGTTCGGCCGAGCACCGATGCCGCGTCCAGGAGCGCACGCGCCGGCGGCGGGGCCAGCGCGAGCCGAGCGCGAATGACGTCTCGAACGCCGTCGGGCAAGCGCCCCGTCGTGCTCGAGGTGGTCTGCTTGTCGCGAGCGAACCGCAGCATCTCGGCCACGAAGAGCGGATTCCCCTCCGTCGCGGCGAAGAGCGAGTCCGCGTCCCCGACGCCCTCCCTCGCTGCCCACGTCGCGACCTCGTCGCGCGCGAGGCGACGCAGCGCGAGGTAGCGGCCTTCGCGCGCGATCTTCGCGATGGCATCGCCTGCCTCCGCCGAGAGGCGCGCCTCGACGTCGCGGTACGTGGCGAGGACGACGACGCGCGACGCGTGCGTCTTCCGCGCGACGAAGTGGAGCAGGAGGAGTGAGCCGACGTCGGCGACGTGCACGTCGTCGAGGACGACGAGGAGCGGACGTTCACGCGCGACCAGCGAAAGGAACGCGGCTACTGCCTCGAAGAGGCGAAATCGGTCCTGGGCCGGATCCGCCGCGGGCTTCGGCGGCTCGCAACGTTCGAGCTCGGGCAAGAGATGCGCGAGGGGAGCGATCCGTGCGCGCTCCGCCTCGCTTGCAACTCCGGTGGCCGCCGCGAACGGACGCATCGCCTCGATCCAGGGCCAGTAAGCCGGAGCGCCGCCTGCCTCCCACGCACGTCCCCAGGTGACTCGAGCGCCATGGTCCGCGGCTTCACTCGCGAAATCGCTCGCCAGCCGAGTCTTGCCGATCCCGGGTTCCCCGACGAGGAGGACGAGGGCTCCCTTCCCGCTCTCGGCGGAGCGAAGTGATGCCTGGAGCTCGGCCAACTCTCGATCCCGGCCGAGCAGCGGCTGTGAAATGGCGTCGGACACTGGGAGGAATCGTAGTCTGATCCTCCGTCAGCCGGCCGGCTGTTTCCTCGCCGTCGGACGCAACTTCGACCGTTGCAAGGGACCCTGTCGACTGCGACACTGGGCGGGTTGCAGGAGTGCCTCTGCATCTGCAATGGCGCCGACGGGGGCACCGAATGAGCGCCGCGCTTCGCTTCGGCTGGTTGGCGCTGATGGCCGCGTGCAGCGGGTCGTGTTCGTCGCCAGGCTCGCAGCCCGAAGGCGGAGCAACGACGCCCCCTTCCTGGCAGGTGGTCCTGCACGACATGACGCCCACGTTCCTCTGCGTGTGGGGAACCGCGGCAGACGACGTGTTCGCCGTGGGCGGCCCTCTCTCGGACGGCACTCCCACCGCGGCGCTGCATTACGACGGGAAGATCTGGACCGACCTGCACCCCTCGGGGACGACGACGTTCTGGTGGACCAACGGCGTCTCGTCCAAGGACGTCTGGATGGTCGGCGAGCAGGGCCGGATGACGCACTGGGATGGGTCGCGTCTCACCGAGTCCACGCCTCTCACGGCTGCCACCCTCTACGGCGTCTGGGCCGGCGCCTCGAACGACGTCTGGGCCGTGGGCGGCATCCCCGAGGGCGGCACGGCCAAGCCGAACGACGTCCTGCTCCACTACGACGGCCATGCATGGTCGGCAGTGCCCGTGCCGCAGCCGCTGGGGCGGACGTTCTTCAAGGTGTGGGGCACGGCCTCGGACAATCTCTACGTCGTCGGCGAGCTCGGGACGATCTGGCACCGCAAGGGGACCACGTGGTCCCTCGAGGCCAACAGTCCACCTCTCGCCACCGGCAACCTGACGAGCGTCTTCGGCTGCAGCGCGACCGAGGTGTACGCGGTCGGCGGGGAGGACGTACTGGTCTCCGACGGCAAGACGTGGACGCGCGCCAACGTCTCCCTCGAGAACGGCGTCAATGGAGTCTCCTGCGCATCGCCGGGCAAGCCCGTCATCGTGGGATTCGGCGGCCTGAAGCAGCGGCTCGTCGACGGGCACTGGCAGTCGGACTTCTCATCCGAGCCCCACAGCGACCTGCACGGGGCGTGGGCCGATCCGAGCGGCGGCTTCTGGGCCGCGGGCGGCGCCTTCGTGAACGATCCGATGCAGGGTGCGAGTCGCGCGGGGGTGATCGGGTACTACGGAAGCTCGAACATCGGAAGCACGGTCCAGTAGCGCTTCAGTTCCTGGAACTTCGTCATGCTGCCCGGCGCTACGGCTCGTCGATCACGAGCAGCTGATCGGCCTTCGGCGTCGGCACGACCTGGCTCTTGCCACTCGGCCACGAGACATCGAGCTCCGACACGTCGGTGCTGGAGCCGAGCCCGAAGTGCGTGACGGGCCACGAGGAGCCGATCGAACCCCTCGAGCGGGTGACGTACTTCGCCGCATCGGGCCGACCCGATTGCTTCAGGGTGATCCACGCTCCGATGCCGTCGCGATTGGACGTGTGCCCCGCGAGACGCACCTCGAGGTAGTGCGCACGGGGGCCCTCGTTGTGCATCAGCTGGAATCGCTGCGGAAAGTTCCCGACCGCCTCGGCGATGTCCAGCCGGCCGTCACCATCGAGATCTGCCGTCGCCGATGCGCCGTACGTCACCTCGGGAATGGCATCGAGCGTCTGGGGGAAGATGAGGGTCGTGAAGGCATGACCCCCGGCGTTCTGGAAGAGGAAGTCGCTGTTCACTTCCTGCATGAAGGTCACGCCCCCGTCGTTGCCCAACCTCGCGCCAGCCACCACGCCGAGCTCGGCATAGCTGTGGACGAGAGCCGCATTCACGGCCCAGATGTCGGTGAAGCCGTCCGAATCGAAGTCGTCGGCGAGCGCCGCCCAGTCCGACGTGTACGTCGTCGCGACCGCAACGCCCCACCCCTTCCCTGCCGCCGCAACCGCGCCGCTACCCTGGCCGAGATAGAACTGGGAGCTTCCGAGATCCGAGACGAAGAAGTCCAGGTTGCCGTCCAGATCGTAGTCGCCGAACGCGGCTCCCATCGCGTGGTTGAACCCCTTGAGGGCCAGCGTCGGCGCGATGTCGGTGAACTGCAGGGCGGTCGAGCTCTGCACGTAGAGTGAGTCCACGCCCCAGTCGTTGGCGATGAAGATGTCCGGCTTGCCGTCACGATCGTAGTCGACGATGGCAAGGGCGTTTGCGTTGGCCGGGCCGCAGCTCGTGGGATCGACGACCGACACGGGCATGCCGAAGGTCCCGTCCCCGTTGTTGCGGTAGATGACGGGCGGCAGTCCGCATCGTGTCGAAGGCACCGTACAGGCGTAGCCGTCCGGCGTCGGCCCGCACGATTCATTGCCGGGCGCCGGCTGATACTGCGCCACGACGATGTCGAGCCAGCCGTCGCCGTCGAAGTCGGCCACACCGACCGGGCCGCCGCCGGCCTTGGCCATCTGCGTCGGCAGCTGGAGCTTCGACCACGGTTTGAAGTTTCCCCCGCCGACGTTGTGCATGACGTAGACGGGATACTGGAACCCCACCGTCAAGACGAGGTCCGGGAGTCCGTCGTTGTCCAAGTCCCCGGCGCCGCATGCGCCCGACTGGTCGTCGACGAACGGGATCGCCGCCGGGACGGCCTTGTACGAACCGTTGCCTCCGTTGAGGTAGAGCGTGACGGTGCCGCTGCCGGACGCCGAGACCGCGTCCATGAAGACGTCCGGTCGTCCGTCGCCGTCGAAGTCCTCGAGCGCGAGACATTGCGTGCCGCCCGGGGCGAACCCGAGCATCTGGGATACGTCGGTGAACGAAGGCGCGACGAGCATCCCGCCATCTGCTCCCGCCGGCGAATCGCCCTTGTCGGCGTCCGGGCCACCGGTCGTCATCGACCCCGAGTCTCCAGCTCCGCTGTCGAAGATGGCCAACCCGCCGTCGGCGTCGATGAACCAGACCGGCTTGCCGTTACCCGCGGCCACGCCGCACCCGATCGCCAATGCGAGCGGAATGGCAACAAGCCCCCAGCTTCGCATCCTCGGGACTGTCTCGCGAAACGTGTGTCGGGTCAAGGCACCGTCCCGCCGGCACTCGCGCTGGCGCTATGTCACGTGACGTCACGTCACATGGTGACGCGGACCAAGATGGCGCGCACCTGATCGAGCTCCTGGAGCAGCAGCGGCTCCGCGCTCCCGAGCGCGGTGCGACACCGCGCATTGCGCGTCCCACACGATGACCCGCTCCCCTCCACGAGATTGACCCGACCGGCCGCTTCACAGAAGCGAGCGATCTCCGAGCCGTCGGATCCGCGCTGGCGCGGATCGCCGGCGACTCTCACCAGGATGGCGCGCACCCATAGCGTCGCGAACTGGCCCTGGCTACGATCACCGGGTGACCTGCGATGGGCGACACGCGAAGGCCATGGCGGACGTGATGACTCGCGTCCACCAGCTGCTGAACGACTACCGCCAGTCGAAGCGGAGCGGACCGGAGGCCTCCACCTCGGCCCATGACGTTCGATACGCCTGGCTGCGCGTCGAGTACCAGACCGCCCAGCGCGCGGTGGACGAGTGCCCGGATTGCACGAAGGCGGCGGCAGCGGAGTCGCTGACCTGGCCCGCAGAGGATCCCGCCGGCCCCCCGCGCTCCAAGTGACGCCCTATCGCATCACTCTCGCCAACCTTCCCTTCCCGGGGAGCCCAGCGGAGTCCGTGGAGCGCGCCGCACAAGCAGGTGCCCCCGCCCGACCGAGACTTCCTCGAGCAGGCCTGGAGCGCCCTCGGCTCGGCATGCGCCAAGGCGAAGGTGTCCGCCGTCATCGGCACCGAGCGAGTCGTCGACTCCGAGGTGCGGATAACGGCCCTCGTCATCGACTCCAACGGTGAACGCTGCGGCTTCCAGGACAAGGTCCAGCTGGACCCGTCGGAGGAACCGTTCTTCACGCCCGGCACTGGACGGCGTCTCTTCCGCGTGGGGCCGCTGACCTTCGGGATCGTCATCTGCCACGAGGGATGGCGCTATCCGGAGACGGTTCGGTGGGCCGCGTACCGGGGAGCGCAGCTCGTCGTGCATCCACACTACGATTGGGGGGGCGAGCCTGGCGCGTTCCAGCCGTCGTCGTTCGCAGACCCACGCGGCACGTTCCACGAGAAGGCGATGCTCTGCCGCGCGGCCGAGAACACCTGCTGGTTCGCCTCGGTCAACATGGCCACCGCGGGATCATCGACCACGTCTGCGGTGATCCGGCCCGATGGATCGGTCCTCGCCTACCAGCCGTACGGCCAGCCGGGGCTGCTCGTCGCCGACATCGATCTCGACGAAGCCACACGCCAGCTCGCGGCGCGCTTGAAGCGCGTCGAATGGACCGGACGCACGACTTGACCGGCAACGCTCGATGGTCGAGCCTGCTTCTTCATGGGGAAGCTCGGTCGCGAAGCCGTCGTCGTCGGCGCTGGGATGGGGGGCCTCTTGGCCGCGAGAGTGCTCTCCGAGCACTTCGATCGCGTCACGGTGCTCGAGCGCGACGCGACGGGCGACACGGGCGACCCTCGCCCCGGCGTTCCACAGGGCAAGCACCTGCACGTGTTGCTCGCCGGAGGCCAGCGCGTCATCGGTACGCTGTTCCCGGGGTTCGACGAGGAGCTCGATCGCCTCGGGGCGGCGCGTCTCCGAGTGGGGCCCGATCTGGTGGTGGAGCGCCCGGGTTTCGATCCCTTCCCGGCGAGCGATCTCGGCTTCCACACCGCGGGGGTCACGCGTCCCGCCCTCGAGCGCATCGACATGTCCAAGCTGGAGGCCTAGGTCAGGACCGCCAGCGCCTCGCGAAGGATGGTTTGGACCGGGAACGTGCTCAGGTCATCGCCCCGATGGTGCGCGCTCACGGTGTCGAGCGCGCGCTGCACTTCGGCGCGACGGAAGCCCATGTTCACGAGGCCGTGTGCCGCGAGGTCGCAGCTCTCCGATGCGGATCCGCGCTGGCGCGGATCCCCACGTTCGCGGATCTTGCGCGCGACGTGCTCCTTGCCGAATGTCTGCTCGGCATGGAGGGCGTTGTGGGCACGGCAGCGCACGCGCAGGTTTCCGGCCTCGCTCGTGCCGTCGCGTGCTCGCGGGATGACGTGATCGAGCTCGAGCCAGCTCGTGGCGGGGCAGCGATGGCCTTCGGCGTCAGTGAAGGTGCAGCGCTCGCCGTCCCGCTCGAAGACCGCGCGGCGCGTCGCCCGGGAGACGCGCGATGGGTCGCTCTGCTCTCGCGAGGGTCTCGGGCGTGAGGTCTTCCCGAGCCGCTGCTTCTCAAGTTTCTCGAGGAGGAGATCCACGGCGCGCTCGACGACGACCGCGAGGTCGCCTTCGGCGTTCGCGTGGCGCATGAGATCCTGCGCGTGCTCGAGCTTCTTGCGCAGCTCGTCGCTCGCCGTGAACTGCACCTTGTGGCGTGTCTCCGAGAGCGGTGCGAGCTGCGGTCCGCTTGCCGCAGCAGAAGCTGGCACCTTTTCGACGCCGAGCGTGACGATGGGCGGCTGTGTCGGGATGGCCGTGATCGCCGCGGGCACGTCGGGCATGGGAGACCGCTTGGCGAGGAGCGCCTCCACCTCGGCCTTCGTCTTGCCCGCGGCCGCTTCGACGAGCTCCGGGTACGTCGCCTCGGTGAGCGCGCCGTGGAGCAGCGCAATCGTGGAGAGAGTGAGATCGCCGCGCTCGATCCGCACGAGCAGATCCGGGAAGCGGCGTGCAAGCCGGGCGGCGTGGATGCGCCGGCACGCTTCGTCCTCGGACATGCGGAGCCTACGCACGCAGAACTGGAACATCGACGGACAGGCCGCTTCGAGATGGAGGCGCCGCTCTTCCACCTCGACGAGATGCGCGAGC
>DATJYG010000611.1:0-4586 GCA_035499695.1 Polyangiaceae bacterium
TGGAGCTGGATCGACATCCGCGCCGGCTGGGAGGCGGACGTGGTCTCAGGCGCGAGCGTCGCCACCAAGGCGGGCAGCGTCTACGGGCAGTCGCACACGGCCGACGTCGTGACCACCGCGAGCGTGCACGACTTCCGCAACGTCGGGCGAGGGGAGATCGAGATCAAGGGCAACACCGGGACGTCGCTGCTCGCCGGGTACTCGTACGGCACCGAGAACGACTACCGGTCCAACTCGCTGCACGTGAGCGCGCGCACCGACGCGTTCCAGCACAACACGCAGTTCCAGCTCGCGTACGCGCGCAACTTCGACGAGGTGTGCGACCGCGTGCAGGACACGACGAACCTCAACCAGCCGACGACCTGGCAGCCGCTCGAGAACTCGACGGGGTGCTTCACGTCGACCGCCGGAAGGACCACGCACGACATCTCGGTGGACACCTACGAGGCGAGCTGGGCGCAGTCGTGGACGCCGGTGATGGAGACGCAGCTCACGTACTCGGCGCAGCTCGTCGACGGCTTCCAGAGCGACCCGTACCGCGGCGTCATCATCGGCGAGGGCATCAAGGCGCAGGAGCACGTCCCGAACGACCGCGCGCGCGAGGCGGTGACGGCGCGCCTGGCGTACTACCTGCGCTCGCTCAAGGGCGCCCTGCGGCTGATGGTGCGCGGGTACCACGACACGTGGGCCATCGACAGCGGGGCCGTCGAGCTCGAGGCCGAGAAGTCGCTCGGCGAGAACGTGCGCATCATGGCTCGCGGGCGCGTCTACCGTCAGGGCGGCGCGGTCTTCTGGAGCGACGACTACACCGGCGGTGTCCCGCCGCTCGGCCCGCGCGGCGCGTACTGGACCGGCGACCGTGAGCTCTCGCCGTTCTGGAGCTTCCTCGGCGGCCTGCGCATCGTCTGGAGCATCATCCCCGAGCACAAGCGCCTGCTCGGCTTCATCCAGAGCTTCAAGCTCGCCGGCTCCGGCAGCATCGAGGACTTCTCGTACGACCAGTTCACCCTCGCCGGCATCCCCATCTCGAACACGTGGGAGTACCTGGCGACGGTGAGCCTGAACCTCGGCTTCTGAGGTGACGCCCCAGAGTGAGACGAGAGGAGAGGGAAAGAAGATCAGAAGATCAAAAGATCAGAAGAAGGTTTTTGACCAACCCCTTTTGATCTTCTGATCTTCTTGATCTTCTTCTCCTCTCTTCTCGTCTCACTGTGGCGCCCCGAGTCCTCTCACCCGTCTCACTGTCGCGCCAGGTTCTTCCTCGGGTTCTAGCTCGCGTCGTCGTCGGATTCGGGGCCGCGCAGGCCGTGCTTCTTGGCCATGTCGTGCAGGTGCTTGCGGTCCATCTTGGCCTCGCGGGCGGCGGCGCTCACGTTGCCGCTGTGGCGCGAGAGGAGCCACTTCACGTAGCGGCGCTCGAACTCGGAGTCGTACTTGGCGCGCGTCTCGCGGTAGCTCTTGGCGGGGTCGAAGTGGAAGGCGTCGCCCGCGCCGGTGCCGCCCGTCATCGGGAGGCTCACCATGCTGAGCTCCATCTGGCCCGTGGCGCGCGCCATGTAGATCGCGCGGTCGAGGACGTTGCGGAGCTCGCGCACGTTGCCCGGCCAGTCGTGGGAGAGGAGGCCCTGCATGGTCTCGTCGCTCACGCTGAGGCCACCGCCGCTCGCCTTGAGGATGTGCTCCACGAGCATCGGGATGTCCTCGCGGCGGCTGCGCAGCGGCGGCACCGTGATGGGGACGACGGCGAGGCGGAAGAAGAGGTCCTCGCGGAACTTGCCGGCGGTGACCTCGCGCTGGAGGTTGCGCTTGGTCGCGGCGATGACGCGGACGTCGCTCTTGAGCGTCTTGTTGCCGCCGACGCGCCGGAACTCCCGCGTCTCGAGCACGCGCAGGAGCTTGGGCTGCACGTCGATGGGGAGCTCGCCGATCTCGTCGAGGAACACCGTGCCCCCGTCGGCCAGCTCGAAGGCGCCCTGGCGGGCGGCGACGGCGCCGGTGAAGGCCCCGCGCTCGTGGCCGAAGAGCTCACTCTCGAGCAGCGAGTAGCTGACGGCGCCGCAGTCGACGACCACGAAGGGGCCCTGCGGGCGGGCGCTCTCGGTCCAGATGGCGCGCGCGAGTACGTCCTTCCCGGTGCCCGTCTCGCCCTCGAGGAGCACCGTCGCGTCGGTGCCCGCGATGCGCTCGAGGACGCCGAAGATGGTGCGCATCGCGAGGCTCTTGCCGATGGCGGCGCCGAACCACGTCTTGTCGCTCGGGAGCACCTCGACGTTGCGCACGGCGGGCCGGAGCACGAGCTCCACCTCGCCCACCTTGAGCACCGTGCCCGGCTGCACCACGGCCTCCGAGACGCGGGCGCCCGACACCTTCGTGCCGTTGGTGGACCCGAGGTCGCGCACGTGCACGCCGTCGTTGGCGCGGGTGAGCTCGCAGTGGTGGCGCGAGACGGTGTCGTCGTCGAGCACCAGATCGTTGTCCGGGGCCTTGCCGATGCGCAGCGTCTCGCCGAGCGACTTGCTCGTGCCCTTGGCGCTGCCCGAGAGCACCATCACCTGGATGCCCACCTTGGTCGCCGACGGGCCGACGGCGCGCGTCGCCGCCTCCGGCACGTCGTGCTCCTGCTGCGGATCGTGCGGTTCGCTCATCGGGGCACCGAATCGGCCAGGTCGATGGAAGTGGAGCCGCCGCCCGTGAGCGTCACGTTTCGGCGCACGACGTTGCGCGAGGCGTCTGCGGCGGCGATCTCGATCTCCACGGTGTAGTCCCCGTCCGGGAGGCGCGGCTCGTGCGTGAGGATGCGCGGCGCCTGCCCAGGTGCGTACCGGAAGGTCGCCTCGCGCGTCCAGTCTTCGCTGGACCTGCCCTCGGCCCAGCGCGCGTCCACCTCCTCGACGCGCGCCGCGCCGTCGCCGAGCACGTAGTGCACGGTCTGCTCCTTGGGCCAGTGGCGCGCGAGGAGCATCGCGACGACCAGGGCCGCGCCGAGCAGCAGCAGGCGGAGGAGGCGCTTGCGGTCCATCGTCTACTTCGTCCCCCCTTGCCCCTGCAGCCGGTGGATGCGGGCGACGAGCCCCAGCACCACCGAGTCGGGCATCTGGCCGTAGGCCGGCATCTTGTTCTTGCCGCCCTTGATGATCGCGACGATGTCCGAGTCGGCGAGCTTGGTCTGCGTGAGGTCCGGCGCGTGGACCATGGGGCCCATCTGCCCGTCGCCGTGGCCGGTGGCGCCGTGGCACTGCACGCAGTTCTGCTGCCAGGCGATCTCGACGAGGCGCGTCGAGTCGTCGCCCTTGGCCGCCGCCGATCCGCCCGGCGCGCCTTGCTTCGGGTCGCCCATCCCGGACTTGTCGTCGTCGTACGAGTGGTGCTCGCCCGGCTTCCACTCGGGCATGCCCTCGGCGGAAGGCGCCCGGTCGCATCCCCAGGAAACCAGGCACAAAGCCGCGAAGAGGCTCAACGTCAGCTGGGGGCTCCGGACCACGGCGCCGAGGCTAGCACCTTGCCGCGGGAGATACCGGGCGCTAGGTTTCGCGTCAGGCGTAGACCGGACGTCCCGTGGAGGCGCCAGCCCCGCGAGGCCAGCCCCGGCTGCGACCCGAGGCGACTCATGTACGGCAGCGCCACTGCCCCCACGGCAGCCAAGAAGGTCACCGCACCCGAGGTCCGCGCACGCAAGAGCCAGGGAGGTCCGCCCCTGGCGATGGTCACGGCCTACGACTTCACGATGGCCCGGCTGATGGACGAGGCCGGCGTCGACCTCATCCTCGTCGGCGACTCGCTGGGCATGGTGGTCCAGGGCCTGGCGAACACGCTGCCGGTGACGCTCGACGAGATCGCGTACCACTCGCGCGCCGTGGCGCGGGCGGCGGCGCGGGCGCACGTCGTCGGCGACATGCCGTTCATGAGCTACCAGGTCTCGTCCACGCAGGCGGTCGAGAGCGCGGGCAAGCTCGTGAAGGACGGAGCCGTCGAGAGCGTGAAGCTCGAGGGCGGCGAGGACTTCGCCGAGCACGTCTGGCGCATCGTGCGCGCGGGCATCCCGGTGATGGGGCACGTGGGCCTCATGCCGCAGAGCGTGCACACCTACGGCGGATTCAAGCTGCAGGGCCGCGGCGACGAAGCGGCGCGGCGCATCGTCGCGGACGCGAAGGCCGTGGAGGAAGCGGGCGCCTACGCCATCGTCCTCGAGGCGATCCCGCCGGACGTCGCCGAGGAAGTGACGCGCAGCGTGTCGGTCCCCACGATCGGCATCGGCGCCGGCCCCGCGTGCGACGGGCAGGTCCTCGTGAGCACGGACCTGCTGGGCCTCTCGCGCGGCCACACCCCCAAGTTCGCCAAGCGGTATGCGGAGCTCGGGGACGCGGTCGTCGCCGCGACGCGTCGCTACGTCGAGGAAGTGCGCGGAGGCGCCTTCCCGGCGGCGGAGCAGTCGTTCAAGCCGAACAAGCCCGAAGAGAGCGGCCCCGTCATCCGCGTCGCCTGACGCACCGTCGCGCGGCGCACCGTCTCACGAAACGAGGGGCTCTCGCGCCGGGTTCTTAACCGCAGAGGCGCAGAGAGGGAGAAGAGAACGCAGAGGGTCTTGT
>DATJYG010000612.1:0-8017 GCA_035499695.1 Polyangiaceae bacterium
ACGTAGCCGACGCGCGTGTAAGAGCCGAAGCACGAGTCGTCGAGGCGCACCGCGCGCGAGAGGGCGCGGCAGCTCATGGGGCACGCGACCAGGAAGTCGCCGCGCGTCCCGAAGACCTCCTGCGCCGCCTGGCAGAGGGCCGAGACGAGGAGCCCGGTGATCGGCGTCTTGTGTGCGCGACACGCTGCGAGGATCGATGCGGTGCGGTCCTCGTCGAGGATCACCGACTCGATCCCCGTGCGCGACGCGAGGCGCGGCGACCCCGGGGCGTACCTCAGGTCCGAACGGCCGAGGTGGGCCACGGTCGTGCGAAGTGTCTGGCCCCAGTCACGCTTGACGGCGCGCGTGGCCTCGGCGAGCGCCTCGACCGGCGGCAGGAGGGGGCGCGGCGTCGCGTCGGCGGGCTCACCCCGCAGGAGCTTCGATGCCTCGCTGACAAATGCCTTCAGGAGATAAGTGAGCGACAGTGCGTCGCTCGTCGCGTGGTGCGCGGCGAAGACGAAGAGGTGCTCGTCGCCCTTGCTGAGGAGGCGGCAGCGCCACGGCGGGGCGTCGCGATCGCCGAACGGCGCCACCGCCTCTTCGAGGCCGTCGTCGCGTTCCGCGGTCCATTCTCCCATGACGACGTTCCAGGCTCCGTCGTGGACCACGAAGTGAGGGGTCTCGTCGTCGTCGCGGCGCGCGATGTGCGCGCGAAGAAGCGGATGACGCGCGACGAGCGCTTCGAGCGCCGCCCGCGCGACGTCGCGATCGAGAGGCCCCCGTATCTTCGCCGCGATCGCGCTCGTGTAGCTGCCGCCGAAGTGATCGTGGAGGAGAAGGAAGTTCGACTCGATCGTGCCGAGCGCTCGCTCTTGCATCACCGCATTACCGGCGCCCGGCGTACTTCTCGACCATCTGCGTGATCGTGGCGAGGGTCTCGAGGTTCGCGGAGTCGAGCAGCTCGTCCGTGGGGATGGTGATCTCGAGCTCCCGCTCGATGAACTCGGTCAGCTGGATCATGGCCATCGAGTCGAGGACGCCCCACGCGAGGAGCGGCGTGTTCTCGTCGAGGTCGCGCGCGTCGCCGTTCAAGAGGTCCGTCGCGACGAACGCATACAGGCGCTGGTAGGTCTCGTTCTGCGTCATCATCATGCGAGGCGCTCGTGATCGAGCTTGCCGTTCGCGGTGCGCGGGAGATTCGGCACGACGACCAGCTCGTCGAGGATCATGTAGCGCGGGAGGCGCTCGGCGCTGTGTCCCTTCATCGCGAGGAGCGAGGGCGCGGGCTCGCGCCGGGGCACGATGCAGGCGACGATCCGGGCATCGAGCCCCTCGCCCCGCACGAAGACAGCCGCCTCACGCACGTTCTCGTGCTCCGAGAGCGCAGCTTCGACCTCGGCGGGCTCGATGCGGTGACCGCGCACCTTCAGCATGCGGTCCTTGCGTCCGACGAACGCGTAGACCCCGGGCTCGACGACGCGCACGAGGTCCCCCGTCGCGTACGGTCCCACCTGCGGGTCCTGTCCCCAGTACCCCCGCATGACGGTGGGCCCCGAGACCCAGAGCTCGCCTTCGTCTCCGCGTTTCTCGCAGCGCGCGCCGTTCTGTGCGACCGCCCACACCTCGTCTCCGCAGCATGCGCGGCCGATCGGGACGTCGCCGTCGACGTCTGCCACTTCGTGGAAGGTGCAGACGTTGGTCTCGGTGGGCCCGTAGAGGTTGAGCAGCCTCGTGGCCGGGAATGCGTCTCGGAGGCGAGCGAGCGCGCGCCGCGGATAGGCTTCGCCTGCGAAGAGGATGGCCCGCAGCGACGGCAGGGCGTGCGCGGACATCCCTGCCTGCTCGACCATCAGCGCGAGGGCGGACGGCACGGAATACCAGACGGTGATGCCGTGCTCGGCCGCGTACGCGACGAGCCTCTTCGGCACGAGCGAGATGGCATCCGGCACGATGCACACGGCAGCGCCGGCGGCGAACGCTGCGTACAGATCGAAGACGGAGAGGTCGAAATGGAACGCCGCGTGGTTCGCGAGTCTGTCCTCGGGGCCGATCCCGACCTCGCGGGCGGCCCAGTCGACGAACGCGCGTGCGCCGCGGTGGTCGATGCAGACCCCCTTCGGGGCACCGGTCGAGCCGGAGGTGTAGAGGATGTACGCGAGATCGCGCTCCGTCACGTGTGGCGCGGGATCGAGCGGCTCGGCGTCCAACCGGGAGGCGGCATCGAGCTCCGCGTCGTCGATGACGACTTCGAGGTGGCAGTCGCGGACGATCTTGTCTCTTCGCGCCGCCGGCCACTTCGCGTCGAGGGGCACGTACGCCGCGCCGACTCGCAGAATGCCCTGCATGCACGCCAGGGCCTTCGCCGATTTCTCGACCGAGATGCCGACGCGATCACCCCGTCCGACGCCCCGCACTGCGAGGGCCCTCGCGACGCGGTTCGCGAGCGCGTCGATCGCCCTATAGGTGTGGGCTCCGGAGGCATCGACGACCGCGACCCGGTCCGCGAAACGCGAGGCCGATGTCGAAAAGAGATCGCCAAGGAGCGGCACCACGCCTTTTTACCACGAGCGGTCAGTGCTTGGCCGCGCCGAACGGGCACACGCCGGCGACCGGGCGCAGTCCGTTGGCACACCCGGCCCCGCACCGGCCGGTCACGATGTCCACGAGCTGGCCCTCGCCGCAGTCGTCGTCCGTGGACGGGTTGGTGCCGACGCACACGTTCGCGCCGCCTCCGGGCAGCAGCGAGACGCACGAGCCCCCCGCGCCGCAATCGGCCGCCGTCGAGCATGCGTGCTGACAGAGCGGCAGCCCTGCCACCTGCGTGTACCCCGCAGGGCACGCGGACGGCCCGCTCGGTTGCGGCGTGGGCACCGGCGTGGGCGGAGGAGTCGGCGCAGCGCGGTCGACGACCGTGATCGTGTACGCGCCCTGCGAGTGACCGCGGATCATCGCCTCCGAGATCCATGCGTATCCGCCCTGGCCCCACGTCTGTCCCCAGCTGTTGTGCACGAGGAACTGGCGGCCGACGGGCCCCGCACGGTAGCCGGCGAGTGCCACGGCGTGACCTCCGTCTTCGACGAGCCAGTCCGGAACGACGCCGGTGGCCTGCACGACGGGACTCGTCCAGGCATCCTGGCTCACACCGAGGGCGAGCCACACGTCCCTCCCGGTCGCGAGCTCGAGCGCGATCGCGTCGGAATCGATCGGCGTGATCTGATCGATCTCGCTGATGATGTACCGCCCCCGCGCGTCGGCGTTGTGAATCTGCGCTTGCACCGTCGGGTCGTTCGCGGCCGTGTTCACCTGCACGTGAGGCACGACCAGCTCGGCGCACCCGTCGTCCTGCGTCTCCATGCGGCACGCGATGCTCTGGTCGTACGGGTAGTCCGACCAGAGCGACAGCGCGTGGTTCTCGCTGTGCGATTCGGCGGACTGCATCGTCGGGTCGGCGTAGCGCGACCAGACGTGCATCGAGGAGACGACGTCGGCGCCGTTGAGTCGGCGAATCGCGTTGTCCATCACCGTGGACAGCGAGAACGCGGTGCACGAGCCGACGACGCCCTGGTCCTTGATCGGTCCCTCGATGCCGAGGGTGCGATGATCGACCGAAGCGGGTAGCTGGCCCGGCGCCGGTGGCGTCGGTGAGGGGGAAGGGGCGGGAGAGGGCCCGGGCGCCGGGTTGATCCCGAGCAGAGACTCGAGCCCCTGGAGCAGCAGTGGCGCCGATGGAAGCGCGCCGGCCGTGCCGGCGACGACCCCTGGGTCGAGGCGAAGCTGCCCTGCCTGGAAGAGGCGCATCAGGCTAGCGGTATCCACGACGCGCGCGCCGGCGATGGGAGCGTACCGGCGGCAGTCGAGATGGACGAACGACCCTGGCGCTGCCTGGAACACGGCGCACCCCTTCGGGAACATCCGCGCGACGGTCGCAAGTGCGTTGGTATCGATCTGCGAGAGGATGTTCGGGGCCGGGGGAGGCGGCGTCGCGCGCACCGAATTGCGCAGCGCGCTCTCCGTCTGCGCGATCTGAGCAGCGGCATACGGGGGCGGCGGCGGATACGGGTATGGATACGGGTACGCCGCCGGCGGAGCCGAAGGGGCCGGCTGCTGGTTGCAGCCGGCTGCGGCGCCGATCGCGATCGCAATGGTCACCAAGAAGGGAAGCGTGCGCGCACGACTCACGAGAGCGCCCTCTCTTTCCCCGCGAGTGTACAGGGCATCCCCGTTCGACCGCGAGCCGTCACGTCATCAGAAGATGAGGCCGATCCGCAGGAGGTCGATCGTGGGGAGCGTCTGCTGGCTGAGCGTCTGCGTCAGGGCGATCACGGCCGGCGGCGCCGAGACGCCCGGGGGCAGGTTGCTCGCCGTCGACGCCGAGAGCGGGAACTGGACGCCCGCGTCGATGCCGAGCGCCAGCACGCTCCAGTTGAAGAGGAATCCCATGCGCGGATTGATGAACGTCGTGTCGGCGGTGTTCGACCCCGAGAACGTTCCGACGTTGGTGATCGTGATGGTGGCCGACTCGTCGAGGTGCTGCTGGCCGGCTCGCACACCGACGAAGAAACCGTTGCGGAAGGGGAACACGCGGGCGTCCGCCGCGACCGCCCAGAGGCTCGTCTGCACACCCTCGAACGTCGTCGCGGGCAGCGCGCTGTACTCGCCGCCCAGCAGGACGAGGCGATCGATCACGACCACGCCTTCCACCGCGAGCGGACGCGGGAACCCGACGCCTCCGAGGACTCCGACACGCAGCGCGTCACGCGAGCGAGGTTTCTCGGCCTCCTTCGGCGCCGATTGAGCGCGCGCGGTGATGCTGCTCGATGTGACCGCGACGAGAACGCACGTCGCCACGGCGGCAGCGGAAACGAGGCGAGACTTCGACTTCACGGCACCTCTTCCTCGGAAGGGTGAGCTGGTTGGGGCGGGGGCCAAGGAATGCGACGAGCGTGCCGACGCGGAATGCCCGGATCCTCCGCAGGGCGACGCGTTTGGCGACGCGCACGTCGAGGGCGACAGGCATCAGTTGGTTCACGGGAGCCCCACCACGGCGCCGTGTACTCGTACGTCCGGACTGGAGCGCATCGGCGACGAGCGCAGGTCACGCAGTGACGGCGCCGCCGGAGAGGCGCACGGACCGCGTCGTCACGGCCCGTGCGAAGCGGTCGTCGTGACTCACCAGCACGATGGCGCCCGGGTACGCGGCGAGTGCGCCCTCGAGGCGCTCCACCGTCGGCAGATCGAGATGATTCGTCGGCTCGTCCAGCACCAGGGCCCATGCGTGCCCGCCCAGACCGAGCGCGAGGGCGAGCTTTCGGGCCTCTCCCGGGGAGAGACTCGAGAGCCCGTCGGTGCCGCGGTGCAGGAGCCGCTCCGGATCGCTGCCGAGGGCCGCGAACACCGCGAGGACGCGGCCCCGCGGCTCGGGCGGCAAGCCGTGCAAGACGGCCATGTCGCGGGCGACTCGGTCGTCGGCCATCTCCTGGGGAAGGACGAGGATGCGATGGCCGTGGTCGTCGTCTCGGCCGGGTGTCCTCGCGGCGAGTAGCGCGCGCAGGAGCGACGACTTGCCCGCGCCGTTGTCCCCCTCGATCCGGACGCGATCGTCACGCGCGATCGTGAGCCGAACTCCACGCAGCACGACGGGACCGTCCGGCCCCGTCCCGGCACGCACGTCCTGGTCGACGTGGAACAGGATGCGGCCGGGGGCGCGCGAGAACGTCGCGAAGACGCTCGAGCCCAGCGTGACGTCTTTCTCGACACGAGGGACAGCGCGTTCCGCGCGATCGAACGACTCGCGCAGAACGCCCACGAGGCGACCACGCCGCGCCTCCCCGTTGTTCGCGCGGCCCTTGGCCGCCATGCTCCTGCCGTCGTGGTCGCGCACGCCGTGCATGCGTGAGCTCGCGCTGCGCGAGCGATCCGCGGCCGCGTGCTGCCGCCGTGCATCGGCGAGACGATGCGCGATGGCATCGGCGCGCGCCCTCGCCGCGGCGTGTTCCTCCAGGAGAGCGCGTCGCTTCTCGCTCCAGTCCGCGGACGCACGCGAGACGCCGCCTGCGTGAACCGTGACGACTCCATCGTGCAGCCTCAGCGTCTGCTCGGGCAGCTCGTCGAGCAGCGCGCGATCGTGCGACACGACGATCCCGACTCCGCGGAACCGGCGCAGCGCTCCGACGAGCAGGGCGCACGCCGTCGCATCGAGGTGATTGGTGGGCTCGTCGAGAAGAAGCACGTCGGCGTCGCTCGCGAGCGCAGCCCCGATCTGCCACCGCTTTCGCTCGCCCGGTGACAGGGTTTCCCAGCGTGCGAGGCTCGAGGGGTCGAGGCGGAGCCGTCCCCGCAACTCGTTCGCCTCGGCCGTGCTCGACGCGGCGAGCTGCTCGACCGCGCCGGACAGCGCTTCCACCCTCTGCTCGCAAAGAACGACCCCGGCGGCTCTCGGTACGCACACGACCGCGCCGTCGTCCGGGGGCAGCTCCCCCGCGAGAACGCGCAGCAACGTGGTCTTCCCGGCGCCGTTGGCGCCTACCAGCCCGTGCCATCCCTCCCGCAGGTGGAACGACACGCCTCGCAACACCGGCATCGCCGCGGCGAACGCCACGACGAGGCCCCTGGCCTCGATCGATCCCATGACTCTCCTCCTTCGCGCGACGCGATTCGATGGGGCTGGCGCCCCGCACCGGAATCAGGAGGGCTTCGTCATGGTGAGGGCCGCAGGACGGCCCGAGACGAGTCTAGCAGCTGCTAAGGTCCTCGGCGAAGCGTGCCATGAGCAAGGCGTTCAAGGGTGAGGACGCGTCGGAGGCGCCGCTGGTGGTGCCGCCGCGAGCGCCGCTGCCGGATGGGCAGCCGAACTACGTGACGCCCCGGGGGATGGCCGCGCTGCGGGCGGAGCACGAGGAGCTCGCGCGCGAGCGCGCGAGGCTGGAGGGCGCCGAGGGCGGCGAGGACCGCACGCGGGCGCTGGCGGCGGTCGGGCTGCGTCTGGCGGCGCTCGAGGAGCGGCTGGCGAGCGCGCGGCTCGTCGATCCAGCCGGGCAGCCGCACGACGAGGTGCGCTTCGGCGCGACGGTGACCCTGCGCTCGGACGCCGGCGAGGAGCGACGCTACACGCTGGTGGGCGTCGACGAGGCCGACGCGAAGGCAGGACGCATCGCGTTCGTGGCGCCGCTCGCGCGTGCTCTCCTCGGCAAGCGCGCCGGCGACTTCGCCACCGTGCGGACGCCGCGGGGCGAGGAGGAATGGGAGATCACGCGCGTCGGGTACGACGAGGCCGGCTAGGCATCGCTGCCCCCGACGCCATCGCGGGCGCCGACGTTGCCGCCGGCGCCCGCGCTGGCGCTGTTCCCATGCGTTCGATGACGTCGCGCTCCAGAGAGCGTGTTCACTGATTGCCGAGATCGGTCGGCGCCGCCGGCGGATTGAAGGTCGGCGCGGCCGGCACGGTGAAGCCGCTCGGCATCGCCGGAGGATTGAAGCTGGGCATTGCCGGAGGATTGAAGCTGGGCATCGTCGGTGGATTCCAGCTCGGTATCGCCGGCGGATTCCAGCTCGGCGCAGTCGGCGCGCTGAAGCTCGGCAGCGGCGGTGCGCTGAAGCTCGGCTGCGGCGGCGCGCTGAAGCTCGGCTCCGGCGGGACACTGAACGTGGGTGCCGCCGGCGGAGTCAGGCCGCTGGGTACTCCCGACGCGCTCGGTGCTGCGGTGGTGGTGGGAGCGGGTTGCGTCTCCGTCGACGACGGCGCGGGGATCGCCTCGCCCGTCGACGCCGGAACCGACGGCTCGGCGCTTGCGACCGCCGGGCTCGTGCTCGTGGGTGCGGCCTCGGATGGAGACCCTCCCGTGATCTGCGAGCTCGCGACCGGGTGGTTCGTCGCCGCCGGGTGCCCCGCGCTGCTCGTGGACGCAGGCGGGTTCTTGGGCGTGTTCGCAGCCGTGGCGGGCTGCTTCGACCCGGTGCTGCTGCTACTCGGTGCGCCAGGCGACTGAGGCTCGGAGCTGGGCTCCGAACCCGAGCATGCGGCGAGCGCTTGCAACGC
>DATJYG010000613.1:0-4849 GCA_035499695.1 Polyangiaceae bacterium
CGGCGCCGTTCGTGAAGCTGCACTGCGCGGCCCTGGCGGAGACGATCCTCGAGAGTGAGCTCTTCGGCCACGAGAAGGGTGCGTTCACGGGTGCCGTCAGCCGGCGCGAGGGGCGCTTCAAGCAAGCCGAGGGCGGAACGCTCTTCCTCGACGAGATCGGCGAGATCTCGCCGACGATCCAGGTCAAGCTGCTGCGCTTCCTGCAGGAGCGCACCTTCGAGCGCGTCGGCGGCAACGAGACGCTCAAGGTCGACGTGCGCATCATCGCGGCGACCAACCGGGACCTCGCGTCCGAGGTGGCTGCCGGCAAGTTCCGCGAGGACCTCTTCTACCGGCTCAACGTCGTCAACATCGAGATGCCACCGCTGCGGGCGCGTCCGAGCGATCTCTTGCCGCTGGCGACTTACTTCCTGCGACGCTTCGCGAAGGAGAACGGCAAGGCCATCGAGGGCTTCACCGATGACGCCGTCGAGGCCATCAAGGCGTACCGCTGGCCCGGGAACGTGCGGGAGCTCGAGAACGTCGTCGAGCGCGCAGTCGTGCTCTGCGAAGGCGAGCGGCTCTCGGCGAAGAACCTGCCGACCGGCCTGGGCGCGACGCCGCGCGGAGCCCCTCGCATCCCCGGGTCCACTCTGACCGAGATCGAGCGCTACGCCATCCTCACGACGCTCGAGGCCTGCGGCGGCCGGACCAGCCAGGCGGCGCAGATGCTCGACATCAGCGTGCGCAAGATCCAGTACAAGATGCACGAGTACGGCGTGACGCTTCAGCGAACGATCGAACGCGAGTAAGCGGCCGACGCAAGCGAGCGCGTCTCACTCGTAGCGGAGCGCTTCGATCGGATCGAGGCGCGATGCCTTGCGCGCCGGGTAGAGCCCGAAGCCCACGCCTACGAGCGCGCTGAAGCCGAAGGACACCAGGATCATGTCGACTCTCGCCGAGTAGGACCAGCCGAGGCGCGCCGCGACGACCCTCGCGATGACCGACCCGATGACGACGCCCATGATGCCGCCGAGCATCGACAGGGTCACGGCCTCCGCGAGGAACTGGGCGAGGATGTGCCAGGGCTTCGCGCCGACGGCCATGCGCACGCCGATCTCGCGCGTCCGCTCCGTCACGCTGACGAGCATGATGTTCATGATGCCGATGCCGCCGACGACGAGGGAGACGACCGCGATGGCCGCGAGCAGCGCCGTCAGCGCCTGCGTGCCGGACTGCTGCGCGTTGGCCAGCTCGGTGAGATTCCGGATGCTGAAGTCCTCGTCGTCGTTCGGACCGAGGTGGTGGCGGTCGCGCAGCAAAGAGGTGATCTCCGCCTGCGCCCTGTGCGTGTCGTCCGAAGACACCGCGCTGACCAGGATGATGCCCGAGATGTACTTCTGGAGCCCGCCCTGGATCTGGTTCTGGAAGGTCGTGATGGGGATGAAGGCGGCGTCGTCGTAGTCGGTCCCCATGGGCGACTGCCCCTTGCGCTGCAGCAGCCCGACCACGAGGAACGGCACCGAGCGGATGCGCACGGTCTTGCCCACGGGGTCCGCGCCCTCGCCGAAAAGCTTGTCCGACACGGTCGCCCCGAGCACGATGACCTTGCTCGCGCCCTGGACGTCCGAATCCGCGAAGAGAGACCCCTTGCCGATGGTCCAGTTGCGGATGTCGAAGAACTCGGGAGACGAACCCGTGAGGCTCGTCGTCCAGTTCTGATCCTGCGCCATGATGGTGACCTTGCCCATCTGTCCGGGCGCCGCCCAGCGCACGGCTGGAGCCTGGGTCCGGATCGCGCTCAGGTCTTCCCACGTCAGCGTCGGCATCGAGCCGAACCCGCCGGCGACCCCGCCCGTGGTCGTCGTGCCGGAGAGCACGATGAGCATGTTGGTGCCCATGGCCGCGAAGACGCCGGAGACGCGAGCCTTCGCACCTTCGCCGACGGCGACCATCGAGATGACCGAGGCGACGCCGATGATGACCCCCAGCGTGGTGAGGAAGCTCCGCGTCTTGTTGCGCAGGAGCGCCGTCAGGGCGATGGGCATCACGTTCGCCAGGTTCATGCGGCCATCCCCGCTCGTGCCGGGTCTTGCCTCGTGTCGCTCAGGATGCGCCCGTCACGCACCGTGACCACGCGTGATGCGTAGCGCGCGACGTCCGGCTCGTGCGTCACGTAGACGATCGTGAGCCCCCCGGACCACAGCTCCTGGAACAGGCGCATGACGTCGACGCTCGTCTTGGTGTCGAGGTTCCCCGTCGGCTCGTCGGCGAACACGAGCTTCGGTCGATTCACGATGGCCCGGGCGATGGCGACCCGCTGCTGCTGCCCGCCCGAGAGCTGGGACGGGTGATGGTCGAGGCGCTGCCCGAGACCCACGCGCTCGAGGGCCTCGCGCGCGCGTTCCCGTCGCTCTCGCCTCGGGAGACCCGCGTAGACGAGCGGTAGCTCGACGTTCTCGACGGCGCTGGTGCGCGCGAGCAGGTTGAAGCTCTGGAAGACGAAGCCGATTGTCTGGTTGCGGACCTCGGCGAGCTCGCCGCGGCTCAAACGCGAGACCTCGTGTCCATCGAGGACGTAGCGGCCCGACGTCGGCCGGTCGAGGCAGCCGAGGATGTTCATGAGCGTCGACTTGCCGGAGCCGGAGGCGCCCATGATGGCGACGAACTCCCCCTCGTCGATCGTGACGTCCACGTCGTCCAGAGCCCGCAGCTCGTTGTCGCCGAGGACGTACAACTTGGTCAGGTGCTCGGCGATGACGAGCGGGCGATGAGTTCCGGCTTCCGTCGCCACGGCTTCCTCACGAGCCCTTGGCGTTGGCGGGAATCGCCTCGGTGACGACGGCGTCGCCCGGACGGAGGTCACCGTCCACCATCTCGGTCGTCATGCCGTCGCTGATGCCGATGCGGATCACGTGGGCACCCGGAGCGCTCCCTCGCAGCGTCCAGACGATGCGCTGGTCGGCCGCGAGCCTGTCGCGGTTCGGGGCCGGGGGCGCGTTCGGTCCCGTCATCGCGGCAATGGTCGTCGCGTCCGGCCTGAATCGAAGGGCCGCGTTGGGGATGCGCACCGCGTCGTCACGCGACGCGTAGACGAAGGTGACGTTCGCGGTCATCGTCGGCCGCAGCGCCAGGTCCCCGTTGTCGACGTCGAGAACGGCGTCGTAGGTGACCACGTTCTGCAGCGTCGTCGCGTTGTCGCGCACCTGGCGGACGAGGCCGCGGAAGGTGCGCGTCGGGTACGCGTCGACGGTGAAGCTCGCCGTCATTCCCTCGCGGACGTTGCCCACGTCGCCCTCGGCGACGTTGGTGTCGACCTGCATCTTGGTGAGGTCCTGCGCGATCGTGAAGAGCGTCGGGGCCTGGAAGGACGCGGCCACGGTCTGGCCCACGTCGATGTTGCGCGAGATGACGATACCGTCGATGGGCGAGACGATGTCCGTGTACGAGAGATTGAGCTGCGCCTGGTCGAGCGCCGCGCGCGACTGCAGCATCGAAGCGTCGGCGGTGCCCACGTCGGCTCGGGCGGCATCGGCGGCGGCCTCCGCGGCGTCGAGGTCGCCGCGCGAGGCGAGCGCCTGCTCGAAGAGCGCGAGCGTCCGCGCGTAGTTGCGCTCCGCGAGCAGGCGGTTCGCGAGCGACTTGTCGTAGCTCGCCTTGGCCGCCGTGTAGTTCGCCCGCGCCTGCTCGACTGCGGCCTTGAAGAGCGACGGCTCGATCTTCGCGATGAGCTGCCCCTTCTTCACCATGGAGCTGAAGTCGGCGTACCACGCCTGGATGCGCCCCGAGACCTGGCTGCCCACCTGCACGGTCACGATGGCTGACACCGCACCGCTGGCGGTCACCTTGGCGTCGATGCCTCCGTGGTCGACGCTGGCCGTCTGGTAGCGGACGGTCGGTGCCGAAGTGGCGTGCAAGCGACGCCATGCGAAGAGCGCCGCTGCAGCGAGCACCATCAGCACGACGGCCCAGCGGAGTGCCCTACCGAGATGCAGCGAGCGCCTGGCAACGGGCGTCGCCGGGGCGGGGGCGTGCGCGGTCGCGGACACGGTCGTCATGGCAGAACCCCGTGCAGACCGCGAGCCAACCGCTTCCCTTCGGGGAATGCCGACTCGCAGATTCTTCGTGCACGCAGCCGGTGCCGCCCGGCGCAAATGCTGCGCGTCAGCCGATGACCATCACGAGGGCGTCGTCGTCCGGGCGCGCGAATCGCTCGACGACCCGCTGCGCCACGACGATCGGATGCTCGAGCAGCAGCTCGCGCTCGCCCGTGAGATCCAGTCCCGACCGGATGCCGTCGCTGCAGATCACCAGGACGTCCCGCGGATCGAGCTGCACGCTCTCGGCCGCCGGACGGCGGTGCTCGCCGCGCGCTCCCACGACGAACGACGTCCCGGTGAAGCGCTTCGTCTTCTGCAACCCGTACACGTGCGCCGTGACGTTTCCGATTGCGACGAGATCCACGTGGTCGGAAGCGATGCGGCCGGCGAGCACGACGGCTCCGCGAGATTCCTGCAGAGCGCCGTGGGCATCGGCCATCAGGCTGTCGAGAGACCGCTCGAGGTTCGTCGGCACGAGGTTCACGGCCCGCGATGACGCCTGCCTGGCGAGCTCGCCGTGCCCGAGACCGTCGGCCACGGTGAACAGCAAGCCGTCGGCTCCGCGAGCGAACGCTGCGTCGTCGCCGCTCGTCCTCTCGCCGGGGTAGGGCCGACCGTAGACGCCCACGCGCCTGCAGCGCGTCGTGTACGAGCGGAACTTGCGCGCGCGAACGCAGGTGCCCTCGCCACGGCGCACGTCGAAGTCCAGCTCGTCCGCCAGCTCGTTCGCTGCGGCGAGGCCGACCCCCAGGCTCTCCTGCCCCTTGGGG
>DATJYG010000614.1:0-12636 GCA_035499695.1 Polyangiaceae bacterium
AGCGGGTAGCGCATCGAAAAGTCTTGCGCGAGACGCACCATGGCGTCGTAGACGCTCGCGTCCCCGTGTGGGTGGTACTTGCCGAGCACGTCGCCGACGATGGTGGCGCTCTTGCGGTACCCGCTGGTGGGCAGCAGCCCCTGCTCGTAGGCGCTGTAGAGGATGCGCCTGTGGACCGGCTTGAGGCCGTCACGGACGTCCGGGATGGCGCGTCCGATGATGACGCTCATCGCGTAGTCCAGGTACGAGGTGCGCATCTCGTCCTGGATCGAGACCGGGACCTTCTGGTTCGACGGCGGCGAGGGCGGAGCCGGCGGATTCGGGGGTGTAGGCGGAGTCGGCGGTTGAGCCATCTAGCGACCTTTGGGGAGTCGCCTGTTTAGCCTTTTCGGGCACCCCGGTCGAGGTCGAGCGGACACCTCCAGAAGAGCCGTGAATGCGATGCGAGTCGCACGAAGGTGGGGCATCCCCTTGCGCGCCGTCGTCGCTCCGGTCGTCACGCCGCATGCAGACGAGGCACGGCCGGCTCGAACGCGCATGCGGCGTGCCGCTTCCTCGCTCCTAGGCGCGCTGCGGGGACACCCCACCTTCGTGCTCGAACCCACGTGTCTGCTCAGCCGATGAGCGACGACCAAGCGGGGCCCCTAATCATGGATGCATGCATCGTCCTCGTGGCACTGGCCGGCGATGCAGCACACGGGGTGCTGAGCGGCCCAGTCCGATGCGTCCGCACACGAACAGGAGGGCGGGGGATCGAGGGGCGGGAGCTGGCTGAAGGCGGCGTTGTACGCTCCCTGCGCGCTGGCGTTGATCGCCGCATTGGTCAGGTTGAACGCCCCAGGCGACAGACGGCACTCCAAGTAGGGGCAGGGGTCGCACTCGTTGCCGACGACAACAGCCACGCAGTCAGAATCCTGGGTGCAGGACTGGTCGAAGCTCGCCGCGGAGATGCTCGCGCAGGTCGCATCGGTGGGTTCGCCGCCCGAGCTGCTCGACGAGCCGCCGCTCGACGACCCGCTGCTCGAACTCCCTCCGTCCCTCGAGGAGCTGCTCGGGGTCGTGCTGCCTCCGCAACCGACGATTGCGACGAGGAGTGCGGCAAGCAAGCGGCTCATGTACGCATTGTTGTCCGACGGGGCGAGCTCCGCGAGCTTCAGTCATGGCGCCAGTCCAGGTCGCAGCTGGGCCCGGTGTGTGGCTTGCATCTGCTTCGGGGCAGGTGATCGCATTGGCAAGGTGGCGTTGGTTGCTGGCGGCAGCGCTGGCCGCGTCGGCGAGTTCGGGCGTTGCGACGGTCCAGGCGCAGGAGGTGAACGAGAACAATCTGGAGCCGGTCTCCATCGACGAGATCCCGGGTCCCGCGCGCGATGAGATCATGCGCCAGGTCGGCGTGGGTTATCTCATGAGGGTCGAAAAAGGGACCTGGCGCGGGGAGCCCGCCTACGGGGGGCGTATTCGCAGTGGGTCTCGCATCGTCACCATCTGGGTCGACGCGGAGGGGAACATCATCCAGAGACAATTGATCACCATGGCGGACGAGTGAGTACGGAATCCGTACCGCGCTGTCCCCGAGCGGTGTCTATGCTCGCGTGGTGAAATCCCTCGGCCAGTTCTGCTCCATAGCCCGCGCGCTCGACGTGCTCGGGGAGCGATGGTCGCTCCTCATCGTGCGCGAGTTGCTCTGCGGGAGCCACCGCTTCGCCGACATCCGGCGGGGCATTCCGCGCATCTCGCGCACGATGCTCTCGGCGCGCCTGCGTGAGCTCGTCGACGTCGGCGTGCTCGCACGCACGGTGGACGGAGGCGGCCCGACCTACGAGCTCACGGAGGCCGGGCGCGAGCTCGAGACCCTGGTGCGCGATCTCGGCGTGTGGGGGCAGCGATGGCTCCCGCGGACGCTCCCTCGCGAGGAGCTCGATGCCGACACGCTGCTCTGGGACGTTCGCCGCCGCGTCCGGGCCGACGTCCTGCCGAAGGAGCCGGTCGTCGCGCGCATCGAGCTGTCGGACGTGCGCGGTCGCGCGGGTGTTCGCTTCCTGCTCCTGCGGAGGAGCGAGGTGTCGCTCTGCGCCGAGAACCCGGGCTTCCCCGACGAGCTTCGCATCCGCGGCTCGCTCCGCACGCTGACCGCGTGGTGGCGCGGCGATCTGTCGCTCGAGGACGCGCGCTCGGCCGGGATGATCATCGAGGGGCGCCGCGAGTGGGTCCGCGCCTTTCCTTCGTGGTTCCTTCGGTACGCGTTCGCCGACGTCGCGTCCGCGCGAGCGTGACGGTCTGGATTCCGTACCAGACGACCCGCGGGCACGACCTTATAGGAGTGGCTCGAAGGAGAGAAACCCATGTCCGTCGCAAACAACAAAGAGCTCTTGATGAAGGCCGCGCAGGCGTTCAACACGATCGACGACCGGTCGGCCTGGTACAGCTTCCACGCCGAGTCCGTGAGGGCGCACGGTCTCGGTCCCGGTGCCGTCGACAAGGCGGGGATGAAGAACTTCTACACGGCCCTCTGGGGCGGGTTCCCCGACCTGAAGATCGAGGTCGACGAGCTGGTCGGCGAGGGCGACGAGGTGGTCTGGCGCATCACCGCGTCGGGAACCCATGACGGTCCGTTCCAGGGCGTGCCGGCGACCGGAAAGCCGGTGAAGTTCGGGGCGCACTACACCTTCCGCTTCGAGAACGGGAAGATCGTCGAGCGTTGGTCGACGATCGACCGCCTCTCGGTGCTGATGCAGATCGGCGCGGTGTCCATGCCTCCCAAGAAGTGAGATGCAACGAGACGCGAAGCAGCGTTTCCTGACGGGCACATTTCAGTCCGTCTGGGTGCGCGACACGGACGGCACGTGGCGCGTGCTCATGGATGGCGGCACACCGCCACCCGCTCCGGCGACCGAGGCCGATGTCGCGCGGCTGAAGGGCGGCGCGCAGGGCCGGTGTCCGGGCCCGGGCTAGGTAGCAGTCGCCGCCGTACTGAAGACGGCAGCACCTGGCGCCGTCGAACGGTGCGAGCCCCCCATGACCCGAACCGTGATTCCCCTCTGGCTACTCGCGTGCACCTCTGCCTGCACGACGGCCTACTCGGTGGAGCCCTACGCGCCGACCGCCAACACTTACGCGGACATGCAGGGCCTGAAGCAGGTGACCGACCGGGGCATCCAGGTCGGCAAGTTCACGTTCGCCAAGGACGGGCCCGAGATACCCGTCATGCGCGGAGCGAGCATCGAGACGCCCGACGATCGGCCCTTCTCGGCGTACATCCACGACGCGCTCGTGGCGGAGCTGAAGACGGCGGGGGTCTACTCCGACTCCGCTCCCGTGACGCTCACGGGCGTCATCGACTCCATCCGGTTCTCACAGTCGAGCCAGAAGGGGGAGTGGGAGATCGTCCTCACCGTGTACTCGTCGAACGGGATCAGCGTGCAGATCGACGAGCGGCACGACTTCGGCGAGAAGCCGTGGGACGCCTTCATGCCCGCGGTGCAGGAGCTCATCGCGAAGCTCGTCCACGACCCGAAGTTCAAGGAGCTCGTGACCGCGTAGCGGAGCACCCGACGCCCGAAAGACCGTTAGTTCACACACGCGCGTTTCGGCAAGGCGTCCCGAGTCCGTCGGGCAGCTGGGCACACGAGTGATTGCTTGCCCAGGTGAGATCGACGGCCTGCTGCCCGACAGTGACGCGAAGGGCCGTCTCCGGCGCGCGGGCGTTTCGCGGACGACCGTCTTCACCCGGGATGACAAGCTCCCCGTCGACCCACGTCGCGTCCGGGCCGTGCAAGTAGATATGAGGAAAGCCGGAGAGCGCGCACGTCTGGACCGCGCTGAACACGCCCGCTGTCGTGGAATCCGGTCGCGCTTCCACGATGAGCGTGTCGGGTACGGGTTTGTCCGTCGCGGTCTCTCGGAAGTCCTTCAGGAACCGGTACAGGCCGTCGAGGCGGTGAAACCTCGTCGGATCGCGAACGTCGTCTGTCGCCACCTTGTCCAGGAGCAGTACCGATTGTCCCGTAACGACGATGCTCGGGGCGCGAGGAGGGATCACCGGATCAGACGTCGGCCTTTGAGGCGAAGCACGTTCGGAGGAGCCGGGAGCGTGTTCAGGGGGCGCGGTCGAGGCTGCCTTTCCGCAACGCGCGATGGCACAGATGGCGACGACTCCCAGAGCGGCGCGCACCATGGCGCGAGTCTACTCGCGATAGACTGCGCGCGGCATGACCTCCCAATCGCGAGCCATCGCGGCGTTCACGACTCTGGGGCTTCTCCTCGTCGCGGTCGCGCTCGGCGTCACGCGCGCGAACCGCGATGAGAGCTCGAGCGTCCCGACTGCGCCGGCCCCGCCTCCCTCCACCATCGGGTCGCCCGCGGCGCCCTCGCCGAGCGCGCCGAAGTACCCCGATTACCCGAGCGAGACGCCGTCGAGCTTCAAGCCGACCAACGACGGGTGGGACTTCGTCCGCCGTGAGGCCGAGATCCCCATGCGCGACGGCGTGAAGCTGCACACGGTCTTCCTGCTGCCCAAGGGCGCGAAGAGGGCCCCCATGCTGCTCACGCGCACGCCGTACAACGCCGACAAGTACGTGGACGGCGACAGCGCGCACATGGAGATGGCGGCCATGAGGGACGTGCCCCCGGAGGCGCTCGTCGGGCACGGGTACATCCGCGTCGTGCAGGACGTGCGCGGCAAGTACGGCTCGGAAGGCGATTACGTGATGAACCGGCCGGTGCACGGGCCGCAGAATCCGACTCCCGTCGATCACGCGACCGACACGTACGACACGATCGACTGGCTCGTGAAGAACGTGCCCGAGTCGAACGGCAAGGTCGGCATCCTGGGCACGTCGTACGACGGCTTCACCTCGGCCATCGCGCTCTATCACCCGCACCCGGCCCTCGAGGTGGCGGTGCCGATGAATCCCATGGTCGACGGCTGGCGCGGCGACGACTGGTTCCACAACGGCGCCTTCCGGTTGCCGATGCTCTCGTACATCTACGGCCAGGAGGCGACGCGCAAGTCTTCCGCCAAGTGGTGGTCGACCGACTACGACGAGTACGAGGAGGCGCTCGCGGGTGGATCCGCGCGCGACATCGCGCGACGGCGCGGCGTCGACCAGGTCGGCTTCTGGAACAAGGTCGTGGCCCATCCGAGCTACGACGCGTTCTGGCGCGACCAGGCGGTCGATCGGGTGCTCGCCGATCAGCCGCTCGATGTGCCGGTGATGATCGTGCACAGCCTCTGGGACCAGGAGGACATCTACGGCGCCCCGGCGCTCTATCGCGCGCTCGAGCCCAGGGATCGACGCAACGACAGGGTGTTCCTCGTGATGGGGCCCTGGTGCCACGGCGGGTGGCAATCCGCCGACGGAAGCACTCTCGGGGCGATCCACTTCGACAGCGACACGTCGCTCACGTTCCGGCGCGAGATCCTGCTCCCCTTCCTCGATCAGCACCTGAAGGACGGTGCCCCCAAGGCCGACGTGGCGCCCGTCATGGCCTTCGAGACGGGCACGAACCGCTGGCGCCGGCTCCCGTCGTGGCCGGCCGGCTGCGACAAGGGGTGCACCACCAAGACGATGTCCCTGTACGTGGGGGCCGACGGGCATGCGGGTTTCACTGCGCCCACGGCCGCGGGCTACGACGAGTACGTCTCGGATCCGGCGAAACCCGTCCCGTACATCCCTCGTCCTGTCGTCCCCCTGAGCGTCGATGGGGGCAGGAAGGCCTGGCGAGAGTGGCTCGTCAGTGATCAGAGGAACGTCGGGTCACGCCCTGATGTCCTGGTCTTCACCACCGATGTGCTCACGGAGCCGGTGAAGGTAGCGGGTGAGCCCATCGCGAACCTCGTGGCGTCGACCACCGGAACCGACTCGGACTGGATCGTGAAGCTCATCGACGTCTACCCGCCGGAGTACCGCCCGCACCCGGAACTAGGTGGATACGAGCTCGCAGTGTCGATGGACATCTTCCGCGGTCGCTACCGGGAGAGTCTCGAATCCCCCAAGCCCATCGCTGCCAATGAGCCGCTGCTCTATCGGTTCTCCCTGCCCGACGTGAACCATGTGTTCCTGCCCGGGCATCGGATCATGATCCAGGTGCAATCGACCTGGTTCCCCCTCTACGACCGCAACCCGCAGACTTATGTCGAGAGCATCTTCGACGCGAAGCCGGGTGATTACCGGAAGGCCACGCAGCACGTCTATCACTCCCCGGATCACTCCACCTTCGTAGAGCTCCCCGTGGTCCAGGGATCCGAGTAGTCCCTTCGATGCTCACGAAGGGGAGCGGTGCCCCTTCTCGAGGATCGCCACGGGGACGTGCCGGGTCTCGATGCGTCACGTGGGGGCATCGATGCCCCCTGCGAAGGAACGCGATCGCACCACAGGGCGAACCCGAAGTGATCGAGGTAAGGGCCCCATGGATGCGAAATGGGACCCAGGTCTTCCGAGGAGGGCATCGCTGCCCTCCAGCGAGGATCCGCATGGAGTTGGAACCACACTGGGATCGCTCTCGGGAGTCTCTCGTTGCATTCGCGAGGGGCATCGATTCCCCTCCGGGATGATCCCCTCGGGTCCTCGATCCCACCGCCCGTGGATTCCACTCCCCACTCGATTCTCGGCGGGGGGCATCGATGCCCCCCGCCACGGGCCTGCATGACTCCGGAACTCCTTCTCGCTTATGTTCGGGAGCAACCTGGAGAAGATTCGCGATGCCCAAGCGAGGGAAGCTCGACAAACGAACGCGCAACCGCGATCTCATCGCGGGCATACGCAAGCACCGGAAGGTCTTCGATCAGGCGACCGTCGGTCCCGAGCGACTGAACGCCGATGGGCTCATCGCTCGATTCGAGGCCCACACGAAGCTCATCGACGAGATCGACAGCTACGAGAGCATGAAACGCGACGCCGTCGCGCGGGAGCGCCAGATGGAGCCGGAGATACGCGATCTCCGGCAGCTCACGCTTCATGCCATCCGTGCTTTCTACGGGGAACGAGCCGGCGAGGTCATGGACTTCGGCGCGAGGAGAAAGCGTCTCCCCCGCATCCGCATTTCCGCCAAGGCCGCTGCGGTCGCCAAGCGCAAGGCGACACGCAAGGCCCGACGCACGATGGGCCCCAAGCAGCGCAAGCGGATAAAGGGGTACTAGGCCGTCAGGGGTTGGTCTTCTTCCACGCATCCATGTCGCTGATGCGCGAGAACCATCCCTGCACGTTGGGGAACTCCCCGACGGGGACCTCGGACTGCTTCGCATACATGAGCGAGGAGGCCAGGGTGAGGTCGGCGATGGTCAGGGTGTCGCCGACGACGTACTGCTTGCCCCCGTCGAGGCGCTTGTTCAGCACGGCGCCGAAGCGACGGAGGCTGGCGAGGGCGTCGTCGACCTTGCGCTGATCGGGGTCGCCGAGGCCCATCATACCCTTCAGGAGTCTCTCGAACGCCAAGGACGCCGCATGCGGGGAGAAGTGCGAGGCGTCCCAGAACTGCCAGCGGACTACGTCGGCGCGGGCCTTCTCGTCGCGCGGGAGCAGGCCGGACTCCGGCTTGGTGGACGCGAGGTACTGCATGATGGCCCGCGATTCGGTCAGGACGAAGTCCCCGTCCACGAGCGTCGGGACGGCGCCATTGGGGTTGAGCGCGAGGTACTCGGGGTTCTTGTGCTCGCCCTTGGCGAAGTCGAGCTTCTTCTCCTCGAGGGTGATGCCGAGCACCGCAGCGGTCAGCCGGACGCGGCGGACGTTTGGAGATAGGGGATTCATGTAGAGCTTCATGGTCGGCCTCCGGGTCGGGACCCCTTGGATGCCGCTGCGGGGCCGGCCGTCGCGCGAATCAGTACGCGTGCGCGGGGTAACCGGCCGCGGCCGCGTACTGCTTGTACGCCATGACGACGGCGTCGTCGTACTGGGTGTTGTACTGCGTGCAGCTCTTGGTGCTGCCGTAGCTGTTGTAGTTGCCGACGGCCATCATCGTGTACTGGTCCACCGTGCACCCGGGGAACTGCTGCTCCACCTGAGCGCGGTTTCCGGCGACGCCCGAGATGCCGATCTCGATGTTCACGTCGGGGTTGAAGATCGAGCCTGCCCACGCGGCCGAGGTCATGTCGGTGGTCATGTTCGGCTGTCCGTTGGCCATCAGGCCAGCATCGCCGGGGGAGCCTCCGCACGCGGGCACGATCTGCATCAGGCCGTAGCAACCCGCCTCCTGCGCGGTCCACCCGCTGGGGATTCCGCAGGGCATGTTGGGGCAGGCGGAGGCGAGCTGATCGAAGCGCGACTCGACGTAGATGATCGCCTTGAAGATCATCGGGTCGGGCTCCTTGTACGCCGCGGCCCACTTCAGGATCGGACAGTCGAACGCGTCGACGCTGACCCCCGTCTGCATCGCGACGAGCCCGGTGTGCAGGGGATCCGGCGTGCACGATCCCGAGCTCGCATCGTTCGGAGGCGCACCGCTATCCTGCGGGGGAGCACCCGAGTCCATCCCGCCGGTGCTCGAGTCCATGCCACTGGTCCCGGAGTCGCCAGTCGCGCCCGCGCCCCCGCCGCTGCTGCTGCCGCACGCGAGGACGGCCAGGAGCGCCGGGACCAGCAGCGACCTCATTCCGCCAGTGTACGCGGTACGCTCGCACCCATGCCCGCACAATTCACCGAGGGGGACCTCTTCGCGGCGAAAGGCATCCGCGCCTGGGCTCACGGATGCAACTGCGCGGGCTCGATGGGGGCGGGGATCGCGGTGGAGTTCAAGCGCCGCTTTCCACGGATGTTCGACGAGTATCGCACGCGATGCGCCGACGGGCGATTCGGCCTGGGCGACGTCTTCGTCTGGAGCGAGGGCGAGATGACCGTCTACAACCTCGGCACGCAGGAGCACTGGCGGAAGAAGGCGCAGCTCGCCGCCCTCGCGAAGGCCGTGACCAGGATGGTGTCTCTGGCCGAGAAGGGCGGCGTCGAGCGCATCGCCCTGCCGCGCATCGGGTCGGGGCTCGGAGGGCTGGACTGGCCGAAGGTCCGCGGGGTCCTCGAAGAGGCCGGGGGCGCGACGGGCGTCGAGCTCGTCGTCTTCGAACGCTACGTGCCGAGCTGAGGGCGAGGCTGTCGCTCGGGCACCACGCAGAAGGCGCCCTCGGAGAAACCCTGCGCGCCGATCTCGAGCGCATGATTGAACCGGGCGCGGTAGTTCTCCCATGCGATGGCGGCTTGGACAGGAAGTACTCGTAGCCGACGGTCGCCCGGAAGACGGCCGGGTTGTGCGCGTTGACCGCGAGCGGCTCGGGCACCTGCCCGAACGTCTTGCGCGCCATGCGGTACACGACGCGCACGAGCCACGACGCGCGCTGCGGTGCGACGCCTTCGATCCTCGACATGAAAAGGCCGCCCTCCAGCCGAAGCTAGGGGCGGCCCGTGTGAGCGACAAGCGCTCGGTTCGCCTCAGACCGGCTTGACGTTCTCCGCCCTCGGCGCGTCGGCCTTGAAGCCCTCGGTGAACGTCACGCGCTGGCCGCCCCGCAGATCCTCGAAACGGATGCCGAGGACCGCCGAGCGGTGGAAAAAGAGTTCGTCGTCTCTGCCGACGTCGATGTACCCGAAGCCCTCGACCGTGGTCCGCTTGATGATGCCTTCAGGCATTTCGCTCCGTCCTTTCCCCCGGGGGCACGAAGATTAGCCGGAGCGAATGCGGATGCAGCGTGCTCGATGAAGCGCGTCACCAAGTTTCGCGTGCACACATGCAAACTTGAAGCATCGTCGATCTACGCACCGCGCCGTCGCGCTGCGTCAGGAGGCGAGATGCGTCCTGAAGAACGAAACGATGCGGCCTCGAGCGAGTCGCGCCGAGGGCTCGTGGTACACGCTCCCGCTCAGCTTCATCAGCACCCGGAGGAGCACCGAGACGTCCCCCTTCTCGTGCTCGTTGAGGAACGAGTGCCCCGCCTCGGCATACTCGTCGACCTCGTGGGGCACACCGTTGAGCGTGAGCGCACGCTCGAGCCGCACCGGCGCGTCGCGCAGCGGGCGATCCTTGCCGCCGTAGCTTCCGATCATCGGACAGGCGCTGGCGAGCAGGCTGTCGACGTCCTTGGGGACCACGCCGTAGTTGACGCTCGAGGCGGCGAAGCCGTGGCCGGGAGCGAGCAGCAGCGCGAAGCCCCCGCCCATGCAGAAGCCGATGACGCCGACCTTGCCCGAGCAGTCCTTGCGCGAGGCGAGCCAGCCGCGAAGCGCGTCGATCTCGTCGAAGGTGCGCCCCTTGCGCGCGAGGGCGTCGCGGAAAATCGCGCGAAGGCAGGTGACCTTGCCTCCCCAGTAGAAGAGGTTCGGCGCCGCCGCGAGGAAGCCCTCGCTCGCCATCCAGTCCGTCTGCTTGCGCAGGTCCTGGGTCATCCCGAACACGTCGGAGATCACGAGGGCGGCGGGCCACGGACCCGAGCCGGCGGGCGTGGCGAGGTAGACGGGCATGTCGCCGTGAGGCGTCGTGACGCTCGTGTCGGTCCCGCCCATGGCCGGGGAGGTATTATCACGGCGCCGGACTAGGATCGCAGACGTGAGGATCCTCGGAGTCTGCGGCAGCTTGCAGTCCGCCTCGGGAAATCGGGTGCTTCTCGACGTGGCTGCGCGTGCCGCCGCGAGCGACGGCGTCGACTTCGACGTATTCGAAGGGCTGCGCGAGATCCCGCCGTTCGATCCCGACCTCGAAGCGCCGGGATCCCCCGAGCCGGTGCTCGCGTGGCGACGTGCGCTGGCGGGAAGCGATGCAGTGCTCGTGGCTTCGCCGGAGTACGGATTCAGCCTGCCCGGTGTGCTCAAGAACGCGATCGACTGGGCCATCGGCTCGGGAGAGCTCGAGGGCAAGGTCGTGGGGCTGACTGCAGCCGTGAAGATCGAGGGGCGGGGCAGGAGAGGGCTCGAGGCGCTGGCCGACACGCTTCGCGCCGTGAGCGCTCGCATGGTGGGCGGCGCCGGCATCCTGCGTGGCCCCTCGTTCGAGCGCGAAGTGGCGGCGCTCGTCTCGGCCGTCGTCGCAGAAGCGCGGGCCCCGGAGCAGCCGCCCGGGCACGGCATGGGCGTGCTGCGTCCCGGAGCGCTCGTCGCCGCGTGGGTCGACGCCTTCAACCGCGGTGACTCCGACGCGCTCGCCGCCTTCTACGAGAAGGACGCCGTGAACCACCAGGTCGCCGAGTCACCCGTGTCGGGCCGAGAGGCGATTCGACGGATGTTCGCCGAGGGCTTCGCGGCGGCGAAGATGCACTGCATCGTCGAGAACCTCTTCGAGGACGGCGACTGGGCGATCCTCGAGTGGCGCGATCCGCTGGGTCTGCGCGGCTGCGGGTTCTTCCAGGTGAAGCGTGGCGTCATCGTGTTCCAGCGCGGGTACTGGGACAAGTTCTCCTTCCTGCGCCAGCAGGGCCTGCCCCTGCCGCGGGAATGAGCCTCCGAAACCGCCAGGGCCGACGCACCGTATTGATCGGCATGAAGCTCACGATGCTGCTCCTGGCGCTTCCGATGGTGCTCGGTTGCCGTTCGACGCGCACGACGGCCGACGTGACGCCAGAGCCGTCCGTCGCCGGTCCAGCCGCGACGACGGCGAGCGCACCGGCTCACGTCGGCACCGATCCGGGCCATGCCGGAAACGGCACGCCGCTCGTGCCCACGGGACACGATCGTCTCGCGGCATTCGCCGCCGGATGCTTCTGGGGCGTCGAGGATGCGTTCCGCCACGTGCCCGGCGTCGTCGCGACCGCGGTCGGATACGCGGGCGGGCACACGACCGATCCCACGTATCCGCTGGTGTGCACGCACACGACCGGGCACGCCGAGACGGTGCTCGTCGAGTTCGACCCCACGAAGGTGCCCTACGAGCACCTGCTGCGCGTCTTCTGGAAGATCCACGATCCGACCCAGGTCGGCGGGCAGGGGCCCGACGAGGGCGACAGCTACCGCAGCATCGTCTTCACGTTCGACGTCGACGAGGCGGCCGCGGCGAGCGCCTCGCGCGACGCCGAGCAGAAGACGCTGAAGGCGCCCATCACGACCGAGATCGTCCCGATGAAGGCGTTCTACAAGGCCGAGGACTACCACCAGCAGTACGCCGAGCGCACCGGGCACCACGGCTGCCCGGTCCGCGTGCCGCTCGACACGCTCTGACCGCTCCTTCACCAGGTACGCGTGGAGCGGACGGGATCCTCGGATCCACTCGGCGGCGTCCCGCCCACGGGCGTGGCCGGCTGGGTGACGGGGGCCAGCGGGACGGGCGTGGCCGGAGGCTGCGGAGGCTCCGGCGCAGGGACGGGGGCCCGCGGCGGTCTGGGCGGCGTGTGGGCCATCTCGGTCAACCACTGATACGGGACGGCACGCCCGAGCCTTCCCCGTGCTAGTCAAGGAGAGGGGGCGGGTAGCTCAGCGGCAGAGCGTCTGCTTTACACGCAGATGGTCGCAGGTTCGATCCCTGTCCCGCCCACTTTCAGTTCTCATCGTTCTTCTTGCGGCGACGAAGGCGCGTGGCGCCCACGAGGCCGATGCCGCCGAAGGCCAGGAGCGTCGAGGAGGGGCCGTCCTCCTTCGCCTGGGCCGTCCGGCATCCGCAGCCGCTGTTCTGGCCGGTGAAGTTGGTGACGGAGGCATCTCCACCGCCGCCCTCGGCCGTCGCGTCCACCTC
>DATJYG010000615.1:0-4172 GCA_035499695.1 Polyangiaceae bacterium
CGGCGCCGTGCTCGTCGAGCACATGGTGTAGAGCCGAGGCCGTATCTTCGGCCCCGCAGCACCGTTGCTCCTTCATGGATGACGACCCGCGGACTGCAGCGATCCTGGCGAGGCTCGCGGCGAAGGTCGGGCGCCCGCGCCCCATGGTCCCGGCGCGCATCGAGGGGTTGCCCGATGCGCAGCGGGCGCCGATCGTGCGCGTCCTGCAGTGCTTCCAGCTCGGCGAGAGCAGCGAAGGGCGCATCGTGGGAGAAGCCCGCCGCACGACGGACCCGGCGTTCGACGAGGCGCTGAAGGAAGCGACCGCGCTCTACGTGCGCGAGGAGGGGCGGCACGCGGCGATCCTCGCGCAGCTGCTGGCGGGCCTCGGAGCACCGACGCGCAAGCGGGCGACCGCCGAGGTCTGCTTCCGCCGGGGCCGACGCTTACTCGGCCTGCGGACCAAGATGCTCGTGATCGCCGCCGCGGAGGTCGTGGGCGTGGCGATCTACACCCGCATCCGAGACGGGATCGCCTCTCCGGTCATCGCGTCGGCAGTCGGCGACATCGTCAGGGACGAGCTCGACCACCTCGAGTTCCAGGCGCTCCTCTGGTCACGCATCATCGCGACGTTCGGTCCCTTCTCGGGGATCGCCGCTCCTGCGGTCGGCCTGGCTTTCGCAATGGTGCTCACCGCGGCGACGCTCACGGTCACGGTCGAGCACCACGCGGCGCTCCGGCAGCTCGGCACGAGCCCTCGCGCGTTCGCGCGAGAATGCCTGCGGATTGGCCGCGATCTCGCGCGCGAGACCGTGACCGCCCCGTGCTACGCACATGTCGATGAAGTCGAGCCGGAGGCGCAAGCCGATCTTCTTGCTGCCGAATGAGGGTCGCGCATACCCCATGGGCCGGATCCACAGTGTCTTCAAGGCCGATGGGAGCGAGACCCGGCGGCGGTACTCGGTCTCCGAGTGGTGGCTCGAAGCGAATACCCACGGTCCTCCTCCTCATCGACACGACGAGGAGCATGCCTGGTTCGTCCTCGAGGGAACCATGAGCATCCTCGTCGGCAAGACGTGGACGCGAGCGCCGCAGGGCTCCTTCATGGTGATCCCCGGCGGTCTCTTGCACACGTTCGAGAACCCCGGCCGTAAACGCGCCGGCATGTTGAGCCTCAACATTCCCGGTGGCTTCGAGGACGACATGCCGGGGATAGCGGAGTGGTTTCTCGCGAACCCGCCCGGGAAAGCGCGCGGCAACCGCGCGAGGTGACTCGGTCTCAGTCGATCTTGCAGTAGCTCGGGAAGCCCGACGGCAACGAGGTGTACGGCTCGGGCTTCACGCCGAACGGGTGATCCTGGAAGAACTTCAGGGACACGGGAGCGAGGTTCGATAGGCGCGTGAAGTAGACGTGGGCCTGCCCGTCGTCGCAGTCGATGGCCATCGCGCCGGCCTGCTTGATCTGCGTCTCCCACGTGGCGCTCGCCATGGCGAAGTCGACGTTCGAGAAGACGTCGGAGCCCGGCGCGCCGTGCGCGACGATCGCGGCGCCCGCGTGCCCGGAGTCCTGGAAGGGCGCTTCGTCGATGGTCACGTCGCCGCCGGAGTAGCTGATGACGCTCGCCACGTAACCGGAGCGAGCGAACCACATGTAGATGCTCTGCAGCGCGCCGGCGCTGTAGCCCGCGGCGTGGATGTGCTGCGGGTCCACGTGCACCTGCTGGATGGCGCACGCGACGGCCTGGTCGGCGAAGGCGACGTCGCTCTGGTACCAGACGTCGTTGCCCGTCGTGTTCATGGGCGTGCCGGTGCGCGTCGTCGACTCGAACCCGACGATCATGCCGCCCGCAGCCGTGACCGCGGCGGTGTCGAACGCGAGCGGCACCTCCAGCGTCGCGCTGCTGCTCGTCGCGTGCCAGTAGATGATGAGCGGGCCTCCGCCCTTCGTGCCCATCCACGTCTGCGCCTGGATCATCCCGCCGCCCGCAGCGACCGTGACGACGCCGTTGGCGAACGTCGGGCACGTCCCGCTGGGCATGGGCAGGTGCGTCGGATTGGTGCCGCCGCCGCCGTCACTCGAACCGCCGGAAGACGACCCCGACGCGTCCGCGCCGGCACTCGAGCCCGAACCGGAGCCCGAGCTGGAGCCCGAGCTGGAGCTGTTCGAACCGCTCGACGAGCTGCCGCCCCCGGAGCTCGTGCTGCCGGAGCTTCCGCCGCTGCTCGATCCCCCGCTCGACCCGCCGTTGTCGTTGCCCGAGCTGGAGCCGCCGCACGCGGCGATCACCCCTGCGAGCAGGAAGCCCATCGACGTTGCTGCCGTCTTCATCGTTCGCCCTGCGAACTAACCCACGTTCTTCGCTCGTCGGCAACCCATGGAAAAGTGAACGACTGCTACGGCACGAGGCGGATGGGAACCTCGGGACGACGGTCGTCGTCGCGATCACTGCGGCGCCGGCGCGACACCGCGGAATACCGTGTTGGTTGCGGCGGTGGCGAGAACCGTCGCGGCTGGACTCAGGTTCACGCCGTCGTCCACGAACGCAACGAGCGTGTTGGCGCTCGTGGCGGCAACGCTCGCGACGACGGTGACGGTGGAGCCAGTGGCGAACGCCGTGACGCCGCGCGCTCCTGCGGTGAGCCCGCCGTTGAACGTCGTCGTGAGCGTCCACGTACCGGCGCTCAGCGTCCACTTCTGCACGCCGCCACCTGACGCGACAGCGCGGTCGTCGGCGACGTAGAGCACGTTGCCAGCGACGATCGCGAACGCATACGGGCTGGCGCCCGTGGTCGGCATGCCCGCCAGAGCCGCTTCGGTCGCGGTCGTCGTCGGGAGGCCAGTGCCCACTGCGAACACGTTCGTGAAGTTGGCCGATCCGGAGCTGCCGTAGAGCTGTCCCCCGAAGACGTCGACCACGCGCACGTTGCCCGGTGACGCGAGGATCGACGTTCCGCCGGTCGCTCCCAGAGCGATGTAGACGACGCCGCTCGTCGCGCCGCCAACCCAGAAGCTCGTGCCGTCGCTCGTCGCCGCGCTGCGCACGTTGTTCCCGCTGATGAGCGCGTCGATGCGCGTCGAGGTGTCGACGTTTCCGCTCGCGTCGACGCGGCCCGCGATCCGGTTGATGGTCACCGAGGTCGAGCTCGCGACCCCGGCGGTTCCCTGGTCCGCGTCGTATCCGGCGAGCGTGACGTAGTGGCCGTCCGCCGAGAGCGCGAGCGCCCCCTCGCTCGTCGCCGAACCGGAGACCGTGAGTCGGGCGTTGCTGCCCGAGACGGCGGTCGGCAAGGCGAGCGGGTTGTGACTCGTCGGGACGAGCGCGCCGTCGCTCACGTACCGCTGTTCGAGGAAGACCGCCGTTGCGACGCTCGAGAGCGCCGCCGCGCCGTCGCCGACGCGGACGACGACGATGGAGCTCGTGCACTTCCCGGTGTCGTCGCACACGAGACCGCCCGCGCCGCACGATGTCCCCTCCGGCTGCGACGTCGTCCCGCACTGGTTGTTGATGCACGTCGCCACGACGCACGCGTTGCCGGTCGGCGGGCAGTCGCCTGGGGTGTTGCACGACGCGCCCCCGTCAGGCGCGGCATCGCCGTTCCCGGCGTCCGCTTCCGAGTCGGCTCCGGAGCTCCCGTCGTCGGGCGGGCTCGCGTCCCCGGAAGGGCCTGAGTCGCCCGGTGGACCCGAGTCCTTCGCGGGACCCGAGTCGCCGTGGGTACCCGAATCGAGGTGAGTACCCGCGTCGACGTCGGCACCCGCGTCGGCAAGAGGGCCCGACTCCGTGGAAGAACCGGTGTCGCTGGAAGAACCCGAGTCACTCGCGTCACCGGCGGTCGCGTCCATGCCCCCGCCGGAGTCGAGCTTCGGCATCGCTCCATCGTCGCCGGCGTCTTCGCCCGCATCCGACCCGCCCTCGCTCGAGGCATCGGAGACGAAGCCACCGCCTTCCTGGCTCGATGCGCAACCGGACAGAAAGCCGATCAGCCCCAGAGTGACGGTGATCGAGAGATGACGACGACGATCCTGCATGGAGCCTCCGCAGTAGGCGCGCCGTCTGCTACAGCCTCGACGTCCCACGTGCAAGACCGATCCGACTCGTCTCGCGAGAACGAGCCGAGATGGTCACGAGATGGTGACACGCGGCATGGCGTTCCGGTCAGCGCGTCAGCGAGACACGTGTGAGCGGGTGGCT
>DATJYG010000616.1:0-4338 GCA_035499695.1 Polyangiaceae bacterium
GGTCCGGCTGCTTCCGCCGCAAGCGCGCCGCGGCAACGAACATCAGCACGTACATGATCAGATACGTCTGCGTCGTGATTACCGAGAAGATCCAGTAGGACGTCGACACGTCGGGGATGAACGCGTAGAGGAGCGCGATCACCGTTGTCACCCAGCCCTGCGCGACGAGGATGTTCTGCTGGATGCCGTTCTTGTTGAGGCGCTGGAAGTACGGCGGCAGGTAGCCCTGCTCCTTCCCGATCAGGAGGAGTCCCTTCGAAGGCCCCGCGAGCCAGGCGAGCATGCCGCCGAGGGACGCGCAGATGAGCGCGATCGCCGTTATCGGTGTCAGCCATTGGATTCCGAAGTGGGCATAGACAGCGTCGAAGGCCTGCATCACGCCGGCGGTCAGGCTCAACGTCTGGCTCGGCACGATCCAGCTGATCGCGAGCGCCGGGAGGATGAAGATCGCGAGCACGAGGCCCATCGAGACGAACATCGCGCGCGGGAACTCCTTCGCGGGGTTGCGGAGCTCGTTGACGTGCACCGCGTTCATCTCCATGCCCGCGTAGGCGAGGAAGTTGTTGACGATCAGCACGAGGCCTGCGACTCCCGCCCAGGCGGGCAAGAGGTGGCCTGCGTTCATGGGAGCGGCCGATGAGTTGCCCTGGCCGAGAAAGACGATGCAAAGGACCACGAGCACGGTCCCCGGGATCAGGGTGCCCACCCAGAGCCCGGCCGAGGCGAGGCTGGTGATGGCGCTCATCCCGCGTGAGGAGACGAGCACGCCCAGCCAGTAGATGCCGATGATCATGAGGGCCGTGTACGAGCCGTTCGATGCGAGCTTGGGGTCGACGACGTAGGCGAACGTGCTCGCGACGTACGCGAGCAGCGCCGGGTAGTAGAAGATCGTCATCGCGTACTGGTTCCAGATCGCGACGAGGCCCGCCTTCGGCGAGATCCCGTCACTGACCCAGCGGTAGACGCCGCCCGACCAACCCGAAGCGAGCTCCGCGGACACGAGCGATGTCGGAACCAGGAAGACGATCGCCGGGATGGCATAGAGGAAGACGCACGCGAGGCCGTAGACCGCCATCGTCGGCGCCGAGCGAAGGCTCGCCACCGAACTGACCGTGAGGAACGCCATCCCCGCCCAGGAGATGTAAGGCGACCGCGATCCGGCCTTGACGCTCGCACCCTTCTTGCTGGTTGCGGCCACGGACGGCGGTTGGACTGCACTGGATTGCGTGCTCGACATGGTGGATGTCCTCTCGTTGGCTGCTCCGATGGTCGGTCGCAGCGCCGGGACAGGCATCAGCGCAGGTCCGCATTCATTTCGAGAAAGGCGCACACCTGCTCATCGCAGTCGCCGAAGGCCCGCATCTCTGCAGCGGACGAGCTTTACCTTGCCGGCGTGGCTAGCTCAGGAGCTGATCGAGACCACGTGTGAGGCCGACGCGACCAGGTACTGCTCTGATCGCGAGCAGGGTTCCCCCGACGTACGGAACGGGACTCTCACCCGCATCCTGACGCAGCGAGAGCCGCTCGCCCTCGGCGGCGAAAACGACCTCCGTCGAGACGACGAAGCTGGGCAGCCGGATGGAGTGAACCTGGGTTTCGCCGACGGTGGCGCCACGCGCATCCCGAAGCCCTTGCACGGCTTCGATCGGGATCTCGAGCGCGGGTGCGTGAACGGCACCGAGGCGTTCCGCGAGCTCTCGGGCTGTGCCGCTTGGGGCATCGGTCTTCCCGGCGCTTGCGTAGTCCATCACCTCCCAGCTCTGCAGGTGGCGGGCGACCTCGGCCGCGCAGCGCAGCATGAGCGCCGCTGTCAGGGAGAAGTTGCCGCCGGCGATCACGCCGACGCCGCGCTCTCGTGCGAGCGCCTCGATGTCCGCGAAGTCCGTGTCCGACAGGCCGCTCGTGCCGATGACGACCGCGATCTTGCGCTGGATCGCCGCTTCGACGTTTCCCTTGACGGCGGCTGCGCTCGTGTAGTCGACGAGTACGTCTGTCGGAACGGCATCGAGCGCGTCGGCGACCGACGAGAAGTCCGCATCGGAGCGCGCGACCCCTGAGACGAGATCGAGATCGGCTGCTGCCTTGATCGCGTCCGCAACGGGCCGACCGACCCAACCCGTGATTCCGGCGACGCAGACTCGAAGCCGATGAGACTCCATGGCCGACAGAGCTTATTGAGGCCGTGGCGCTGCGTGCTTATGGGTACCGAGGTGCTCGACCAACGGCGATCGTCGCCAGTGCGCGCACACCGCTCCAGACCCCGTCGGGCTCGATCGCCGATGGTGAGGCGCCGGGGTGCGCACGCGCGATCCGGACCTTCAATGCGCCCGGCCGTGTCCTGAAGCAGAGCGGCGGGTCGAGCCGTGCCGCCTCGCCGTCGATCCCCACCGGGACGGGCTCGCGCGCCTCGACCGTGAAGGATCGAGCGGCCCAGTCACGCCATTGGCGTATCCGCCTGACGCGAGGGATACGTGCGTGGGCTTGCTCGCCGATCACGACGATGCCGAGGAGGCCTTCGTCCATGCGCGGGCGCGTTCCCGACCCGATGATCCTGCCGAGCCGGTAACGGTTGTTCGAGACGAGTACCGTCGCCCGGCTCTCGCACCGCGTGCCGTCTGGTTGCGTCCAGCGGACAGATTCCTCAGGTGCTTCCGCGGTGAAGACGTCGGGAATCGTGTCGAGCAACGTTCGGAGCTTTGCGTCGCGGTACCCGGGGCGCTGCACGGCCTCCCCGTAGATCCCGAGCGAGACATTGTTGACAAAGACCCGGCCGTTGACGTCCGCCAGGTCGACGATGCGTTCGCCGCCGTCGACGAGCGCGTCGAGCGCGCCGACGACATCGTCACGGTCGACGCCGAGATCAAGCGCGAAGTGGTTGCGAGTGCCTGCGGGAATGCAGGCGTACGGGAGTGAATGCTCGGCGGCGATCGCGGCCACGATCGCCTGAGACCCGTCGCCACCGGCCATGGCCAAAGCGTCGGCACCCTTCGCAACGGCGTCGCGCACGAGCTCTTCGAGATCTGTGCCGTGCGCGAGCTCGACCGGCTCGATTCCGCGCACGCGCGCCTCCGCTGCGAGCGCGAAGCGCTCGGCCTTTCCTCCTCCCGAGCGCGGGTTGTAGAAGAGCACCGGGCGCCGCGGCCGCGGCGGACATGGGAGCGCAACCCTGACGCGAAACGCAGCGCGGGCCGTCGCGAACGTGAGCAGAGCGCCGGCGACGACGACGATGGTGAGCAGGCCGCTTCGGTCGGCCTGAAGCCAGATGCACACGCCCAGCAGTGCCGTCGCCAGAACGAGGCCGACCACGCGCAGGAGACCGCGATGCACGAGGCCCAAGAGCATCGCGAACAATGCCGTTGCGATGCAGACGAGGGCAAGGACGCCCAGCGGGAACTGGGCTATCGCCGCGAGCACCGCGAGCGCCAGGGTGATCGCGCCCAGCGCGAGCGCCGCGAGGGCCTGGATCCGCGGGGTCCCTCGCCAGGACAGACGGTGATGACCTCGCTGCGTCACGGTCGTCGATCATAAGATCGACGGTGATGTCCACGGGCGCCGCAGATGGCTCTCCGGCTTCCCGCCGGCCGCGGCTCTCCGCGTTGGCGCGCGATGCTCGGCGCCTGGATCTCGCGGTCTTCGATGCGATCACGCAGACTCCCACACCGAGCCTCGACGAGTCGATGAGGCAACTCACGCAGGCGGCCGACTATTCGCGCCTCTGGTTGGCCTCCGCCGTGATTCTCGCTACGACCCGGGGTGCTCGAGGCCGACGTGCTGCCCTTACGGGACTCGCGTCGGTCGCCGTCTCGTCCGCCGTCGTCAATCTCTTGATCAAGCCTCTCAGCGGTCGCCGCCGGCCGGGTCGAGACGACGTCGCCGTTGCTCGTCAGGCCCCTATGCCCACCAGCACGTCGTTCCCGTCGGGCCACTCGGCCTCCGCGTTTGCGTTCGCCACCGGAGTCGGCGCCGTCCTGCCTCTCGAGGCTGTTCCGATCCGGGCGCTCGCCGCCGCGGTCTCCTACTCGCGCGTGCATACGGGCGTTCACTATCCGGCCGACGCGATTGCCGGAGCCTTTGTCGGCACCACGCTCGCACAGGCCACTGCCAAGGTCCTGAGACGTCGGCGATAGCCGAACGCTGCGTCGTGCACGCAGCCGATCCGCGCATACGCCGATTGTCCCGCACGTTCATCTCGCCGAGGATCAAGCACATGACCGAGGCCGAAACCGAGCTCGTTCGAGGGAAGAACGTCGTCGCGGTCATCGACTTCCACCGCACCTCGATCTACCTGACAGATGCGTCGCCCGGCCAGAGGCCAGAGCACGTCGTCCCCACCGATCC
>DATJYG010000617.1:0-6559 GCA_035499695.1 Polyangiaceae bacterium
GCGCTCGGCCGGCGCGTCCCCCTCTGGAACCTCGCCGGCGTCTTCTGCGGGGTGGCAGCCCTCTACAAGTACCAGGCGGCGCTGGTGGGGCTCGCCCTGCTCGTGGTCGCCGCGAAGGACTTGAAGACCCACCTGGCTCGCGCCGTCTGCCTGGCCGTGGGGTTCGCGGTGCCCTTCGCGTCGACGGCGCTCTACTTCTGGCACCGCGGGGCGCTGGGGGACGCGATCGGCTGGGGGATCCTCTTCAACCGGAGCTACCTGTCCGAGGGGCCGGGTCTGCAGATGGCTGCGTCGCGGCTCGGCGCGCAGCTCTTCGGGGTGGTGCTGCCGAGCCTCCTCTTCTTCGCGGCCGGCTTCGTGTCGCTCTGGTGCATTCTGAGGCGGGGGAAGCCTCCGGGGATCGTCGCCGGACGCGCGATGCTGGCCGTGTGGGCGCTCGAGTCCATCTACTGCTTCACCCTCGGGCGGCGCTTCTTCGGCCACTACCTGCTGCAGCCCGAGCTACCTCTGGCGCTGCTCGCCGCCGGACCGGTGGCTGCGGCTTTCGAGGCGCGGCCGCGGCTGACGCTCGGGGCGCTGGCGGCGCCGGCCGCCGTCTTCTTCGGGTTCAACGTGCTTCCCGAGCTGACGAGCCGCGTGGTCTACGGCGACCCCGACTACTGGACCGTGGGCCGCGCCGCGGCCGAACGGACGCGCCCCGGCGACGACATCTGGGTCTGGGGGAACGTGCCGCAGATCTACTACGCGGCCGAGCGCGAGCCCGGCGTCCGCTTCACCTTCTGCAACTACCTCACGGGGCTCTCGCCCGGCACGCCCTCCGAGTACGACCCCGCCGTCGACCCGCGGGCCAACGCCGTCACGGCCGCGTGGGACATGGTCGTGGCTGACCTCGACGACCGCCGTCCCACGCTGGTGCTCGACACGGCGGCTGCGGGCATGAAGTCCTACGGCAAGTTCCCCGTCGGCAGCTTCCCGGTTCTGGCACGCTACCTCGGGACGCACTATCGCATCGAAGGCACCGTCAACGGCGTCGTGTTCTATCGGCGGATCGACTCCACGTGACAGAGGTAGCGAAGAACCGCGTGGGCGACCTCGTCGTCCGCATCAGCGACGCGGTCACCTCCCGCGCCTGGGTCACGCTCGTCCTGAGCTGGCTCGTCGCGGCCGTCGCCGTCTTCGTCATGACGGGGCTGCAGGTGCACGGCGACTTCGCGTCGCTGCTGCCTCCGGACACCAAGTCGGTGAAGGACCTGCACGCGCTCGAGGCGCGCACCCGCGTCCTGGCCGACTACATGGTGGGCGTCGAAGCGGACGATCCGGCGCAGCGCGGACCGGCGGCGATGGCGATGCGCGCCGAGCTCGAGAAGCTCGACCCGGCGCTCGTCTCGGGCATCACGGCGGACGAGCACGGGGCGCGGCAGTTCGCGTGGAACAACCGGTTCCTCTACGCGCCGCTCGAGGACATCCAGCGCGCGCGCGATTCGCTCGACCAGAAGATCGCCGAAGCCAACCCCCTCTACGTCAACCTCGACGACGACGATGAAGGCAGCGCCGGCGGCAAGGCGGCGGCGCCGCCGAGCGCCGACGACTTCGAGAAGCGGCTGGACGAGGCGGAGGCGAAGGCCAAGGATCCCGGGGCCTTCGTCTCGAAGGACGGGCACCTGCAGCTCTTCATCGTGCGGACGACCTTCACCGCGGACGATGACCGCGGGGCGGTGCTGACGGCGGACCTGCAGCACATCCTCGACAGGGTGCAGAAGCAGTTCCCGGCCGTGCGCGTGGGCATGGCCGGTGACGTGATCAACACGACGGCGGAGCACAAGTCGCTCATTCGCGGCGTCGTCACGTCGACCCTCATCACGGTGGGGCTCGTGATCGGAGCGCTCCTCCTCTTCTACAGGTCCTTCGTGGGGGTGGGGGCGCTCTCCTGGTCGCTCACCGTCGGCGTCCTCTGCACCTTCGCGGTCACGCGGCTGACGATCGGATCGCTCAACTTGGCGAGCTCGTTCCTCTCGTCCATCGTCATCGGCAACGGCATCAACTTCGGCATGGTGCTCCTCGCTCGGTACGGGGAGGAGCGGCAGAGACACCCGGACGCGAAGACTGCGCTGCACGAGGCGGTGCGCGGCGCGGCGCCGGGGACGCTGGCGGCGGCGCTCACGGCATCCGTCGCCTACATCTCGCTCGCCGTCACGCCGTTCCGCGGCTTCCGCGACTTCGGGATCATCGGCGCGGCCGGCATGATGCTCTGCTGGATCGCGGCCTTCACGGTGCTGCCGGCGGCGCTCACGGTGGTCGGAGGTCGGGTGACCCTGGCGGATCCGGCGCGGTTCGGCAAAGTGCTCGCGCGCATCGTTCCGCGGCGGCCGCGCACCGTCACGGCGATCGGCCTGGCCATCCTCGTGCTCACGACGGGCGCCACGGTGCGCTACCTCACCAACGATCCGCTGGAGGACAACCTCAACAACCTGCGATCCGAGAACCACGACCTGGACGCCGAGAACCAGTGGATGTCCAAGTTCGACAAGGCGTTCGGTAGCGGCATCTCGGGCGGTTTCGCCATCGGTACGAGCAGCCGGGGCGAGGCGCACGACGTGGCCACGAAGCTCGAGGCGGCGGACGAGGGCAAGCCCGACTCGAAGCACCTCTTCAGCCGCATCAACACCCTGGAAGACCAGCTGCCCAAGGACCAGCAGAAGAAGCTCGCCCTGCTCGCCGAGGTGCGCGACATGCTCGACGGGCACCTCTTCAAGCACCTGTCCGACGAGGACCAGGCGCGCTTCCGCAAGCTACGCCCGCCCGACGACTTGCGCGCCCTCACCGAGGACGATCTGCCCAACGAGATGGCGTGGCCCTTCACCGAGAAGGACGACTCGCGCGGCAAGCTGGTGCTCGCCAACACGGGTCACGGCGTCGACGAGTGGCGCATCACGTCGCTCGTGGACTTCGCGAAGCAGCTGCGCGCGCTCGACTTCCCGCCGGACGTCGTGATCGGCGGCACGGCCTTCATCTTCTCGGACATGCTCGCGGCGATGGAGCGCGATGGGCCGCGGGCGACGGCGGCGGCGATCGTCGGATCGGGGCTCGTCGTGTTGATGCTCCTGGGGTGGGGGCGGCACGCGCGGGTGACCCTCGCGTGCGCGGGGCTCGGCATCACCGGGATGCTCACGGTCGCGTGGCTGATGGGGATCAAGGTCAACTTCCTCGACTTCGTCGCCCTCCCCATCACGATCGGCATCGGCGTCGACTACGGGGTGAACATCGCCGCGAGAGCGCGGCTCTCGCGCGATCCGCATCCGGGGTTCCACGCCCTGACGACGACGGGACCCGTCGTGGCGCTCTGCTCGTACACGACCGTCGTCGGCTACGCGTCGCTGCTCTTCTCGCAGAACAAGGGGATCCACACCTTCGGGCAGTCCGCGATGATCGGCGAGCTGACCTGCCTCACGGCAGCGCTGGTGCTGGCACCGGCGCTGCTCGATATCGGCGTGCGGGCGCGATCGGGTTACTCGGTGTCGGACTCGACGGTCGCCTGAGCGAGCGCCGGGGCGACCGGGACGCCGTGCGGGAGGGCATCCTCGGCCGGAGCGTCGACGAGCTCCTGGTAGACGCACCCGTCGATCAGCGCGCGAGCATGGTCCTCGTTGATCCAGCCGAGCTGGTCGCCGAAGGTGTAGTCGTAGCGCTGCTCGAGCCAGTAACGGTGACCTCGCACGGCATGCAGCGTCGTCGACACCGCGGTGTCGCTGACCGAGTCGCCGCGGCTGATCATGACGCGGTGCGGACCGGGCTGCGCGAGATAGCAGAAGTAGCTCTCGCCCTTCAGGCCACCGACCAGCGCACCGTCGTCGTGGACGATGAACGTGGTCGTCAGCGACCAGTGTGACGGGCGAATCACACACACCGTGGCAGCTTGACGCGCAGCCGGCCCGAACGGCTCGATGGGAGGCTCGTTCGGCGATGCGAGCGCGTAGGTCGCGCAACCGCCGGTGAGGGCGAGCGACGCGAGGATCGCGAGACGGGAAAGAGAACGGAGCGTGGGGACGATTCGATGAGGCATGGGTTGCACCCTCCGAGCGAGCGGCTCGCGAGTGCAACGCGTGTTCCCCGGGTCCAGGGAGTCGTCAGAGCGAACTCTGCGTCGCCTCGAGGCAATCGAGTTCCACGGTCGCTCCGCTGGGGAGAGTGTTGGGGCTGAAGACGATCTTCTGCGCGCAACGGCCGGCGGCTGCGCCGGTCACGTAGCACCAGCCCTGCTCGGTGCTCTGCGCGCACGAGCCGGCCACGAGCTGGCTGGCGAGGAGCTGCGGCACCGTCGCGTCTCCACCGCCGTTCGGCAGCGTCATCACGACGCGGCACTGCACGGCGCCGGCCGCATCGACGTGCAGCGGCTCCGGCAGGCAAGCGGTGGCCAGCGCGCTGCCGAGCCGGTCGACGATCGCGTTCATCGCGGGTCGGTAGCCGTAGAGCGGATCGTGGCCGCCCATCCGGTCCACCGCGTGAATCGGACAGAGCGAGGAGACGATGCCCTGGTTGCCGAGGAGCTTCGCGAGCAGGAGCTCGCGGATGGTCGGGTACGCCTTGGCGTAGGTCTGCTTCTGCGGCGTCGTGGGGTCGCACACGGCCGGCGTCTGCTCGTGCGTGAGTCCCGTGGCGGCGCAGTCGCACGCGAAACTCTCGGCGGGATCGGTGATCGAGCAGTCGCGCGGCTGCGCGAGAGGGAACGTGCAGGCGTACTCGCGGTCCACGTAGAGCGGCGTGTGCGGGCCCTGGTCGGTGATCCATTCGCGGCCGCTGATGGGGTCCGTACCGTCGGGGGAGGACGGTGGCGGAAGGCCGGGGCGCGGCTGGTATGACTCGATCATGTGCGGGTCGATGCCCGTCGTGTCCTCGTGCTCGGGATCGCGACCGAGGATCTTCTGCCAGTCGGCGTCGGAGAGCGTGTCCTTCTGCTGGCTGTCCGGGTTGGTGGGATCGATCTGCAGGAGCTGATGGGGGACGCCGCCGATGTGCGCGTAGAAGACGTCTTCGCTCGTGCGCTGGGCGCCCGCCTTCGGGTGACAGAGCGTGTCGGGACTCGTGTCGGTTCCGTCGGGGAGGCTCGCGGCGAAGAGCGGGTTGACGCAGTTGCGGTTGGTGAGTCCCTGGTAGGAGCCGGCGCCCTGCGGGTACTCGCCGCTGCGATCGGGCACCGTCGGCGAAGAGAGACCGAGCTGGTAGCGCTCGATGGGGAACTGCGGGTCCGCGCCGTACTTCTGCTTCATGTGGACGTGGCGCAGGTTGGGGTTGAAGCCCCAGTCGGTCATCTGCGAGTACGGGCCCTGCTGGCAGCTCGGATCGCTCGCGGCGTTCGACGCGACGTTGCACGACTGGCAGGACGGGTCCTCGGGGTTCGAGGCGCAGGTCTGTGTGCCGCGCGGCGGTTGCCAGGCGGCGCTCATGAAGTAGTACCCGGTGCCCTCGTAGGAGCGCACGTCGATCTCCGAGTCGTTCTCGTCGCTGAGCACGATGACCGCGACGAGTGAGTCGGGGCGCAGGAAGTCGTGGCGCTGCTTCAGGATCGTCGCGTCGACTCCGACCCACTGCGCGCGGCCGTTCGCGTCGAGGCCGAGCGAGTCGTACGGGTCGGGCTGCACGAGGAAGCGGTACCAGGTCTCGAGCTGAGACTCGATGCCGCACCCGAACTCGTGGACGCCGGTCACGAGCTGCTGGAAGTCGCTCTCGAGCTGCGCGGCCTGCGTGACGGGAGTGGCGCCGGCGCTCGGCTGGACGCCGGCGTTGGCGGATACCGAGGGGAACCAGCTGAGGAAGTGGTCGATGCCCGTGTCGCCAACGGTGCCTTCGGTGAAGTTCGCGAGGTTCGTCGGATCGGCGGACCGGTTGAGGAGCTCCCCGCGGTCGTCGTTGTGCGCGTTGATCGTGGCGCCGTTCGCCGTGACCGAGGCGCTCGGCTCGCACATGTACGTCGAGGCGTCGCCGATGGTGTCCCCGAGACGAGGGCCGAGAGAGCTGCTCAGGATGCCGATGTGCATGTCGTGCACCGGCGGGAACTCGACCTGGCCCTTGGCGCAGTGGCCCTGCGTGTCCGACTGCCCGACCACGTCGTCGTTCGCGTCGATGCAGTTGGGCGTCACCAGGCGCGTGATGAGGTCGGGGATGGCCTCGGCGAGGTACGCCTGCTTGTCGCCCATGGAGGCGGAGTTGTCGATGTCGAACAGGATGTCGACCTTGTCGACGGCCGCCTGCGCGAGCTTCACGGCGACCGTGCTGGAAGTCACGGGGCTCGTGTTCTCGACGGGCCTGTCGAGGCACGCGACGAGGGAGACGGAGCCGACGAGCGCGAGGAACGACTGCAGCTTCATGCTCCGACCCATGAGCAACGCGCAGGCCGCGCGCGTCTCTCGCGCGAAGTCCGCGGATTCGCTCGTGGCGTGGAGCGCGCGGCGCCGTCAACCCGAGTGGCTGCTGCCATCGCGGTAGACTGGCTCCCGTGGAAGCGGCGCTCGCGATCGCCCTGCTCGTCGGCGGGCCGCTGCTGTTCGCGGCGGTGGTGCTCGTC
>DATJYG010000618.1:0-5321 GCA_035499695.1 Polyangiaceae bacterium
GCTCGCCGCCGCATGCTCTTCGGGATCGAGCTCGGGCGGGTCGAGCTCCGGGGCGAGTTCGGGGTCGGGATCGGACTCGGGGGCGGACACGTGGGCGAGCTGGGGCCAGGGCTTCTTCTCGAAGTACTGCGTCGAGTGCCACGCTGCGAGCGACCCGAAGGGGCTCGACTTCACGCAGCACTCCGTCGTCACGACCAACAAGGACACGATTCGCTGCGGCGTCTGCGTGCAGCAGGACCCGAGCTGGAACTGCGCCGCCTTCCCGCCGGCCAAGCAGTTCCCCATCAGCGACCAGAGCATGACCAACCCGAAACCGACCGACGCCGAGCGTGACCGCGCCGTCGCCTGGATCGAGGCCGGCTGTCCCTGATTCACCGACGGAGACGCCGTGATGGGGCTCGAACACCCATGTTCGTTCGGTCACGACGCATGGTCGTCGAGCCGCCACGCATGGGCCTCGGGCCGCGACACATGGACGTTGGGTCGCGACGCAAGAGCGTTGGGTCGCGACGCAGGAGCGTTGGGTCGCGACGCAAGAGCGTTGGGTCGCGACGCAAGAGCGTTGGGCCGCGACGCAAGAGCGTCGGGCCGCGACACATGGCCGTCGGGTCGCGACGCATGGCCGTCGGGTCGCGACGCATGGCCGTTCGGCGCTGACGCATCGCGGTTCGGCCGCCACATCTGCCCGTAGGGCAACGACAGATGGCCCGACGCCGCGGCCCTCAGCCCGCTGGGGACTCAGCTCAGGACGCTGCGCGCGATGACCACGCGCTGGATCTCGCTCGTGCCCTCGTAGATCATCGTGACGCGCGCGTCGCGCAGGTGGCGCTCGGCGGCGAACTCGCGGATGTACCCGTAGCCGCCGTGAATCTGGACGGCCTCGTTGCAGATGCGCACGGCGCTCTCGCTCGCGAACACCTTGGCCATCGACGCTTCGCGCGAGAAGGGTCGGCCCTGCTCCTTGAGCCACGCCGCGCGCATCGCCAGCAGGTACGCCGCATCGAGCTGCGTCTGCATGTCGGCGAGCTTCCACTGGATGGCCTGGTGCTGCGCGATGGGCACGCCGAAGGCCTTGCGGTCCTTCGCGTAGGCGACGCTCTCCTCGATGGCCGCGCGGGAGATGCCGATGGCCTGCGAGCTGATGCCGATGCGCCCGCCGTCGAGCGCCATCATGGCGATCTTGAACCCGCCGTTCTCCTGGCCGAGCAGCGCGTCGGCCGGGACGCGGCAGCCGTCGAACTCGAGCGGCACCGTGTTGGAGCCGCGGATGCCCATCTTGTCCTCCGGGCGTCCCACCTTCAGCCCCTTCGCGCCGCCCTCGACGAGGAAGCACGAGATGCCGCGCGTCCCGCTGTCCACGGTGCCGGTGCGCGCCCACAGGACGAAGACGCCCGCGTACGAACCGCCTGTGATCCACTGCTTGGCACCGTCGATCACCCACTCGTTGCCGTCGCGGCGCGCCGTGGTGCGCATCTGCCCCGGATCGCTGCCTGCGTCCGGCTCGCTGAGGGCGAAGCTTCCCATCGTGTATTCGCCGCTGGCCAGATGAGGGCAATGCCGCTGCCGCTGCGCGTCCGTGCCGAAGCGCGCGATGGCCTCGCCGACCATGTTGGTGACGCTCATCATCACGGCGGTCGAAGCGCACGCCCGCGCAACTTCCTGCATCGCGAGCGCATACGCGACGACGCCGGCGCCGGAGCCGCCGAGCTCGGGCGGTACGTTGATCGCCATGAGCCCCAGCTCCGCCAGGCCGCGCAGGATCTCGCGCGGGTACGTCTCGGTCTCGCTGCCGTCGATCTCGGCCGCGCGCGGCGCCACGACGCGCGCTGCGAAGTCGCGCGCCGTCTTCTGCACGAGCAGCTGCGTCTCGGTGAGCTCGAGTTCCATGGCGCTCCTCGCGTCTAGAGGCCGAAGCTCACCTTGGCGGGCCAGCTCCCGGGGCTCGGCAGCCCTTTGAGCTTGCGCAGCGCCTGCGACAGGCAGTCGCACTTCTCGGCGCCGTCACGCGTCGACGTCTGGACGCCCGCGCCCAGCACCCTGCCGCCGGGGCCCACGTACATCGTGGCGCGGAAGCTGGCGCTCGTGCCGCTCTTGCAGTCGTCGATCGCGTCTCCGCGCTTGCCGAGGGCCGCGGCGATCTTGTCGGAGTTCCAGTCGGTCGCGGGCCGTCCCTGCGCCGGGAACTCCATGGTGTAGCGAGCCTCGGCGTCGCCCCCGTCGGGCTTCGGCCAGTGAGCGCCCATCACGGCGTCGAGCAGACACTTCTCGGTGTCGCGATCACCCAGGTCGCTCTCCTCGAAGTAGGTCCACTTCGCGCTGCCGTCCTCGCCGATGCGCACGAAGAACTTCACGTTGCCGGAGAGCATCTCGATGCGCTGCTGTCCCTGCGCGTAGCAGGACGTGAGCTGGTCCGAGAGCTTGTGGAAGGCGGCCGACACGAGGTTCGCGTCCACCGTCCCGAGCTCGCTGCGCGTCTTGAGCTGCGGCTTGACCTCGTGCGACTCCTCTTGCACCGGCTCGGGGGCCTTCGGCGGCGGCTCGCTCCCGCACGCGAGGGCGCCGGCGGCCAGCAGGATCAGGGTGGCGCGCCTCATTTGAGCAAGTTCGCGGCGATGACGATGCGCTGGATCTCGCTCGTCCCCTCGTAGATCTCGGTGATGCGCGCGTCACGGTAGTGCCGCTCCACGGGGAACTCGGTCGAGTAGCCGTAGCCGCCGTGAATCTGGATGGCCTTGTGCGTGACGCGCGTGGCCATCTCGCTCGCGTAGAGCTTCGCGATCGCGCTCTCCGTCGTGTGGCGCACGCCCTTGTCCTTCAATTTCGCGGCTCGCCAGGCGAGCAAGCGCGCGGCGTCCACCTGCGTCGCCATGTCCGCCAGCATGAACTGGATGGCCTGGTGCTGCGCGATGGGAACGCCGAAGCTCTTTCGCTCCTTCGCGTAGGCGACGCTCCGGTCGAGCGCGGCGCGCGCGATGCCGATGGCCTGGCACGCGATGCCGATGCGGCCGCCGTCGAGCGTCGCCATGGCCACCTTGAACCCGTCGCCGACGGCTCCGAGCACGTTCGCGTCGGGAACCTCGCAGTTCTCGAAGAACACCGTGCACGAGTGCGCCGCGTGGATCCCCAGCTTGTGGTCGGGCGGATTCTGCGTGTAGCCCTTGGTGCCGCGCTCCACGAGGAACGCGGTGTGCCGGACCTTCGGCCCGCTGCGCTCGGTCACGGCGAAGACCACGATCCAGTCGGCGTGAGGCCCGTTGGTGATCCAGTTCTTGGCGCCGTTGATGCGCCAGCCGCCGCTCGTCTTCTCGGCGCTCGTCACCATCGTCTGCGCGTCCGAGCCGCTCATGGGCTCCGTCAGGCCGAAGCACCCGAGCTTCTCGCCGCTCGCCACGGGCGCGAGGATTCGCTTCTTCTGCTCGTCGTTGCCGAACTTGTAGACGGGGTCGCAGAAGAGCGAGTTGTTGACGCTCATGATGACGCCGCAGCTCGCGCACGCGGCGCTGACTTCCTCCATCGCGAGGGCGTAGGACAGCGCGTCCATGCCCGCCCCGCCGTGCTCCTGCGGGATGGCGACGCCCAGCAGCCCGAGCTCCGCCATCTTCTTCACGATCTCGGCCGGCCAGCGTCCCGTCTTGTCCAGCTCCGCCGCCTTCGGCGCCACCTCGCGCGCAGCGAAGTCGCGCGCGGTGTCGCGGATCATCCGTTGCTCTTCGCTCAGCTCGAAATCCATGGCCGGCGCAATCTAGCGTAAGTCCAGGTCGACGCGCGAGCGGGCCAGTGGGCCTCCACCACGACGTGTCACTCCTCCGCGAGGCACTTTCGTTCTCGGATCGTGCATCCGGAGAAGATGACTTGCGTCGCTTGCTCGCAACGGTGCGGCGAGAAGGAGCATCCCACGTCGTGGCGGGCGGCAGAGGTCTCCTGTAGCCTGCCGGAAATCCCGGAGGAGGAGACGTGCAGAGAGGTTTGTTCGCGACCGGTGTGCTGGTGCTCGTGGGCTTGGCGAGCTGCTCGTCCTTCGAGAATCCTCCGTCATCCTCGACCTCCAGCGTCGACCCTTCCCTCGTCGGGCGCGGCTCGCTGCTCGTGAACGACCTGATCGGGTGCGCCGACTGCCACACCGCCGACCCGACGAAGCCCTTCGCCGGGGGCGTGAAGTTCCCGATCGACCCGGAGGGACACTTCTTCGTCTACTCGCGCAACCTCACGCCGGATCCGGACACGGGGATGAAGCTCACGCAGGACCAGTTCATCACCACGATGCAGACCGGCGAGGACTTCACGAACCACGGGCAGGTGCTGCTCACGATGCCGTGGCCGAACTTCCGGTGGATGACCACCGACGACCTGAAGGCGATCTACGCGTTCCTGCAGGTCCTGCCGCCGTCCAACAACGCCGTCCCGTCGGACAACAAGGGCGTCCTCTCTGCGCAGGGCCCGGTCCCGCTCCCCACCGAGTACAACGAGGGCGAGGAGACGCGCCCCCTGCCGCCCGTCAACTCGCCCGATCCCCTCGGCCCGCCCAGCGAGTCGCCGGAGACTCCCGATCCCGACAACGCCGTCCGTGGCGCGGCGATCCTTCCGCTCGCCTACGCGAAGATGCCGAACTTCGCCAACCGCACCGCGGAGGAGCAGGCCGCCTTCGGGCGCGGCTCGTACCTCGTCAACGCGGGGGCGTGCAACGACTGCCACACGAACGTGGGCGGAAAGCCCCGGAACGAGACGCCCGGACCGGACCTCCTGAAGATCACCGCCGACTCGTACCTCATCGGCGGCGCCACCTTCTCCGACCCGAGCGCGCTGCAGACGCTCCTCAAGCAGACGCGGTCGATGAGCCAGAACCTCATCGGCAAGAGCGGCTGGTTCAACCAGGAGGGCCACACCTTCCTGACGTTCCTCGCCACCATCGACCAGATGGAGCACGCGGACGACGACCCGCCGCTGTCGCTCGGGTGGCCGATGCCGGCCAACCATCTCCGGAACCTTCCGGAGCAGGACCTTCAGGACATCTACACGTACATGAAGATCCTGGCCGAGGACTACAAGAGCACCACCCAGGCCGACAAGCAGACCCAGGATCCGGCGCGCTACTGCACGAAGGATTCCGATTGCCCGCTGTCGGGTCAGACGTGCTGGATCGACTCGAGCTCGTCGAAGACGGTGGGCAATCAGTGCCTGAACAAGTCGTGCATGACGGACGCCGATTGCAACGCGTGTCAGCATTGCACGGGCAACACCTGCGTCGCGCCGTCCGCGTCGGACACGTGCCTCACGCAGGGGATCTGAGGGGTTCGAGCTCCACGACGCCGGGCACCTCGTGC
>DATJYG010000619.1:0-3682 GCA_035499695.1 Polyangiaceae bacterium
CGACCGGGATGACCGGGTTCGCGTACAGGCCGCCGCACTGCGTGTACATGAAGGACAGGCGGCACGTGCCGGAGCCGGAGAAGGTCGGCTGCCATCCGTTGGAGAGGTTCGCGTCGCAGTTGCCGCCGTTCGGGTGGCAGATGCCGTCCGAGAACACGCGCCCCTGCACGTCGTCGTACGACGCCGCGTGGTTCGCCGGCGGCAGCCACTTCGGGCCGTAAGCGATGCGCGTCGTGCACGTGGCCGGCACACCGCACGAGTCGGCGTAGTCGAGCGCCATGATGCATGCGCCGTTGCCCTGGAAGTACGGCTTCCACCCGTTCGAGAGCAGGGCGTACGAGTTGGCGCCGTCGTCGATGCAGGTGCCGTCCCAGGTCACCTTGCCGGTGGCGTCGTCGAAGGAGGCGGGATGATTCGACGGATGGATCCAGGCGCTCCCGTAGGTGACGCGCGTCGTGCACGGGGCGGACGCCTCGGCGTGGGCGGCGTCGCCGTGGTCGGCGGACGCGTCGCGCGCGCTGCCGCCGTCGAGTGACGATCCAGCATCCATGAACGCTGCCCCGTCGTCACCCGGCGGCGTCGTTCCCGCGTCTCGGCCATCGTCCCCCTGCGCGGAGGAGGACGAGCCGTTGCCCGACGAGCAGGCCGCGACGCCGACGATCGCCGAGGCCGCGAAGAAGACGAAGAGCCGTCGAAGCTTCATGCGTCGCCGCGCCTCCTGCGCATCGCGATCGCGAGCGCCACTGCGACGGCTCCCAGCGCCGCGCTCGAGCCGTCGCTCGGCGTCGTCCTGCATCCGCAACCCGAGGAGCTGCCGGTCCCCGCCGTCGCGCCGTTGCCGCCGCCGTCTTCGGCGCCACCGGCGTCCACCCCCGGCTCACCGGCGTCGCCACCGCCACCACCACCACCGGCGCTCCCTCCGTCGCGCACGACGCCGCCCGCGTCGACCGTCCTCCCGGCGTCCTTCTCCGTCGATCCTCCCTCGCTTCCCGCGTCGAGCGGCTCCGGCTTGATGTGCGTGCACCCCATGTCGTGCTTCGAGTACGTCGCGATCGCCGGCTTCGCGCTCCAGCTCGTGTCGAAGACGCCCCAGTCGTCGTAGTCATCCACCTTGAACACGAAGGTGCGCGCGACGTCCCCGCGCGACTCGAACGTCGTGAGCGCCGTGTCCAGGTTCGCTGCCTGCTGCGCGTCGCTCACCGGCTTGGGCGACTGCCACCCGAACTCGGTGATCCACAGCGGCACGTAGTCGCTCTCCTGCACCTTGAGCTGCTGGATCGCATCGACGTACTGCAGGATGTGCGAGCTCGACGTGGCGCCGCCCTGGTCGATGTAGATGTGGTAGCCGTACCCGTCCCACGGGTAGCGCCGCCCGTAGTTCGCCTGCATCCAGTCCCAGGGCCCGAGCTGGTAGACCTGCTGCGCGTAGTCGGTCGCCGGCGAGAAGCTCCCGCCGATGTCGTGCGCGAAGAGGCCCCCCGCGATGAGGTGCAGCCCCTTGCTCGTGATGACCGAGTTGGCCTGGACGAACACCTCGGCGAGCATCTTCGAGTACACGCGCGGCAAGATGTACGTGCCGCCCGCGTGCGTCGGGTCGTTCGCGTAGTTCGAGTTCGTCCACGTGTTCGGCTCGTTCCAGATCTCCCAGTACTTCACCTGGTCGCCGTAGCGGGTCATGAGCAGCTTCGCCGTGTCGACGAACGTCTGCACGTACGGGCTCATGCCCGTCGTGTCGTACCCGGAGTTCCAGTCGGCCTGCCCGCCGGTCGTCGACTCGTAGAGGACGATGCCCATGACGTCGAGACCGTGCTCGCGGGCCACGGCCATGTACGCGTCGTACTGATCGAAGAGCGCCTGGTCCCACGTCGTCTGCGTGTCGATGCGGAACCCCATGCGCAGCCCGCCGATGCCCGCTTGATCCACGTGCTGGGCGTACTGCTCTGTGAGCCCGTTCTGCAGGTTGTAAACGCCCGGTCCGTTGCCGCTGTAGTACTGGCAGTCGCGAGCCCTCGCGGAGCGGGTCGCGAGCAGAAGCGAGCCCGTCGCGGCGAACGCGACGAGAAGGAGGCCAAGTCGCATGCGTCGTGGAGTGGAGCACGCGGCGTTCCACAGATCGCCTGGTGCACCGATGAACCACCCCGTGTGCCCGTCCGGAGAGATCGCCGTACTTGCTTTGGCGTTTCGCGTGCGTAGGCTTCGCACGTACCCGTTCCGAACAGGGAGGAAGGCAAATGTGGCTCCTTAGGGCGCAGGGATTCTTGGCATTCGGTGCGGCGGGCGCGCTCGTGTGCGCGCTGGGCAGCGGCCAGGTGGCGTGCAGCAGCAGCAGCTCCGGTGGCCCCTACACCGGCAGCGGCTCGGGAAGCAGCAGCGGCGGCGGCGACGACTCGGGCGGCAGCTCCGGCGGCAGCAGCGGAGGAGGATCCGGCAGCAGCTCCGGCGGCGGCGAGGCGGGCGTGGAGCCGTCCATCATGATCTCTTCGCCGACGAGTGGGTCGACCGTGACGCCGATGGGAGCGATGGACACGGTGGACGTGCAGTTCACGGTGGACAACTTCACCTTCTTCATGGCGATGGCGGCTGGGTGCTCCGCCACGTCGGACAACTGCGGTCACGTGGACGTCCTGGTCGACGGCAGCGCGTGCACGCCCATGGGTTCGCCCTACGACAACGCGGACACGACGGGGAGCCCGGCAACGGCCATCCTCAGCACGTGCCCGATGGTCAACGGCAACCACAAGATCACCCTCGAGCTGCACCACAACGACGACACGCCGATCCAGGTGGGCGGGATGACGGTGCAGGACTCGGTGATGGTCACCGCAGGCAGCGGCGGCGGCGACGCGGGCAGTGATTGATCGAGGCGCCTCACGACTGGTGCACGCGGCGGGGCTCGTGGCCGTCGCGTGCGCGGTCGGCGCTTGTGGCAGCGAAGGATCGCCGGCCTCGCCGACGTTCCAGGGCGGCCCCGTGTTGGACGCGTCCGTCGCCGACGTGAGCTACGCGGTCTGTCCTCCGGGCCTCGACGCGAGCTTCTCGGACCTGCTGACCAGGGTGATGGCGACGCAGGCCAGCTGCGGAACATCGATGTTCTTCAACTGCCACTCGCCGACGGGCGCGACGCCGGCGGGCGCCGGCAACCTGCTCAACCTGGCTCTCGCCGACTCGGGGGTGGAGGGGGGACTCGATCCCGCGGCGATCTACGCCGAGCTCGTGAACCATGCGGCCGCGAACATCGCGTGCACCGATGCCCCTTCGGTCTGCAAATCGATAGAGCGGGTCGCCCCCGGTGACGCTGGCGCGAGCCTCCTCTACATCAAGCTCACGCTCAAGACGACGACCGACCCGCACTACGGCGCGGGGATGCCGGTCAGCTCGCCTGGCTCGATCTGTCCCGAGGCGCTCGACGCCTTCAAGACGTGGATCGATCAGGGCGCGAAGATGAACTGAGCGACTCCGCAAAGAATGCGTAGGCGCGCAGAGCCCAAGTGCGTGGCATCGCTGCCGAATCCAATAATCGTCCTTCGAGACGCGAAAAAGCCCATCTCGAATTCCGATTTTTTCGTCTAAATAGGCGAGAGGGTGAGGCGAGGCGTGAGGACGCGCGCCTCCCCGCGCCGAAAATCATTGGCGAAATGCCGTCGCCAGAAGCAAAAGGTCGTCGGCCGAAGTGAAAAGGTCG
>DATJYG010000620.1:0-3557 GCA_035499695.1 Polyangiaceae bacterium
GCGGCCTGGTACTCGAAGGCGCGCGGGGCGCCGCGCGTGGAGGTGCACTACTGCCGCGTTTCGGAGGTGTCCAAGCCGCGCGGGGCGCCGTCGGGGCTCGTGCAGCTCTCGAAGTGGAAGAGCGTGAAGGTGAAGCCGGAGAACCTGTCCGGGGACACCCCCTGATCTGTCCGGGACAGGGGGTAGGGATCGCGGATCGCTGAAAAATACGGGAAAACGCGCGGGCACGACGTTCGCTGATGGGCGGGCATCGTCATGCTCGCCACCGCGCTCAGCGCAACGCTCGTAGGGCTGCAGGCTCACCTCGTCCGCGTCGAGGTCGAGGGACGCCGCGGTCCGTACTTCTTCGAGATCGTCGGCCTCCCCGAGGCCTCGGTGCGCGAGAGCCGCGTGCGGGTCAAGAGCGCCCTCGCGCAGCTCGGGGTGCATCTCGGGGAGTGTCAGATCGTCATCAACCTGGCGCCGGCCGACGTGCGCAAGACGGGAAGCGGGTTCGATCTCGCGATCGCGGCGGCGGCGCTGGGGGCGATGGGAGCGGTGCCGCCCGAGTCGTGCGACGACACGCTGCTCATCGGCGAGCTGTCGCTCGAGGGGACGGTGCAGCCGCTGCGCGGGGTGCTCCCGCAGCTGCTCGGCGCGAGGGAGAGAGGCGTCACCAGGGCCATCGTTCCGCGGGCCAACGCGGCCGAGGCGGCGCTCGTGGAGGGCGTCGAGGTGCGCACCGTGGGGTCACTCGCGGAGCTGCTCGAGGCGCTCAGCGGTCGGGACGTGCTGCCGCTCGCGCGTCCCGCTCCCGAGATGCCGGTGGGTCGCGCTCTGGACGACCTGGCCGACGTGCGAGGGCAAGCGGGCGCCCGGCGTGCGCTCGAGATTGCAGCGGCCGGTGGGCACAACCTGCTCATGATCGGACCGCCCGGCGCCGGCAAGACGATGCTCGCGCGCCGCATCCCGGGCGTCCTGCCCCCTCTGTCGAACGAGGAGGCCCTCGAGGTCACGGCGATCCACAGCGTCGCCGGTCTGCTCTCGGCGTCACGCGGGCTGTCTCGCGCGCGGCCGTTTCGCGCTCCGCATCACACCGTGAGCGAGGTGGGGCTCGTCGGGGGCGGGGAGGGACCGCGTCCGGGAGAGGTGAGCCTCGCGCACCAGGGGGTGCTCTTCCTCGACGAGCTCGCGGAGTTCCGGCGCGGCTCGCTGGAGGCACTGAGGCAGCCCATCGAGGACGGCGTCATCACGATCTCGCGCGCGCACGGCAAGACCACGTTCCCCGCTCGGTTCCTCCTCGTGTGCGCGATGAACCCATGTCCCTGCGGCTGGATGGGGGACGGCAGCAACCGCTGCGCGTGCACCATCGATCGCGTCAGGGCCTACCGGGCGAAGATGAGCGGCCCGCTGCTCGATCGCATCGACGTGCACGTGGTGCTCCCGCCGGTCGAGGTATCGGCGCTCCAGGCCCGAGCACGTGGGGAGAGCAGCGAAGCGGTTCGCACGAGGGTCCTTCGTGCGAGGGACGTCCAGCGAGAGCGACTGCGGAAGGAGGAGACGGCCGCCGGGACCAACGCGTCCCTCGGTCCGTACGACCTCGAACGCGTCGCCCCGCTCTGCAGCGAGGGCACGCGCATGCTCGCAGCAGCAGTGGGACGTCTTGGGCTCTCGGCCCGCGCCTACGGAAAGGTGCTGCGCGTCGCGCGCACCATAGCGGATCTCGACGGCTCGAATGCGATCCGCCCGGGTCACGTGGCCGAAGCGATCGGCCTGAGGGTGCTCGATCGCGGCGTGCTGGCTGCCGCCGCGTGAGGTTCGGCGCTCGCGGATGGCCCCGCCGCGAGCGTCGATGAACCAGGGGCCGAAGGAGAGAAGACGACCATGTTGGAACAGCTCGCGGACAAGATGCGCGCCCTCAAGGGCGTGATCGTTGCGGTGGAGAAGCAGTTCGGGAAGGGCGCCGTCATGACGCTCGGAGACGACGAGGATCCGGAGCCGGTAGCGGTCATCCCGACCGGGTCGCTCGCGCTGGATCTGGCGACCGGCATCGGGGGTTACCCGCGCGGCCGCGTCGTCGAGATCTACGGTCCCGAGTCGAGCGGCAAGACGACGCTCGCTCTGCACGCGATCGCCGAGGCGCAGCGCGCCGGAGGCATCGCTGCGTTCATCGACGCCGAGCACGCGCTCGACGTGGCGTACGCGCGGAGCATCGGCGTCGAGACCGAGAAGCTGCTCATCTCGCAGCCGGACACGGGCGAGCAGGCGCTCGACATCACCGAGATGCTCGTGCGCTCGGGCGCCGTCGACCTCGTGGTCATCGACTCGGTCGCGGCGCTCACGCCGAAGGCCGAGCTCGAGGGCGACATGGGTGACGCGCACATGGGCCTGCAGGCGCGGCTCATGAGCCAGGCGCTGCGCAAGCTCACGGCGGCGGCGTACCGCGGAGGGACGACGCTCATGTTCCTCAACCAGCTGCGCCAGAAGATCGGCGTCACCTTCGGCTCACCGGAGACGACCACCGGCGGCAATGCCCTCAAGTTCTACGCGTCGATGCGCTTCGACGTCCGGCGCATCGGCCAGGTCAAGATCGGCGACGAGCCGGTCGGCGGTCGCACGCGCGTGAAGCTCGCCAAGAACAAGTGTGCGCCGCCGTTCACCGAGGCCGAGTTCGAGATCCGCTGGGGCACGGGCGTCGACCCGGTGACCGAGCTGCTGGACCTCGGCATCCACCGGGGGCTCATCGACAAGGCGGGCAACCACATGTCGTTCGCGGGATCGCCGCTCGGCAACGGGCGCGAGCGATCGCGCGACACGCTCGAGGGGAGCGTCGATCTGCAGAATACCTTGCGGCAGGCGATCCTCGCGGCCGGACCGGTGCGGCCCGGGCGGCGCATCGAGGCCGAGGCCTGAGGCCGAGAAGGGAACGGGCAGGGAAGCGAGGCGCTTCAGTGCGCCCAGCGCTCGCGCAGGAGCGGCAGGAGCGTCTCGCTCATCCCCTTGATGTGATCGATGTGGTCCTTCTTCGTCTGGCCCTCGTAGCCGGCGACGTGGAAGTCGCCCACGTTGCACTCGTAGATCTCGCGCATGTCGCGCGGACCGATCGCCGGATGCGGCTCCTTCTCGACGGACGCGAGCCTCAGGAGCTCGCCGATCGTCTCGGTGGTGCTCGGGAAGCCGATGGTCGGGATCGACGAGTGCGTGAGGGCGAAGAGCTTCTCGCCGCGCATCGCGGCCTGGGCCAGGTGGACCCACTTCTCCATGCCCGGCTCGTAGATGTGATGGGACGCGTCGTACATCGTGTGCGGGCCGTCGGCGAGCAGCACCGCGTCGATGCGATCGGCCATGCCCTGCTGCTTGAGGATCGAACCCACCGACGCGAACCCGGCGCTCCAGGCGGAGAGGGCGATGCGGCCCACGTGAGCGCCCGGGGCGCGCCCCGTCTTGTCGAGCGCTCGCTGCGTGCGGGCGAGGAGGGCGTCGAAGGTGCCCGGCGCGCGGAACGCATCGGAATACGCGTCCGAGGCGACACCGAGGTTCACGCTCACGACGACGGCGTTCACGTGGGCGCGCTCGAA
>DATJYG010000621.1:0-4024 GCA_035499695.1 Polyangiaceae bacterium
GTACGGTCTGACGTTGCACCCTGACAAGACGCGGCTGGTACCGTTTCGACGGCCCGACCGCGGCAACGGGAGCAACGGCGGATCCGGGACCTTCGACCTTCTCGGCTTCACCCACTACTGGGGCCTGTCTCGCAAGGGCAACTGGGTGGTGAAGTGCCTGACGGCGAAGGACCGTTTCAGCCGCACGCTACGCCGCATCCGTGAATGGTGCCGCATGCACCTGCACGACGATGTCCGGACGCAGCAGCGCGCTCTCGCTCGAAAGCTGCTCGGGCACTACGGCTACTTCGGCGTGACGTCGAACTACCGTGCGCTCGCGCGGCTCTTCCTCGAGACGAAGCGCATCTGGCGCAAGTGGCTCTCCCGCCGCTCCCAGAAGGGTTTCGTGAACTGGCAAGCGATGGCCCGGCTGCTGGAGCGCTTCCCGCTCCCTAAGCCGCGCATTGTGCACCGGTACGGCACGTAGCGAACCCGACACCCGAAGAGCCGGATGCGGGAATCCTGCACGTCCGGATCTGTGGGGGCCCCGCCGGGCGACCGGCGGGGCTACCCGACCAGCGAACGACGGCTCCCCACCCTCCACGAGGAGCTGGCGCGGTCTTTTCGCGCTCGGCATGGAGCCGCAAACATGAACGACCCACCGCATCCGGGTCGACATCGAGGTCGCAGGTCGAGGTCGCAGGTCGAGGTCGCAGGTCGAGGTCGCAGGTCGGGGTCGGGGTCGGGGTCGAGGTCGAGGTCGGGGTCGAGGTCGAGGTCGAGGTCGAGGTCGGGGTCGAGGTCCACGTCGAGGTCGCGGTCGTAGGTCGAGACTCGCGGTCGACGGCCTCGGCCCCCCCTGCCGTGCTACTCCAGGCAGCGTGACCGGGACCGGCTTCGTCGATCTGCACTGCCACTGGGTCGCCTCGATAGACGACGGGGCGCGCTCGGGCGACGAGTCGCTGGCGATGCTGCGCGGGCTGCGGCAGGCCGGATTCGACACCGTCTGCGCCACGCCGCACATGCGCCCAGGGATGTTCGACAACGACCGGCCGGGCCTCGAACGTGCATTCGCGGCCATGCACCCGATCCTGTCGGCGAATACCGATGCGGCCGGCGCCCTCCCCCGTGTCCACCTGGCGAGCGAGCACTTCTTCGACGACGTGGTCTTCGGCCGCCTCGTTCGCGGCGAGGGGCTCCCCTACCCGGGCGGCGGTGCCATCCTGGTGGAGCTCGGCCAGGGGCCCTTCCCGGCCCGCCTGCAGCACCGGTTCTTCGACCTGCGGCGCGCCGGGCTCGTCCCGGTCCTCGCGCACCCCGAGCGCTACGATCCGGTCTGGAAGGACGACGCGTGCCTCGACCCGCTGCTCGACGCGGGCGCCCACCTCCTCCTCGACGTATGCGCCCTCGTCGGCAAGTACGGCCGGGCCCCCCAGCGCGCCGCCGAGAAGCTCCTGGAGGAGGACGCCTACGAGGCCGCCTGCTCCGACGCGCACAAGCCGCGTGACGTCGAGATCGTCGTCGAGGCCATCGAGCGGCTCCAGCGCCTCATGGGCGCCGACGAAGCGCGCCGGCTGCTTTCCGACGGCCCACGTGGCATCCTGCTCGAGAGCGGCCAGGGGCCGAACCGACCGTAGAGGAACCTGACAGATGCAGACGAACGAACGAATCGCCGTCATCGGCCTGGGCTACGTGGGGCTGCCCGTCGCGCTCGCGTTCGCACGCAAGTTCGCCGACGTGGTGGGGTTCGACATCCACCGCGAGAAGGTGGACGAGCTGCGCAGCGGCTTCGACCGCAACCACGAGCACTCCTCCGAGGTGCTCCGCGGCACCAAGCTGCGGATGACGTGCGACACGAAGGAGCTGGAGGGGTGCACCTTCTACGTCGTCGCCGTGCCCACGCCGGTCGACGAGAACAACGTGCCGGACCTCACGCCCGTCGAGCGCGCGAGCGAGACCGTCGGGCGCGCCCTCTCCAAGGGCGCCGTCGTCGTCTACGAGTCCACGGTGTACCCGGGCGTCACCGAGGACGTGTGCGGCCCCATCCTCGAGAAGACGAGCGGCCTGCGGCGCGGCACCGACTTCAAGCTGGGCTACTCCCCCGAGCGCATCAACCCGGGCGACAAGGACCACGTGCTCGAGCGCATCACCAAGGTCGTCTCCGGTGAGGACGCCGAGACGCTCGAGCGCGTCGCCGCCGCGTACGGCGCCATCGTGGACGCCGGCGTGCACCGCGCGCAGAGCATCAAGGTGGCCGAGGCGGCCAAGGTCATCGAGAACACCCAGCGCGATCTGAACATCGCCCTGATGAACGAGCTGGCGATCATCTTCGACCGCTTGAACATCCGCACGGCCGACGTGCTCGCCGCGGCCGGCACGAAGTGGAACTTCCTCAAGTTCAAGCCGGGCCTGGTCGGCGGCCACTGCATCGGCGTCGACCCGTACTACCTGACGATGAAGGCGCAGCAGCTCGGCTACCAGCCGGAGGTGATCCTCGCGGGCCGCCGCATCAACAACAACATGGGCCCCTTCGTCGCGCAGAAGGTCGTCAAGATGCTCATCGACGGCGACATCACCGTGAAGAGCGCCCGCGTCGGCGTGCTGGGTCTCACCTTCAAGGAAGACTGCAACGACATCCGCAACAGCAAGGTGCCCGACATCCTGCGCGAGCTGCGGCAGTTCGGCATCGAGGCCATCGTGCACGACCCGGTGGCCCTGCCCGCCGAGGCCCAGCACGAGTACGGGGTGAAGCTCTCGCCCCTCGAGGAGATGGTGCGCCTCGACGCCCTGGTGCTCGCCGTCAGCCACAAGTGGTACCTCGACCTCGGGCACGAGCAGCTCGCGTCGATGGTGCGCGACGGCGGCGTCGTGGTGGACGTGAAGAGTGCCCTGGGAGCCCAACGGTTCAGCCGCGGCATCCGCTACTGGAGCCTCTAGCAGCCCCTACCCTCGTGCTATAGGACCAGCCGGGTGGACTTCCTCCGGCGCCACAAGGGCAAGCTCGTAGCGTCCCTGCTCATCACGCTGGGCATCTGGTTCACGCTGCACAAGGGGGGGCTCAAGATCGTGCCCGAGGGCGGCGACTTCGGCGCCGTCCGCTGGTGGGTCCTCCCCGTCTACGTCCTGACGCTGCTGGGGTTCAACTGGCTCCGAAGCACGCGCTGGCGCTTCCTCTTGCGCGGGGTGACCGAGGTGCCGAGGGCGCGCCTCTTCGCGGTGTCCATGGTGGGCTTCGCCGCCATCCTGATCATGCCGTTCCGCATCGGCGAGTTCGTGCGGCCGTACATGATCCGCACGCGCCCCGCGGACCGGCGCGCCGGCGAGCGCGCCATCACGATGACCGCGGCGACCAGCTCGGTCGTCGCCGAGCGCATCATCGACGGCCTGTACCTGAGCATCGTCCTCGCGCTGGCCCTCGTCTTCGTCCCGCACGTCGTGCCCCTTCCCGATCGCGTCGTGGGCATCCCCGTGTCGGTCGAGCACGTGCGCCAGAGCGGCTTCGTGATGCTCGGGCTCTTCTGCGTCGCCTTCACGACCATCGCGGTCTTTTACTTCGCCAGATCGTGGGCCCACCGCGCCACCCTTCTCGTCGTGGGCAAGGTCTCGATGCGCCTTGCCGAAAAGCTCGCAGGGATGGCCGAGAAGTTCGCGGATGGATTGCACGTCTTCGGGCGCGGGCGCGATGCGGCCGGGTTCTTCCTCGAGACGAGCGGATACTGGGGGCTCAACGCGCTCGGCATGTGGCTGCTCGCGTGGGGCAGCGGCGTCGTGCACGCCGACGGGAGCGCCGTCACCTTCGGCGAGTCCTGCGCCCTCATGGGGATGCTCGGCTGCGCCATCCTCATCCCCGGCCCGCCGGGGATGCTCGGCGTGTTCCAGGCGGGCATCTACGCCGGCATGACGATGTACTTCCCGACGAGCATCGTGGTCGGCCCAGGCGCGGCGTACGTGTTCCTCATGTACGCGTCGCAGGTGCTCCTCCAGCTCGTACTGGGCGGGGTCGGGATGCTCTGGCTGCAGCGCCACGGCATGGAAGGCGGCCTGC
>DATJYG010000622.1:0-5976 GCA_035499695.1 Polyangiaceae bacterium
GACCGCAAGCGCACACTCGTTCGAGCACTGATGGGCATCGTCGCGGCGACGCTGCTCGCGGCGACGACGGGCTGCGTTCACGTGGCCCCCTACGAGCGCGGCACGCTCGCGCACCCGACGATGAGCGCCGAGGACAACTTCAAGACGCCGATGGCTGCGCACGTCGAGGACATCTCCGAGGGCGCCATCGGCGGCCTCGCGGGCGGTGGCGGCGGTTGCGGGTGCAACTGAGAAATGGGGATGGAACCCACGGTCTGTTAGTGTAGGCGCGTGCGCTTGCCCAACGTGCGTGCGCTGGCACTTCCCGCAGTCGGGCTGTTCTTGATGGTGCTGCTGCTCCTCGTGCCGCGTTCCGCGCGCGCCGGGGGGGCAGACGACGCCGCCGCCGTGAAAACGGCGCAGGAGGTGCTCGACAACGAGTACTCCTCCGGCAACTTCGCGGACGCGAAGAAGAAGCTCGAGGGGGCCCTTGCCCGGTGCGGGTCCAGGTGCAGCCCCCAGGCTCAGTCGCCCCTGCACGTGCTGCTCGGGATGGTGGCGTCGCAGACGGGCCAGAAGGCCGAGGCGGTGAGCCAGTTCCAGACGGCCCTGCAGCTCGACCCGGGGGCGCAGCTGCCGCCGCGAACGACGCCGGACATCCGGAGCCAGTTCGAGGAAGCGAAGTCAGGAGGAGGGGCGCCCGCGGCCGGCGGAGGCGCAGCGGCAGGCGGAGGCGACACCTCGGGAGGCGGCGATCAGGCCGAAGCGCCCGCCGCCCCTCCGACCAGCAACGCGCCCGCCCGTATCCCGGGCTGGAACAACCCCGAGGCGTTCCAGCACGCGAGCGCCGGCCTCGCTGCCGACATGGCCGGCAAGCTCGACGACTGCATCGACGAGGACAAGAAATCGCTCGAGCTCGAAGAGCAGCCGCGCACGCGACTGCACCTGTCGTCGTGCGAGGCCCGCACCGGGCACCTGCTCGACGCGCTCCGGGACGCGCAGAAGGCCCTCGAGGACGGGATTCGCAAGCGCGACGCCGCGGTGACCAAGGTCTCGCGCGAGCGCGTCGAGCAGCTCCTGCGCCGCATCCCGCACGTCACCTTCGTGCCGCCCCAGGGCGTCGACGACCTCGTCGTCACCTTCGACGAGCGCTCCGTCCCCACGAACGCGCTCACGAAGCGCTTCTCGATCGACCCGGGTGACCACACGGTGCACGCCGAGGCCACGCAGAACGGCATCCCGCTGGCGGTCGACGAGAAGTACACCGTGGGCGAGGGGCAGCTCCTGACGGTGCCCCTGCTCCTCAAGTCGCAGAAGCCCGAGTATCTCACGCCGGGCCAGCTCAACTGCATGCTCGGCGCGAAGAGCCAGGACGACGTGCTCAAGTGCTTGCCGCAGAAGAGCAAGCCGCTCGTGATCAAGGCGGGGACGGAGGTGTCCGCCTACTCGGACACGAACCATGTCTACGTCATCAGCCCCGCCATCAACGGCAACGTGTCGTCGCCCACGCAGGGGTGGAACGTCGGCGGCAACTTCCTCGTCGACGTCATCAGCGCCGCTTCGCCGGACATCGTGAGCGAGGCGTCGCCTCCCTTCAAGGAGCAGCGCTACGCGGGTGGGCTCAACGGCGGGTACAAGTACAAGGTCTACGGCGCTCAGGCGCAGGCCAACTACAGCCAGGAGCCGGACTACATCTCGCGCGGCGCCGGCGGATCGCTGACGGCGGACCTGAACGACAAGCTCATCACGCCGCGCGTCGGCGCCAACTTCAACTACGATTCGATCGGCCGCGGCCCCAACAACTTCATCAGCACCCTCTCTACCCTGGAGGTGGAGGGCGGCGTCACGCTGGTGCTCTCGCCGACGTCGCTCCTGCTCGTCAGCGCGACGGCGCAGTTCGAGCGCGGCGACCAGAGCAAGCCATACCGATACGTGCCGATGTTCGATCCGACCGCTGTCGCCCCTTATGTGCGCCCCGGCGAGAGCATCGACATCGTGAACCAGGTGCGCCTACCCATACGCCCCGTCGAGCAGCTACCGACGTCACGCGACCGATACGCCCTCGGAGCGCGCTTCGCCCACAGGTTCGGCGGGGCGACACTGCGCGTCGAGCAGCGCCTGTACGTCGATTCGTGGGCGCTCAAGGCGACCACGACCGACGCGCGCTACGTCCTCGACCTGGGGCGGCACCTCGAGCTGTGGCCCCACCTGCGCTTCAACGCGCAGACGGGCGCGAACTTCTACCAGCTCGCGTACTCGGCGATCACCGACACGTCCGGCAACCTCGTCCTGCCGCTCTACCGCACGACCGATCGCGAGCTCTCGCCGCTCGTCTCGGCCACCGGCGGCGGTGGGGCGCACTACCTTCTGTCCTCGCCGGACGCGAAGACCCAGTTCGGCATCTCCCTCCAGGGGGACGCCATGTTCACCAAGTACTTCAACTCGCTTTTCATCACCCAGCGGACGGCCGTCTACGCGACCCTCGCCTTCGACGCGGAGTTCGACTGATGCGCATCAGCCACATCGCGCTCACGCTCCCCCTGCTGGTCGTCGCGCTCGCACCGGTGGCGGCGTGCGATCTGGACCCCGTCCATGCGAGCCTCGTGAGCCAGCTCGGCCCCGAGGCCCCTGGCATCCCGAAGGGACCGTTCCACCGCGCCGGCCAGCCGTGCGTCGTGTGCCACGGCGACGACGGCCCGGCGAGCGTGAAGTTCGCGGTCGCGGGGACGGTCTTCTACGGGCCGGGCACCAGGACGGACTCGAACGGCAACCTCATCCCGCTCATCGGCGCGGGCAGCGTGAACGTCTACATCGAGGACGGCTCGGGAAGCATGCTGCCTGCCGTCCAGACGAACTGCGTCGGGAACTGGTGGATCAAGTCGTCGGACCTGGGCACCCTGCAGTTCCCCCTTCTCGTCTCGATCTCCGGCCCCACGCTCAACGGCGTGCAATCGCGCCCGATGACGAGCCAGATCGGCCGTGAGCCCTCGTGCGGCATGTGCCACCAGGTGCAGAGCTACCCGAACCAGCCGGGCGCGATCTCGAACTACTACCAGACGCCGGGCGTCATCTACCTCACCGGGGACGACCCGAAGTACCAGGGCGACCCGGCGACGTGCGGCAGCGGGCAGAGCCCCGTGAACCCACCCTTCCCGCAGGGACTAGGACCGGTGTCGCCATGATGCGAGCCATCTTCCCCTTGGTGGCCGCGCTCTGCGCCGCCGCCCTCATCGCGCTCGGCGTCGCGTGCAGCTCGTTCGACCAGAACGCCGTCACCGAGGTGTCGGGCCCCGACTTCGGCGAGTTCTCGACCAACAACGTCGACGGTGGCGCCAGCGTGGATGCAGTGCTCGAGCAGCGCTGCGGCACGCTCGATTGCCACGGCCAGATGGGGCGGGCTCTGCGCCTCTTCAGCCAGCAAGGCCTGAGGCTGATCTCGCAGGACGCAGCGAACGTACCCGGCGGGGTGCCGACCACGCAGACCGAGCTCGTCGCGAACTACCAGGCGGTCATCGGCCTTCAGCCAGAGCTGATGACCGAGGTGGTCCAGGGCAACGAGCCTCCCACGGCGTTGCTCCTTCTGCGCAAGCCGCTCCAGCTCGAGCGCCACAAGGGTGGCCCCGTCATCGTCGCGAATGGCAACGCGTACAACTGCATCGTTTCCTGGCTGGGCGGACCGCAGACAACGTTCAGCGCCCGCGCGTGTGAGCTCGCGCTGGGCGCCCCCTGAGGCGCGTCGCCCGAATCGCGCCGCTCAGTGCAGCGCGAAGTAGACGATCGCCGCGACGAGGATGACGGCGGCGATGAAGAAGACGACGGGCGAGCCCTCGTTCTTCTTCGCTTCGGTCGCCGGCTGCGTCTGGGGCGGCGCAATCACCGGGATTGGCGTCGGAGGCGGCGTCGCGGGCGGATCGCTCGTGCGCGGCGGCGGAGGCACGCTGTTGAGGAGCTTGCGCGCCTCCATGACGGCGGCGGCGGCTTCCTTCGGATCGTCCAGCGTGCTCACGGTGCTCACCGTGTCGAACGCCTTGCGCGTCTTCACCGACGGCGCGTGCCCGATGGCAGCCACCGGAGGCGGAGGGCTCGACGTGCGCGCCGGCGGCGGGTCGCTCGTCTTGGGCGCGGCCGCCTTCGCCTGGCTGCTCGAGGCGTGCCCCCCTCCCCCGCCCATCGCCGGCGGTGGAGTGCTGCGGTGCCGCAGCGTCTCGTCGCCCTCGAGCGCGAGCCTGAGGTCCACGCGCATCTCGCGCGCGTTCTGGTAGCGGTCGTCCGGCCGCTTCTCGAGCGACTTCATGCAGATCGCCTCGAGCCCCAGGTCCACCTTGGAGTCCACCGCCGACGGCGGCGCCGGCCGCTCCTCCACGTGCTTGATGACGAGCCGGATCTTGCTCGCCGCGATGAACGGCAGCCGCCCCGTCAGCAGCTGGTAGAGGATCACCCCGAGCGAGTAGATGTCGCTCCGCGCGTCCGCCGGCTCCCCGCGCGCCTGCTCCGGCGACATGTACTCGGGCGTGCCGATGAGCATCCCGTGCGCCGTCAGCGTTCCGGTGTGCGTCGCCGTCCGCGTCGGCTCGCCGACGTCGTCCGACGCGGGCTCGACGATCTTGGCGATCCCGAAGTCGCACACCTTGACGACCTCGATGGCGTTGCCCTCGTCGTCCTTCGCCGGGAGCAGCATGATGTTCTCCGGCTTGAGGTCGCGGTGGATGACGCCCATCTCGTGCGCCACCGCCAGCGCCGCCAGCACCTGGGAGAGGATCGCGACGATGCGCTCGCGCGACAGCGGGTACTCCTCGCGAAGGACCGTGAGCAGGTCGCGGCCCTGCAGGTACTCCATCGCGATGTAGAGCAGGCCGTCGCCGTCCTCGCCGAAGTCGATGACCCGCATGCTGTTCGGGTGGTCGAGCCGCGAGGCCGCCTTCGCCTCGCGCTTGAACCGGTGCACGAACGCGCCGTCTGCCGGTCGGTTGGGATTGAGGACCTTGATGGCGACGGTCTTCTTCAGGTTGAGCTGCGTCGCCTTGTAGACGCAGCCCATGGAACCCCGGCCGACCATGGCCTCGATGCGGAATTTGTCCGCTATCGTCCTCCCCAGGAGGGCATCGTAATCCGGGGGCGGAGCAAGCTCCTCCATCGTCAGAGTCCGAGACTATCCGAGGGGCGGCCGCAGAGGCCAGGGGTGGCCGTCAGCCCCGGATGTCGCACACGGGCTGCCAGATTACGGCGTCACGGATCAGCCGCGAAGAACGGGGGGAGTTTGACTTGCCTGCCCGTACACATGTGACAAGAACAGAAACAAGCGCACCTCCATGCTCCCATCGACCCCTCCGCCCCCCACCGTCCTCGATCCCAGGCCGTCGTCGTCCGGAGGCTCGACGTGGAAGGGTGCCCTCGTAGGGGCAGCCGTGGGGCTCGCTTTCGTCGGGGCGGTCGTCGTGGGGTCGCGGCTGGCGGTGCGGCACAATGGGGCCGTGAATGCGGCGGCAGCCGCGGGCGGCCCGCAGGCCGCCGTCCCGGCCCTCGAGGCGCCGGTGACGCCGCAGTTGCCTGCCGCGGCGGCTCCGGCGGCCCAGCCGCAAGGGGCGACGGGCTCGCTCGTGCCGGTCGTCTCGGCGTCCGACCTGCCGCACGCGCGGGCCGTCGGTCGCGGACGCAAGGCGAAGGGCGCGGCGGCTGCGCCGGCGGCAGATACGGCGGCGGCGGCTGAGGCGGCGACCGCGCCGCCGGCCACGGCGACAGCAGCAGCTTCAGCGGCGCCGCCCGCGGATACGGCCGCCGCGGCTCCGGAAGACAGCGCGGCGTCGCTCGTGCCGGTCATCCCGGCAGCGGCACCCCCGCCCGCCGACCCGTTCGTGAAGGCCGTCCAGGACGACATCCAGGACGAGCAGCAGGCCCACTCGAAGTAGCGTGGGCCTGCCACTTCGCCGTCGGTGAGGCTCAGCCTCCGCCGCCCGCGTCGTGCACGCCGGTGCCGGCGTCGCCCTGGCCGCCGACCAG
>DATJYG010000623.1:0-4379 GCA_035499695.1 Polyangiaceae bacterium
CTGCAGCACGACGCAGTAGCGCTCGGTCAACGCGAGCAGGGTGGTGACCTGCTCCTCGCTGGCGTCGGTGGCCAGCTCGAAGCCCAGCCGGATCGAGGTGAACCCGACCGGCGCGTCCTTGGCCACGCCGAGCGTCCCGCGGAAGTCCAGGTCTCCCTCGGCCGACACCGAGGCGCTCCGCAACGCGATACCCATCGCGGTGGCCACCGCGGCGAGGGTGACGCCCGCACACGAGACGAGCGCCTCGAGCAACATGTCGCCCGAGCACGCGGCCGACCCGTCTCCGCCGCTCGCGGGATGAAGGCCGGCCGGGACTCCGGGCTTCCCCGTCTCGAGGGTGCACGTGATGTCTTGCTGCGAGACGCGCCCGCGCGCCCGCAGCGTCACGATGGCCGAGTGCGGGTCTTCCTTGTAACGGGCCTTCAGCGGTGCCTGTCGCGCGCGAAGCTCCTCGGCATTCATGGGGTCACGGACGGGCATGGTACCTCTCCCTCGGGAGCGCCCCTTTTCTTTTCGGCGCCCTTCATCGATGATCGCTGGTCGTGTCCGAGGTGGCGTCCACACCCGAACGCATCGCGCAGTTTCGCATCGTAGGCGTCCTCGGCCGCGGCGGTATGGGGGTCGTCTATCGCGCGCAGGACGAGTCCCTCCGGCGCGACGTCGCGCTCAAGGTGCTGCCCGACGCCGGCGACGGCGAGCGACGGCAACGTTTCTTGCGTGAAGCCCGCTCGGCCGCCGGCATTACCCACCCCAACGTGGCGGTCGTCCATCAGGTCGGCGAGGACGCAGGGCGTGTGTACATCGCTATGGAGCTCGTGGCCGGCGAGAGTCTGCGCGAGCGGCTCCAGCGAGGTCCGCTCGAGCCGGCCATCGCGCTCGACGTCGCCTCGCAGATCGCGCGCGGTCTGGCCGCCGCGCACGAGAGGGGGATCGTCCATCGCGATCTGAAGCCGGAGAACGTCATGATCACGCCCGACGGCGTGGTGAAGCTGCTCGACTTCGGCCTCGCCAAGGCCGGAGCCGATCGAAAGCTCGAGCGCGGCACGGAAGCGGCGCTCGCCGAGACCGAGATGCTCGTGACGTCCGACCAGGGCCGCATCATGGGCACGCCGGAGTACATGTCCCCCGAGCAAGCCACGGGCGAAGCGCTCGACGTCCGATCGGACGTGTTCTCGTACGGCGTCGTGCTCTACGAGATGCTCGCGGGGGCGAGGCCCTTCGCGGGTGCGTCCACGGGCGCGGTGCTCGTCGCCATCGCGCGCGATGCGCACCGTCCACTGCGCGAGCGTGCGCCTCACGTCGAGGAACGCATCGCCGCGATCGTCGAGACTTGTCTCGCCAAGCGGCCCGAGGAGCGGTTCGCGAACGCGGGCGAGGTTCTCGCTGCGCTGGGCGGCCAGCGCTCGCCGAGAGCGACGACCGCCTCGCGCACCGACGTCGCCCCCGTGGCGAGCAACCGGCCCCAGGGCGTATCGGCCAAACCCGTGCGAGCGGCGCTCGCCGCGCTCGTGATCCTCGCCCTCCTCGCTGCCGGTGCACGCTGGGTGCTCTCGCGCGGCGCCGCACCGTCGGCCTCGTCGACGCCGTCGGCCGTGGCGAGCACGTCGCCGTCAGCGGCGGCCGATCACGCCGCTGACTTCTCGCGATCGACGAACGCCGAGGCGCAGCATCTGTACGACGAGGCGATGCGCTCGTACCACGACGGTACCGAGCAGGCCGAGGCGCTGCTCGATCGCGCGGTGCAGGCGGACCCCACGTTCGCGGCGGCCTATCTGCGCAAATGGTTGATCGCGTCCAAGCTGACCGCGCAGGACGACGCACACCGGCATCTCATCCTGCTCGAGTCTCAGCTGACCCCGCGTGAGCGTGCCATCGTCGACTTCAGCGAGGACCCGGAGCCCGCGAGCCATCGCACGAAGATGGACGCTTACCTGGACCGCTTCGGCGGCGACTGCATGGACTGGGTCGTCCGCCTGGGGCTCGCCACGACGGACGAGGACTCCGTCCAGAGCGAAGCGCGCGCGCTGTCCATCGACGCGACGTGCGTCCCCGTGCTCTGGATGAAGGCGAGTCGCCTGGGCCGCGCGAGCCCACAGGACGCGATGAAGGTGGTCGACTCCTGCCTGGCGGTGTCGCCCCACGCAATCGACTGCCTCGGCATGCAAGCGTCTCTGCTCGACACCACGGGGCAGTGCGAGAGCGCCGAGAAGTCGGTGCGCAGGTGGCTCGAGGTCGATCCGGATTCGTCGGATGCGCGCGTCGCGCTGGCGGGCTTGCTCGCAGGGCGCGGAGAGTCCACGGAGGCGATTCGGGAGGCTCTGGGAGGTGAGGCAAGGGCCAGCGGCGGCTTCGAGATCCCTCCCGAAACGCAGCTGTCGTTCTATCGCGGAGACCTCGCCGAGGCGGCGCGCATCGCCCGCGGGATCGCCGGGACCGCTCGACCGACGGCCATCGAGTGGGAGCACTTCATTCCCACCAGCGCGGCGATGCTCGCGTCGACGGAGGCGGGTGACCTGAAGGGTGCGGCCGACCTGGCGGCCGACTACCTCACGCGCCGGTCCGCCTGGAGGGACCCGTGCTGGCGCTGCGAGGCCGTCATGGCGGCCGCTGCGGCGCGAGGCGGAAGGATGGATGCACGTGAGGCGCAACGCCGCATCGCGCAGGCCTTCGACGTCGGGAGCAAGAAGTGGGGGCAGCCGGGGGACGCGTGGGCGATGACGTACGCGTATGCCGCGCAGACCCCGAGCGAGGCCGCGATGGCGGTGGCGAAGCTGGATGATCTCGGGGTCACCCCACCGTCCAACTCGTTCACGGGCGCCACGGGGCGTGCGCTGTTTCTGGGCGGACGGGGCGAGCGGGCTCGTACCTTCCTCGAGTACAACACCACCCTGTGCTCCGGCGTCTTCGCCTACGCGCTCAACTGGGTGCACGCCCACCTGTACCTCGGTGAGCTCGACGAGCAAGCGGGCAACGTCGAGAGCGCGTGCGGTCACTACGCGAAGATCCTGGCGCGCTGGGGCCACGCGAAGCCGCGCTCGGTGACCGCGGACGAAGTACGGAAGCGCTCGGCCAAACTCGGCTGCGATGCTCAGCACTGACGTGCAACTGACGCGACCTGCCGTCGCGCTGGTGCCTTCTTACCTATCGACGCAGGAGGACGACCTCCGCGCGACGGTTCGCCGCGTTGCCTGCCTCCGCTCTGCCGGCCCTGGCCTGTCCGCCACGGGTGGTGTCGATCCGGTCGGCGGCGATGCCCCTGGCGACGAGCTTCTCCTTGACCGCGCGCGCCCGCGAAGCCGCGAGGGCACGATTGACGGCGGGACTGCCGACCTTGCCCGAGTGCGCCTCGATGCGCACGCGTGACGACGGATACGCATCGAGGACTGCCGCGAGGTCATCGAGCGTCTCGTCGGCATCGGAGCCGAGCTCCGTGCTGCCGGGCGCGAAGGTCAACTCGTCGAAGCGGAACGTCCGGGGCAACGGCACCTCTTTTTCGGTCAGGGCCCACGTGAGTCTCTCCTCCGCGGTGCCCGTGCCGACGTCCAGCGTCCTTCCGTTGGGGAGTGTGATCCATGCGGAGGCAAACGGGCGAGTTGCAGAGGGCGGGGCCGCGGTGGGAGCCTCGAGCGCGGGCGCGGGGGACTGCACGTTGGTCACGCCTCCTGCCGGCGCATGGTGGTGCGCCGATGCGACGATGCCCACGATCACCATCCCGAGCACGGCCGCAGCCGCAAGGATGGGCTTCCACGAGGAGCGCTCGCCGATGAGATTCGCGGCCATGACTGACACCTCAGGACGAGGAGGCAGCGATCCGCGTGCCACGACGACTCTAGAACTTCATGATCGAGGGCGTCACTGACGCGGGAGTCTCAGCACCGTGCGATCCGAGCTGTCGAGCCAGAACACGCTCATGGGGTTCACGGCGAGGGAATCGACCGTGCATTGAGCCTGTGCGAGCGTGACGGACTGTCCGCCTGCGGTGGACACGCGCAGGACCGCGTCTTGTCGCGGCCAGTACAAATCTGTCCCCTCGAGCGCGATGTCGAGGCTGGCCTCGGTGTTGTCCTGCTGTCGCGATGCCAGAGTGATCGGCCAATGGCCCGCCTTGGGGACGGTCATCACCGAGTTGGTCGCCGTCCCCGGCGGGTCGATGCGCAGTGTCTCGGTCCAGTAGACGTTCGTCGCGTCCACGACGACACTTCCACGGTCGGATGTGTTCGCCGGGGAGTCCGCGAGAACGAGTGGCGGACCGCCCGTGAGCGGCGCTTCCGAGACGGCGGCGACGGTGTTCAGCGAGGTCCAGTACACGCTGGTGGCATCGACGGCGATCGAGGTGGGCAGCGGATCCAGCGCGAGCGTCACGGGCGCGCCGCCCGTGA
>DATJYG010000624.1:0-11798 GCA_035499695.1 Polyangiaceae bacterium
CCCGGAGCTGCCGCTCCCGCTCGACCCGCTGCTGCTGCTGGCGGTCCCCCCGTCGTCACCGGTGCCGAAGGGGTTTCCCTGGCTGCCCGTGGTGTCCGACGTGCACGCGCTGAGGAGCCACCCGGCGGCGGCGAAGACGGCGAGAGCAGATGCGGTTCGCATGACGTTCCTCCAAGCTCCCACTACTTCAAGACTCGGACCAGCCCCGACCACCGTGCGCCCCACGCAATTCCGCGTGCTTGCACCACGCGCCACCTCTCCCACCCTGATCGCGGCGATCACCCTCCGATCGAGGGGATCAGGTCAGGCACCGCACGTCGCATCATGTGTGCACGACGACGCGTGCCCGCCGATCGCCGACCAGATCGCGCACCGCCGCCACGAGCGTCCGCGTCTCCTCCGCGCCGGCGTCGAGGTGCACGCGCACGTCGGTCGGACCGCGCTGCTCCACCATCGCATCCTCGACACGAGCCGCCAGATCCCCCCCGCCGTATCCACGCAAGTAAGCGACGAGCGCATCACCGAGCGACGTGACGTGCGCCGCGGGCGGCTCGTCGCGATATGCCGCGTGCTCCACGTGCAAGGCGGGCTCCCATCGCAGCACGAGATCCGTGAGCGCTTCCCCCGCCCGGCTCGCGATCGTCGCCGACAGGACGGCGCACAGCGCATCGATCATCCCCGGCGCCGCACGCAGCGCCCCGAGCCGCTCGGCGTCCACCGCGAGGATCACGTGGTGCCCCTCGACGGGGCCGTGACTCGACTCCCAGCGCGTCACCCCCGGCGTAACCGACAGCGTCCCGTGCGCCAGCGCATCGCGCACCCGCACGTCGGCGTGAGCATCGAGCCCCTCGATCGCCGCCCGCCGCAGCTCCTCGGGCGTCCACTCGCTCACTTGCGCATCTGGGCGTGCGCCGGCAGCTCCTCCTCGCCCTCGTCCGGCTCGCCCTTCACGCGAACGTTGCGTGTCTCTCCGCTCGCCATCGCCGCGGCGATGCCCGCGGCGCCGTGCACGTCGGCGTAGGGCTTGGCCAGGTCGAAGATCACCTTGCTCGTCCCCTGCGCGGAGAGGTTCTGCAGGGCCTCGAGCCGCCGCAGCTCCATGGCCCCCGGCGACTCGGCCAGGATGCGCGCGGCCTCGGCGAAGTTCTTGGCGCTCTCGAGGTCCGCCTGGCTCTTGATGATGACGTACTGCCGGTCCCGCTCGGCGATCGCCTTGCGGGCGATGACCTCCTGCATCTGCGGCGGAAGCTGGATGTCCTTGAGCGCGATGAGCTCGATGTGCAGCCCCCACTGCGCGACGAACTGCTCGACCGCGGCGCGCACCTTGGCGGCCACCTGCTCTCGGTGCGTGAGCAGCTCGTCGAGCCTCGTCTCGCCCGCCACGTCGCGCAGCACGACGCGCGCGCGATCCCACACGGCGGCCTCGTAGTTCTCGACGTTGAGGACGGCCTTCTGCGGATCGACGACCTTGTAGTAGATGACGGCGTCGATCGACGCGGTGACGTTGTCCTGCGTGATGACCTGCTGGTACGGCAGATCGCGGTTGCGGATGCGCGTGTCGATGCGCACGAGGCGCTGGAACCCCGGCAGCGCGATCGTGATCCCCGGCTCGACGCGCCCGGACAGCTTGCCGAGCGTGAAGCGCAGCGCCGTCTCCCACTGGTTGATCTGGCGGATGGACCGCAGGAAGTAGACGGCCGCCACGATCGCGGCCGGAATGCCGAGGACGACAGCGATGGGATCTGGGGGCATCTCGCCCGGGAGCGTAGCCCCTTCAGAGGGTCTTCGCCTCAACCGCTATGACGGAGCCCTCGAGGGCGGCAATCTCGGAGATCGCCTCCGGCGCCGGCGTCTTGCTGAGCCGGATGGTGGCCACGGCCGTCCTGGCGCCCTGGAAGATCGTGTTGCTCATGTCCTCCACGTTGGCGCCATGGTTGCGGAGGATCCCCAGCACCGAGGCGAGCACCCCCACCTTGTCGTAGTGGCGCACGACGAGCTGACACTCGGCGGGTGCGTGCTCCTCGACGTTCACGACGTTGGGCACGCGCCCGGTGTGCACGAACTCGCGGCAGATGCGCACGGTCTCGGCGGCGATCGCGTTCTGCGCCTGCTCGGTGCTCGCCCCGATGTGGTGGGTGCCGGCGAAGACACCCCCTGCGGTCGCGATCGCCGGGCGGAACTCGGCGACGCCTTCGGCGGGCTCCGGATCGAACACGTCGAGCCCGGCGCGGATCCCCCTGCTCTGCATGGCGGCGACGAGCGCGGGTTCGTCCACGATCCCGCCGCGGCTCGTGTTGACGAAGATGGCGCCCGGCTTCATGAGGGCGAAGACGTCCGCGTTGAAGAGACGCCTGGTCTCCACGGTCTGCGGCAGGTGCACGCTGATCACGTCGGCGCGGGAGACCAGCTCGTGCAGCGTGGCGCAGCGGTGGATGGTGTGCGGCCGCGCCCCCTCCTCGTCGAACGGGATCGACCAAGCGAGGACGTGCATGTCGAAGGCGCGCGCGCGGCGGGCGACCTCCATCCCGATGCGCCCCAGGCCGGCCAGTCCCAGCGTGCGGCCCTTGAGCCCCTCGGCCTTGCCGTACTCCTTCTTGTTCCAGCGTCCGGCGCGCAGGTCCGCCGTGCCGTCGGCGATGCGGCGATCGAGCGCGAGGATCAGGCCCATCGCGAGCTCGGCGACCGCCACGCTGTTCTTCCCCGGGCAGTTGCTGACGAAGATGCCTCGCTCGCTCGCGGCGGCGACGTCGATCGTGTCGAACCCGGCGCCGGCGCGGACGATGAGGGCGAGACGTGGGGCGCGCTCGATCGCGGCGCGCCTCACCTTCTTGCTCCGCACGACGAGGATGCTCGCGTCCCCGATGCGGGCCGGAAGCTCCTCTGCGGAGCACTTCGGATCGTGAGTCACCTCGAGCCCGAGGGCGCGCAGGTCGTCGATGCACTGGGACGGCAGGTCGTCCGCGATGAAGAGCCGCATGCCCCTACGCTAGCGCCGTTGCGCTACTCTCCGCACCCGTGCCGCGCACCGCGTTCGTCACTGGAGGGACCGGGTTCCTCGGTCGTCACGTCGTCGAGCAGCTCGCCGCAGGCGGGTGGCAGGTGGTCGCGCTCCACCGCCCGACGTCCGACGTGCGCGGGCTGAAGACGTACGCCGCCGTGCGTCTCGCCGAGGGGGCGATCACCGACCCCGAGTCCCTCGCCCGCGCCATGCCCGAGGGATGCGACGCCGTGTTCCACATCGCGGCCAACACCAGCCTGTGGAGCGGCGGCAACGCCGAGCAGACGCGGGACAACGTCGACGGCACGCGCAACGTGGTGGAGACGGCGATCGCGAAGCACGCGAAGAAGCTCGTCCACACGTCCAGCCAGGGATCCTGGGGCGACGTGCACCAGTCCCCCTTCGACGAGACGACTCCCCAGCGCGGCGGCGAGTCGTGGATCAACTACGAGCGCACGAAGTACCTCGGCGAGCTCGAGGTGATGAAGGGGGTCGAGCGCGGCTTGCACGCGTGCATCCTGTGTCCCGGCCACATCCTGGGCCGCTACGACGCGCACAACTGGGCGAGGGTCATCAAGCTCGTCGCCACCGAGAAGCTGCCGGGCGTGCCTCCGGGAAAGGGGACCTGGGGACATGCGAGCGAGATCGCGCGGGCCCACGTGACGGCCGTCGAAAAGGGCCGCGACGGCGAGCGCTACCTCCTCGGCGGCACGGACGCGACCTACCTCGAGGTCGTGCAGATCGTCGCGCGCATGACGGGCAAGCAGTCACCTCGGAGGACGACCCCGAGCTGGGTGCTGCGCGTCCTCGGCCGCGTGTCCCAGTGGGGCTCGTACTTCACGAAGAAGGCGCCGACGATCACCCCCGAGATCGCCGCCGGCACCGCTCGCCCGCCGCACGTGTTCAAGAGCGACAAGGCGATCCGCGAGCTCGGTTACCACGCCGTCCCGCTGGAGGTGATGCTGGGCGACGCCTACGAGTGGCTCAAGAGCGAGAAGCTCGTCCCGTCGGAGTGACGCCTGCTCACTGAATCGTGCACTGGAGGGGCGCGAACATCAGGTTCTCCAGCCCGCCGCCCACGTTGTCGGACCACATGACCTCGAACGTGAGGCCGCTGCTCGTGATGGAGGCGGGGCCGATGGCGCAGGCCGCGATCGTCGTGTCGGAGTTCAGCAGGTTCGACGCGCCGACGAGCGAGTAACTGACCGTCCCCGTCGCCACGTCCAGGATGTAGAGGTCCATGCCGGCCGCCTGCGGCAGCAAGGCGACCAGCTTGCCCGGATACACCGCGAGGCACGAGGCGGAGGTGGGCTGGAACGTCTGGTTCAGCGGCTTGAGCGTCGTCGCCGCATCGAACGTGAAGAGCTGCGACTCGGGCACGGCGGCGGTGGCCAGCGCGACGGTGCCCGCGTCCGGATTGAACTCGACGGCCGCGATGTCCACGTTCGTGCCGTCGGCCAGGAAGGAGACGGGCAGCATCTGCTGCGGGTAGTAGACGCGGTCGGAGCTGGGCGTGGTGGACCCCGCGGGATAGTGGACCTGATGCTCCGCCCCGTCGTTCGGGTTCGGGTAGACGAGCGAGACGCTGTCGTCGCTCAGGCGGTAGAACGGCAAGCCGTCGCCTATCCCGGTGAAGGCCGTGGTCAGGAGCTGCGAGGTGAGCTGGGGAAGCGCGGGCGGCGCCTCGAGATCCACGTAGACGCCCTGGCTGACCGTGGAGATCCCGTAGAAGAGCCCGTGGTTCGTGTCGATCATCACCGCCGTCTGGTACCCGTTCGACTCGGCGCCCGAGACGGGATTCGAGCTGATGTTCGTGCCGTCGGGCCAGGTGTAGAGCAAGGACTCGGTGCCCGAGCTGTCGTTGGCGAGGACGTAGGTCGTGTCGTTCGCGACCGACCGGGCGGAGGTGAGCATGCGCGCCGGGCCCGCCGAGCTCGCAAACTGCACGATGTTCGGCGCATCCCCGGGGCGATCGGAGCGGAACCCGTAGGCGACGTCCCCTTGAGAGCCCGTCTTCACGATCCCGATGACGTTCGTCTGCGAGGCGTTGAACACGCGGAGCGACTCGATGGCGATCGGCGAGCCGCCGTCGCCGTTGAGGATCCGCTGGTCGCCCTTGACCAGCGAGCAGCTCACGATGCCGCCCCCCTCGGCGACGCCACCGTCCCCGGAGTCACCGCCCCCGCCCGCGTCGGCATCGTTCGTGGCGTCGTTTCCCCCGCCGTCGCCCGGATTCCCCGTGTCCGGCCCGCCGTCGCCGTTCGATCCGCCGGTGTCCTTCCCGCCATCGGCGCCGGGGCCCGACCCCGACGAGAAGTCACCGAGCAGCGCCGTGCAGCTGGCGACCGCGCCCAGAAGTGCGACCCCCACGAACCCACGAAGAAAGCGCGCCATTCCACCGATGATACGGGGGTTGCACGGCTCAGGCGAAGAGGAGATCGAGCACGTAGGGCCTGGGCGCCCGGGCGAGCTCCGCGATCGCCGTGGCGATGGCCCGGCGCGACGCCGTGGGCGGGATCGACAGCATGGCCCAGCGCTCGGCGGGCTCGCGGCCCCAGGTGCGCCCCATCTCGACACGGAGACGCGCCCCAGCGCACACCGCGACGGTGGTGCGCGGTGGCCGGACCAGCTCGAGCGCGTGCATCGCGAAGGCGGTGCGGTCGAACCGCTCGTCACTCGTCTCGTCGAGCACGCGGTCGTGCTCGAAGTAGACGTCGTGCATCTCGTCGAGCCGGAGCGTCGGCATCCTGTGATGGGAGCATAGCTCCTAGTGCCAGCGGAACATCCTCACGGCGGCGACGAAGGACACCAGAGCACATCCGGCGAGGAGGGCGAGCTGGCTCGAGACGGCCCCGAGGCCCGCGCCCTCGTTGACGACGGCGCGCAGGGCGTCGTTCAGCGCCGTGAGCGGGAGCGCGCGCAGGAACGGCTGCATCGAGTCGGGGAAATGGCCCGTCGAGAAGAAGACGCCCGAGCCGACGAACATCGGCATCATCACGAGGTTCATCAGACCGCCGACGGTCTGGGTGTTCTGCGCGCGCGAGGCGACGAGCAGCCCGAGGCCACCGAAGGCGAGAGCGCCGAGGAGGGAAACGGCCCCCAGGAGGAGCAGGGACCCCGAGATGTGCACGCCGAACACGAGGGCGCCGAACCCGAAGAGCACGGGGACCTCGACGAGCACGAAGACGGCGCGCATGACGACGAAGGAGAGCAGGAAGTCGCTGCGGCGCATCGGGGTCGCGAGCATGCGCTTGATGAGCTTCTTGGTGCGCATCTCCACGATGACGAAGCCGATGCCCCACATGCTCCCGGACATGAGCGTCAGGCCCACGAGCCCCGGGACGAGGAAGTCGATGTACCGTGCGCCCGGCTCGGTCACCTGCTGCTCGGCGATGGGCGTCGGGTCCTTGCGGCCCTCGGCGCGCTGCAGGTGATCGTCCACGAGAAAGCGCGCCATCCGCGCCTCGGGGCGGGTCGCGTCGAAGAGGTACGTGCGCGGCTCGCCGGGGATGACGACGAGGACGACCTTGCCGCTCCGCAGGTCGCGCCGCGCGGCGTCGGCGTCCTCCACCTTCGCGTGCACGTCCTTCCCCTCGAGCGCGGCGCGCACCTGCTCGGCGCTCGCGCCGTCCTCGATGGCGACCTTCACGGCCTCGGGCGGGCGGTTGCGGAAGGCGATGCCGAGGGCCACCGCCAGGATGATCGGGAAGCCGAAGGTCCAGAAGACGGCGCTGGGCTCGCGGAAGAAGAGGAGGAGCCGCGCGATCGACAGCTCGAGCAGCGCCGATCTCACGCGACCCCCGGGCCGCCCGCCCGCCTTCGACACGATCTCAGTCACGGAGCCCCCTCCCCGTCATCGAGACGAACACGTCCTCGAGCGTCGCGTGGCGCGTCGAGAGGCGCTCGAGCTCCTGCCCCTGTGAACGCAGGTGGTCGACCAGCGCCGGCAGCGCGACGTGCAGCGGATCCGCCGCGAGCGCGAACATGTCGGCCACGTGCCGCACGCCGTGCACACCGGGGAGCTTCGCGACCGCCGCCTCGTCGAGCGCGCCGGACGCGAGCTTCACCTCGATGACCTCCTGCCCACCGAGCGATGCGATGAGCTCGCGCGGCGTGCCGAGGGCGATGAGCTTTCCGTGGTCCACGATTCCCACGCGATCGCAGAGGCGCTCGGCCTCGTCCATGTAGTGCGTCGTCAGCAGCACCGTTCGCCCGCTCTTGCGGAACGACTCGACGACGTCCCAGAGCTGGAGGCGCGACTGCGGATCGAGCCCGGTCGTCGGCTCGTCGAGGAAGAGCAGCTCGGGATCCCCCACGAGGGCGCACGCGACGGCGAGCCGCTGCTTCTGCCCGCCCGAGAGCTTCTCGAACCAGGCGTTGCGCTTCTCCTCGAGCGACACGATGCGCAGCACCTCGTCCGGGTCCTTGCCGCGCGCGAAGAAGGAGCGGAAGAGCCGCAGGATCTCTCCCACGGTGAGCTTGTCCGGCAGGTGCGTCTGCTGCAGAGACACGCCGAGCTTCTCGCGAAGCACGCGCGCGTCGCTCGACCAGCGCATCCCGAGCACCTCGACGGCGCCGCCGGTGGGCTCGAGCAGCCCCTCGAGGATCTCGACCGTGGTGGTCTTGCCGGCCCCGTTGGGCCCGAGCAGGCCGAAGCACTCGCCCTCGCGCACCTCGAGGTCGAGCCCGTCGACCGCGACGACGCCGCCGTCGTAATGCTTCACGAGCGCGCCGCAGCGCACGGCTGCCTGCATGCGCTCACGATTAGTCTCAGTGCGCGCCCGGATCCAGCGGCTTCGCGTCGCAGGCGTCGCCGACGCCGTCGCCGTCCACGTCCGACTGCTTGTCGCCGCTATCCATCGACCGCGGCGGGTTGAAAATGGCCGGGCAGTCGTCGCTCGCGTTCGGGACGCCGTCGCCGTCGCCGTCGGTGGTCGAGGTGCCGTTCGGATACGTGTCGCGATACGGCGTGCACGTGGGCTCGCTGGGAGGCGTCTGCCCGCGGCACGAGAAGAGCGGGTACGACTTGGCGATGGTGCCCATGATGTCGGAGAGCTTCACGTTGTTCTTGACGTCGATGCACGCCGTCTTCTGGACATTGCACACGTCGAGCGTCGCGCAGCTGGCGCCGGTGCCGCCCACGGCCTGGAGGAGCAGAGAGTCGCCGTAGAGCGGTGTTCCGCCGCGCAGGACGAGGGCGACGTCCTCGTTGCTCGCCTGGACGACCGCGCTGAAGTCCTTGTTGCCCGTGGTGGCGAAGACGACGAGGTCGGCCACCATGCCGGGGGCGATCGTCCCGATCTGCGTGCCGAAGCCGACCGACTTGGCCCCGTTGATCGTGGCCATCTCCACGAGCTGCTGGTCGGTGTACGCGCCGGCGAAGTACTTCGCGTTCATCTCGCTCGCGCACGCGAGCTCGCGGAGCATGTTCATCGAGCCGCTGGGAAGCCAGTCGGTCCCGAGCGCGACGTTCACGCCCGCGTACTTCAGCTCCGTGATGGGCGCCGTGTTGCCGTACAGACTGATGTTCGACCGCGGCGACCACACGACGCTCGCGCCTGCCGTCGCGATGGTCGCGACGTCCTTCGCGTTGATACCCACCGCGTGGATGATCGCGGTCTTCGACGTCACGAGACCGAGCATGCCGTCCGCGCAGACGATCTCGTTCTCGGCGCCGAGGTTTATGCCCTCGCCGAAGTGCGGCGCGAACCATCCGTCCATGAAGGCGTACGCCGTCGTGTCCACCTTGGGGTACGCGCAGCCGCTCGTGAGGAGCGTCCCGTCCTCGTCGCCGAGCGGGAACGTGTCGAAGTTCGCCGGATTGCCGGAGAGCCCCTCGAGCTCCGTGGGGTCGTCGGTCGCCGCGAGGTTGCGCGCGAGCCCCTCCACGCCGCCGAGGCCCACGATGGAGGTCACGCCGCTCGCGAGGAAGCGCAGCTCGACGGCGCCCATCGACAGCGCGTCCTCGAGGACCTTCTGCGACGGCAGCGCCGTGGCGCCGTCGGCGCCGGTGCGCCAGTCGTTGCGGTGCTGGTAGCGGATGTTGCCGTGGTCGACGGGCGGGTCCAGGTCGTAGGTCGTGTGATCGTGCGCGTTGACGAGACCTGGGGCGACCACGGCGTCGGTGCACGCGACGCGGGTGGCGGCGGAGTATCCCGCGCTGCTCGAGCAGCTCGCCGCGGCGCAGGCGATCCTGCCCTTGCCGTCCACCATCACTTCGCCGGCCAGGGGCCCAGACGGCATGAGGAGCGTCGACTGCAGCACCAGCCCGGAGCTGCCCTGCTTCACCAGGAAGCAGTTGGCGGCGTCGTTCAACGGCGTGCCGACGGGCGCGTCCGTTCCGGCGTCCTGGCTGCCGCCCGGGTTCGAGCCACTCGAGGCGTTGCCGCACCCGGCGAGCAGCACAAGCGAAGCCCCCAATCCAAGGAATTTCATGGCGCCGGAGGCATAGTCCCATCTCCGCGTCTCTCCGCGCCGCCGGGCGTCTCACGCTTCAGATTTCACGAGCTCGCTGAAAGACTGCACCCGGAACGTCCCGGATAGCGCAACCGATCTGCAAATTGCGCCATCGGAACCCCATGAATCCCATGAAAGGCAAGACGGTCCTCGTCACCGGGGCGAATCAGGGCATCGGCAAGGCCACGGCGCTCGCGCTGGCCCAGCAGGGCGCCGACGTCGTCATCCACAGCCGCAATCCGGAGAAGGGCCGCGCCGCGCTGAACGACGTCCAGGCCGCTTCGCGCGGAGGCAAGGCAGAGCTGCTCGTCGCGGACTTCGCGTCCCTCGCCGACGTGCGCCGCGCCGCCGCCGAGTTCCGGGCGAAGCACAAGCGGCTCGACGTGCTCGTGAACAACGCGGGGCTCATCGTGCCGGAGCGCCATCTCACGATCGACGGCCTGGAGGAGACCTTCGCGGTCAACCACCTCGCGCCGTTCCTGCTGACCATGGAGCTGCTCGACCTGCTCAAGGCGAGCACGCCGGCGCGCATCGTGAACGTCAGCTCCGAGGCGCACCGCGGGGCCAAGATGCACTGGGAGGACCTGCAGTTCGCCAACGGGGGCTACAAGAGCTTCCGGGCGTACGGGCAGTCGAAGCTGGCGAACGTCCTCTTCACGTACGAGCTCGCGCGCCGGCTGGACGGCACGGGCGTCACGGCCAACGTGCTGCATCCGGGCGTCGTCGCCTCGGGGTTCGGGCAGACGTACTCGGGGGCCCTGTCGTTCGTCATCGGGCTGGCCAAGCCGTTCATGCTCACGAACGAGCAGGGCGCGCGCACGAGCGTGCACGTCGCGTCGTCCCCGGAGGTCGAGGGGGTGACCGGTAAGTACTTCTCGAAGTGCCACGCCGTGCGGTCGAATCGCGTGAGTTACGACGAGGCGTCGCAGAGGAAGCTGTGGTCGCTGTCGCTCGAGATGATCAAGGCGCCGGCGCAGGCCGCAGCGTGAGGTGACCTGACCTGACGGGAAGCGATCGCGCGAGCCCAGGCGTTGGGGCGCTGGATGCGCCCGACGACGGTGTGGATCGCTGCTCTCGCCATTGGATGCACTCGCGGGGGTGAGGCGGCTCCCCCGCCGCCGGATCCCGCGCCACCGCCGGTGCTCCTGGCGCGTCCCGCCGAGGTGCAGAAGCCGGACCCCTGCCCTCTCGCAGCTGGTTACCGAGGCACGGTGCTGGGCCATCGCGTGTTCGCACGCCTCGGGCGCGACGGATCGCGCCTGTACGGTCGTTACTTCTACGAGCACGCGGGCATCGACCTGCGGCTCGATGGATCCCTCTCCGGCGCAAACGCTGTGCAGCTCACCGAGGGCGAGCCTGACTCGCAGACCGGGCGATTCGAGGGGACGTGCGACCCGGCGAGCGGAGCGATGGATGGCACGTGGACCGGCGGTCCGACGAGCGGCCCCTTCCACCTCGAGCCCATCGCACCGGGAGAGGTCGCGCTCGCCGCGGTGAGACGCTTCGAGGTGTCCCACCGCGTGCACAAGCCCGACCCCGAAGCGAGGATCAAGAGCTGCTCGTACTCGGAGAGCCGCGTCGAGCTGTTCGGTCTGCGCGACGCCCAGGTGGAGCAGTCGATCAATCGCCAGGGCCTCGAGCCCTTCACGGGGGCGCGCCTCGAGCTCCCCCTCGCGCACTCGGCAGAGAAGTGCGGCGACGGCTTCGGCTTCGAGGCCGACGCTCAGCAGACCCTGGTCGACTCCTTCCGCGAGCTGGCGACCCTGGAGCAGAGCGGCTCGATCGACGGCGGCGGCGCCCATCCCGGCGAGCTCGCCTTCTCGCGCGTGACCATCGACCTGCGCACCGGAAGACCCGTGGCCTCACACGACGTCTTCGTCCGCAACCTCCTGCGACGTGTCCTCGAGTGCGCCGCCCGCGCCAGGCCATTCGACGAGGAGATGGACGCCGAGGACTTGGAGTCCCACTTCGATCCCGCATCTTTCGATCTGACCGAGACCGGCGTGCACTTCTTCGGTCACGACTACCCGCACGTCATGGCCGCCCTCGACGGTCAGGGCCCGGTCATCGGCTACGACGTGCTCCTTCGGGACGGTTACCTGCGCGCCGACTCCCCGATCAAGCGCGCCTGGTCCGGAGTCACCCCTGCTCCCAAGGGCAAAGACTGGTGCCCCGCCCCTGATTGGTCGACGTGGTGGAAGTGATCGGCGATCGACGACCTTTTCATTTCGGCCCCCGACCTTTTCATTTCGGCCCCCGACCTTTTCACTTCGGCCGCCGACCTTTTCACTTCGGCCGCCGACCTTTTCACTTCGGCCGCCGACCTTTTCACTTCGGTCGCCGA
>DATJYG010000625.1:0-4649 GCA_035499695.1 Polyangiaceae bacterium
GACGGCGGGGTCGCCATGCACTGCGCGTTGCAGTTCGTGCCGCAACTCTCCTTGCACGAAGCCGAGCACTGGCCCATGCAGTCGCTCATGTTGCCGCTCGACATGCACTGGCCCATGCAACTGGCCGAGCAGTTCCCCTCGCAGCTCGTTTCGCAAGAACCCTGACAGCTGAAGCTCCCCGGGTTCCCCGAGCAGCTGCCGGTGCAGCTGCCCATGCAGCTTCCGGTGCAGGAGGCCGTGGCCGTCGCCGTGCACATTCCGGAGCACATCGCGTTGAGCTGCGCCGAGCACGCGACCTCGAAGTTGACGGGCTGGCAGTCGGCCGTGCAGCCGCCCATCGTCTCGACCTTGCAGTCGACCTGGCCGGCCGATTCGACCGCGTCCCCGCATGCGGAGAGCACGTCGGCCCTCGCGCTCCCGGCGAACAGGACTCCCACCGCGGCCAGCGCGGCGGCGACAAGCGAAGACCAACGCACCATGGACGACCTCCCTAGAACCGGATTGTCCACGATGAGACGAGCGGCGTCGACATTTCCTTCAACCGCCGCACTCGCCATGACACGGCGATCAGTGCCACGACGGCGCGAACTTCACGGTGCCGTAGTCGATGAGCGGTCCGCACCCCGGCATCCCCGCGTGACCCATGTGCTCTCCGGGGTCGGAGCGGACGTCGTAGCACCACCACCCACCTCCCAGAGACTTCACCGCGAGCATGTCGCCCTTCATCACGCCGTACTTCGCGTCGTCCGGCTCCCACACGCCGCTCGCGGTCGACATGAGCATCATCGGCTCATCCGGCGGCGGCGGGCGCAGCAGGGAGCGGCCCACGAGCCGGTCGGCGAAGGGGAACGACGCGCGCTGATCGAGCACGCCGAAGAGGTCGAGCATCGTCGCGTGCACGTCCTGCGTGTACGTGCGGCGGTTCTTCCACGCGCCCAGCGTCGCGAGCCGCCCCGGCTCGACCGCGGCGTCGCCCGCGACGATGAACCCCGGCACGCGCACCTGCTCCTCGAAGAGCGACGACAGGTGATAGAGCCCCCCGTGCTCGCGGAACTGCTCGCCGTGATCGCTCACGAAGACGACGGCCGTGTCGCTCCATCCGGGCATCCCGCGCAGCTGCAGGAGCATCTCGGACACCGTGCGCTCCTGCTGCAGCACGCTGTTCCGGTAGTGGTTGTGCATCGCGTTGTTGTCGCCCACCGGTGACGGGTCGTGCGGCACGAAGGGCTGCAGCGCCGGGTCGACGCGGTAGGGCCAGTGCGTGTTCGACAGGTGCAGCACCGCGAACCAGGGCGTCCCCTGCGGAACGCCGCGCACGAAGTCCACGAGACGCGCCGTCGCGTTCTCGTCGGGCGCGCCGATGTGCGCGTCCTCGGCGTTGCCGAGGTCCTTGGCGCTCGCCTGCACGTCGATCTTCGCGTTCTCGAGGAAGGCGCCGAAGTCGTCGTAGCGGAGGTTCTGCGAGCCGATGTACGCCGTGCGGTAGCCGAGCGCGTGCGCGATCTCCCAGAGCACGGGCGCGCGGTGCATGGTCGCGAAGTCGGCGTCGGGCGCCAGGCCGGTCCAGAGCATGACGCACGCCGAGAACGTGCCCGACGACTGCGTCGTGAGCTTGCCCAGCGAGACCCGGTCGGGCGCCGATTCGTCGAGGAACTGCGCCTTGCAGCCCATCGATGGCGACGAGCAGAGCGCGTCGGCGCGCACGCTCTCGGTGATGACGAGGAGCACGTTGGGCCGCTGCCGCGGGGGAGCGAGCGGCGGCAGCGGGTCGGGCTGGCGCAGAGTGATGCCGCGACGCACCCAGCCCTTGCCGGTCACCGACTCGCGCAGGGCGTGCATGACGCCGTGGATGAAGCAGGTGTCCGGCGGCGCGGCCTGCAGGCTGCGCGACTCGACGAAGTCGACCCAGAAGCACGTCGTGGCGACGGCGAACCCGGCGATCGGCAGGAACAGCCCGGCGCTGCGCGCCGGACGCGACGCCCGCCGCGCCGCCAGGAGGATGACCGCCGTCGCCAGCAACCCCAGCACCGCCATGAGGACGAACGACCCGCCCCACGACGCCATCCACGCCCCCAGCGTCCCGCGCAGCTTGATGCCGAGGCGGACCGTGTCGCGCCCCATGTAGTAGTGGAACACGCGGTAGTAGAGGAGCTGCCCTCCGAAGGCGAAGACCGCGAGCGGCAGGACGAACAGGGCCGTGAAGGCCGCGAGGCCGATGCGCGCCCGCCAGCTCCTCGCCGGCCACAGGCGCGAGGTGAGCCAGAGGGGCCCGCCCCAGAAGCCCGCGCTCGCCAGGGACGAGCCGAAGTAGTTGAGCCACTCCTTCGGCGGGAACACGAGCAGCGACGGCGCCCGCAGGGCGAAGTCCATCGCGATGGCCAGGAGCGTCGGGGTGACGAAGAGCAGGACCGCCCGGGGGCGCTTGCCGAGGACCCACCTCCGCAACGCCCTCGTGCGACGACCCATGGCCGGCGGAGGCTACCATCGACTAGGGTAGCGACGGCGATGGCGTCAGCCCTCTGGAGGAGCCCTGCTTGGACCCTCGCGTGCCTGCTCCTGGGCGCGTGCGGCGGAGCTCCGCCCTCGCTGGACGTGCTGCCCTCGGAACCGCCGAGCGATGTCGTGGCCGGCCGCATGCCGGCGCGCAAGCACTCGAACGGCAGCGACTCCTGCCCCCTGACCATCTCTGGCGCCCGCGCGGACATCGAGAACAGCGGCTCGGGGCTCACCATCACGGTCTCGGCGGCGGCCGACCAGCTGCTCCTGCTCCGGGCCCGGGCGCACGCGCTGCCTGACGTGCACGGGGGGCTCGCGGCGGCATGCCCATGCGCCCTCACGGGGGAGGCGGCCTCGGCGCCCCCGGCGGACATCAGCGTGGACGACCTCGAGGGCGGCGTGCGGCTCGTCGTGACGGCCAAGGATCCCGCCGACACGGCAAATCTCCGCAGCGCCCTCCGCGGGCAGCTCTCGCGCGTGCACGGCGGGGACTGCTCGGCGCCCTAGATGTTATGGTCCCGCGCATGAGGAAGGCTCAGCTCGCACTCGCGATCGTCGTCGTCGCAGCGACGCGCATGATCGCGTGCGGCTCCACCGTGAGCGCGGGCCACTACGACCAGTCGTGCCAGACGTCGGCCGACTGCGTCGCCATCGGCGTGGGGGACCCCTGCTCGACGGCGTGCGAGGAGTTCCCCGAGGCGGACGCCATCTCGCGCAAGGCGCTCGAGACGTACAACTACGACGCGTTCTCGGCGCAGTACTCGTGCAGCCACTGCGGCAGCATCTCGGGATGCTCGGGCAACCCGGCGGCCGCCAAGTCTGCCTACTGCGTCCAGGGGACGTGCACGCTCTGCGACAAGGCCGACCCCTGCTCGTGCAACTCGAAGGACCCCTCGTGCGTCGACGGGGGTGTCGCCTCCGAAGGCGGCACCGATGCGGGACAGGACGCGCCGCCGGCAGAGGCCGCGCCGCCGGTCGACGCTCCGGCCGAATCCAAGCAAGACGCGCCCGCGCAAGACGCGCCGGCCCAGGACGGCCCCGAGAGCGACTCGCCTTCCTCGGACTGAGCCGATGCCTCAGGCGCCCGGCCGCTTGGCCAGGCTCATGTGCATCCACTCCGTCGCCCAGAGCAGCTCCTCGAAGTCGGTGTCGAACGTCGCCCACGACGCGACGGCCTCGGGGTCGGCGCGCCGCGCGGCGGCCAGCGACTCGCGAAGCGCCGCGCCGAGCCTCTGGAAGTCCGCGAACGACTGGTTGACCTTGTGGTGCGAGAAGATCGCGAGGACCGGCTCGTTGCGACGCAGCTTCACCGCGAGCGCCTCGAAGTCACCGCTCATCTCCTCGCACCACGAGTAGAGGCGGCTGATGAACGCCGCGAGCGGCCCCTCGAGCGCGAAGAGGCGCTTGAACCTGGGGTCGCGCTGGTGCTTCTGGAGGTGCTCGAGCGCGCGGTGCAGCTCCTTGAGGGCCTGGGCCCAGCCTCTCAGCTGCGAGAGCGCTCCCGAGTCGGGCACGCTCTCGATGACTTGCTCGAGCCACTCGACGCGGATCGTCAGGTCCTCGAGCAGGTCGGCGAAGAAGTTCCGCTCGACCGACGGGGGGCGCACGGACGACGGAGCCGGCGGGAGGAAGGGAGGCTGGGACGCTGACACCTGGGGGCCCCATACCACGGCATGCGGCATGCGCGCACCCACCGTGGAGACCAGACGGCATGGAGATTCCCCTGCAGATCACCTTCCGCGCGATGCCCCACTCCGATTCTCTCGAAACGCACGTCCGCCGGCGGGCGGCCAAGCTCGATCGCATCTTCCAGCGGCTCATGTCGTGCCGCGTGGTGCTAGAGGCCGCTCACCGGAGACACCGTCACGGGAAACGCTACCGCGTGTGCATCGACCTCGGTCTGCCCCGTGGCGAGATTGCAGTGAGTCACGCCCCAGGCGACGACCGGAACGTGGAGGACGCGCACGCCATCGTGGACGAGGCGTTCGACGAGGCGATCCGGAGGCTCGAGGAGTGGGTCCACCGCCGGCGGGGTGAGGTCAAGCGTCACCCCGTCGCGCGGGCCCGCGAGAGGAGGCTGAAGCTCGCGCTGACGACGCGCTAGCGGTCTTGCTTGTCCAGCTTGAGCGCCGCCGAGTTGATGCAGTAGCGCA
>DATJYG010000626.1:0-7925 GCA_035499695.1 Polyangiaceae bacterium
ACCGACCGCACGGCGGGCAGGAAGTCGTCCGGCGGCACGATGTTGCCCGCGGTCCCCTGCATCGGTTCGACGATGACGGCGGCGATGGAACCAGCGCTCGCCATCTTGAGGTGCTTGCGCCCGACCTCCACGCACGCCAGGCCGCACTCGGGGTACGTCGACTTCACGGGGCAGCGGTAGCAGTCGGCGTACGGGACGAGGTGCGAGCCCGGAACCATCGGCCCCAGGCCCTCCTTGTACGTCGAGCCCATGAGGCTCAGCGCGCCCATGGTCTTGCCGTGGAAGCCGCCCCAGAAGGAGACGAACTCGTACTTGCCGGTGTGGCTCTTCGCGAGGCGCATGGCGCTCTCGACGGCCTCGGCGCCGCCCGAGTAGAGCTGGAGACGGTGAACACCGGGCGCGGGCGCGTGCGCCGCGACGCGCTCGACGAGATCGACGCGCGCCTCGCTCGTCAGCGAGCCGACGTGTGCCCGGGCGACCTGCTCCTGGATGGCCTCGACGACGAGCGGGTGCCCGTGGCCGAGCGCGTTCACGCCGATGCCGCCGATGAGGTCGAGGAACGTGTTGCCGTCCACGTCGGTGATCGCGCTGCCGCGCGCGTGGTCCACGACGATCCCGGCCATCACGGCGTAGCCCTGGAGCCCGGGAGCGATGTGTGCGTCCTCGCGCTCGCGCAGCGCACGGCTCTTCGGGCCTGGCACCGCGGTCTTCAGGTGCACCTTCTGGTCCGGCGGATGCGACGGGTTCGTCTTGCTGCTCATGCTCGTCGCTCCCGGAAGACGAAGGCGCGCTGCATCGGGAAGTTCCATAGCAAGCTGACCACCAGGGACACCATCGCGCGTGCGGCGACGTACTGGACGTGACCCACCCCGTGCATGAGCTGCTCGCCGAGCGTGTTCCAGCCGGCGCTGGCGGCGGAGACGAACGCGTAGCGCGAGGCCTGCGCGGCCCAGTGCCCGGTGTGGCGCCGGAAGATCCAGGCGCGCCCGAGCGAGAAGTTCGTCACCGCGCCGAGCACGGCGCCGACCGGGGTCGCAGCTTCGGGAGAGAGCCCGGCGAGCTCGACGAGCGCGATCATCGTCGCGAAGTCGATCGCGGTCGCCGCGATGGCGCCGAGCTGGTGCCGTCCGAGCGTGCGCCAGGTTCCCACCGCGGGATCGCCCGCCGCGGGAGGCGCCGTGAAGCCGTCGCGGACTTCAGCGGAGGGCGTCGCCGGCAGCGGCATGCGCATCCCTCGCGAGCGCTTCGGCCTCGCCCTCGGGTCGCCAGCCCGGCGAGGGCCGAGACAGCGGCTCCGGCGCCGGCTTGCGCACGGCATCCGCTACGGCGCGCAGCCGCCGCACCGCCGACACGTTGCCGACCACCGCCACGAGCGCGAGCATCGCGAGCAGCGGCCAGCGATCCACGAACGCCGGGAGGCCCCAGCGCGTTGCGGCGGCCGCGACGACGGGGACGAACCCCGCGCCGAGAACGAAGTACACCGCGCGCTCCTGCCTGCGCATCGCACCGCGGGGCGGCTCGACGCCCAGGGCCTCCGCCTTGGCCGTCGAGTAGCTGACCATCATGGCGCCCGCGGTGGCCGCGAGGGTGAGCACGAGCGTCAGCGCGTCGTGCCGCTCGTGAACGGCGATGCCGCCGAGGAAGAAGAGCTCCGCGTAGCGGTCGACGGTCGCGTCGAGCACTTCGCCCGAGTCGCTCGCCGTTCGGGTCTCGCGCGCGATGAAGCCGTCGATTGCGTCGCACACCGACGAGACGACGCTGAGCATCGCGCCGATGCCGAAGTGCCCGAGCGCCAGCGCGACGCCCGCCCCGCCGGCCAGCGCCAGCGACAGCCACGACACCGCGTTCGCCGTGAAGCCCAGGGCGATGAGGAAGCGCGCCACCGGCGCCATCGCCCAGTACCCCATCTCCATCGCGCCCTTGGCGAGCAGCGGCGAGCTGCCCGCTCGCTCGATGCGCGCGTGCCGCGCTGCGCCTGCACGCGTGACCCGCCCTGCGTAGGCCACGCCCACGACGAGCGTGCTCGTGATGAGACCGATGGAGCAGGCGAGGTCGATCATCGCGACTTGCTCGCCCCCCCGAGCGGCCGCTCGCGGCAGTGGTCGAGCGCCGACGCATACGCCTCGGTGATGAGCTCGATGCATCGCACGCTCGACTCGGTCTCGCGGCTCACGAAGTCGTCCGTCCGGACGGCCGTCGCGAACTGGTCGAACAGCGAGCGGAACCAGCCGACGTGGCTCGCGTCCATCCACTCGGACGCGATCTTCTGCTTCTTCATCTCCCACACGGCCGGGCCCCCCTCATGCGCGTCCTCGTTCATGACGGCGACCTCGACGTCGTCGTCCTCGACGCGCACCGCGCCCTTCTCGCCGTGAATCGTGTAGATGACCTTGCGCACGCCCGCGGTCCACGAGAGGTGCGCCGTCGCCGTGCCCTCGGGGAACGTCATGGCGCAGGAGAAGTTGTCCTCGGTGTCGAGCTCGCCGATGGTCGACATCTTCGCGCTGATCGCCGTCGGGAAGGCGCCGAGCCAGTCGAACGCGAGGTAGAAGGTGTGGCTCCCGTGGTCCATCGCGATGCCGCCGCCGGAGTACGCCTTCTCGCGGCGCCAGTCTCGCCGCCACTCGTCGACGCCCTTGGCGTGCGTGTTCCGGAACGTCTGGAGCGTCACGAGCTGCACCTTGCCGAGCAGTCCCGCGTCGAGGATCTGCCGTACGGCTTTGATGACGGGCGCGTGCTTGTAGTTGTGGCAGGGAAAGAGCACGCGGCGCATCTCGCGCGCCTGAGCCACCATCCGCCGCGCGTCCTCGGAGCTCGTCGCGAGCGGCTTCTCGCAGAGGACGTGCAGGCCGCGCGACAGCGCGTCCATCGCGATCTTCGCGTGGTCGCACGGGGGCGTGCTGACGTCGACGAAGTCGATGCGCCCGCGCTCCGCCTCGAGCATCTCGTGGTGGCTCGAGTAGATGCGCGCCGCCGGCAGCGCCGCGTGCGCCTTCTCGCGACGCGCGGCGCACGTGTCGGCCACGGCGACGATCTCGAACTTCTTGGCCCCGGCCAGCGCGTACGCCGGCACGTGGCCCTTCTCCGAGATGAACCCGTAGCCGACGATCCCGCCCCGCAGGCTTCGCGCCGGCGTGTTGCGCGCTTCAGTCATAGTACTCCGTGCCGAGGTGCGAGATGACGTCCTCGCCCTTCATCCAGCGCAGCGTGTTCTTCAGCTTCATCAGCTGGATGAAGAGGTCGTGCTCCGGGTAGAGGTCCGGCGCGGTCATCGGGCTCTTGAAGTAGAAGCTGAGCCACTCCTGCGTGCCGTGGAACCCGGCGCGCTGCGCGAGATCCATGAACAGCGCGAGGTCGAGGACGACCGGCGCGGCGAGGATCGAGTCGCGGCAGAGGAAGTTGACCTTCATCTGCATCGGGTAACCGAGCCACCCGAAGAGATCGATGTTGTCCCAGCCCTCCTTCGCGTCGCCGCGCGGCGGGTAGTAGTCGATGCGGACCTTGTGAACGAGCTCACCGTAGAGCTCCTTGTGCAGATCGGTCTGCAGGATGTGCTCCAGGACACCGAGCTTCGAGACCTCCTTCGTCTTGAAGCTCTCCGGATCGTCGAGCACCTCGCCGTCGCGATTGCCGAGGATGTTCGTGCTGTACCAGCCGGCCAGCCCCAGCATGCGCGCCTTGAAGCCCGGCGCGAGGATGGTCTTCATCAGCGTCTGGCCGGTCTTGAAGTCCTTGCCGGCCGTCGGCACGCGGCACTCCTTCGCGAGGTCCCACGCCGCGGGGAAGTCGACGCACAGGTTCGGGGCGCCGTTGGCGAAGGGCACGCGCTCCTTGATGCACGCCCACGCGTAGATCTGCGCGTTCGAGATGGCCGGGTCGTCCTTGCGCAGCGCGGCCTCGAAGGCGTCGACGCTCGAGTGCACGCCGTTGGCGAGGCTGTACACCTCCGTGGAGCCACACCACACCGCGACGAGACGATCACACCCCTTCTCCTTCTTGAAGGTGCGGATGTCCTCGCGGACTTGCTCGACCATCTCGGCCTTCGACGCCGCCGTCTTCGTGTGCGTGCCGTGGAGGCGCTTCACGTAGCCGGGGTAGAAGACGCCCTTCATCGGGTGGATGGCCGCGAGCTCGTCGGCGACCTCCTTGATGTGATGGGGCTCGAGGACCTTCGCGTGCTCCGCCGCCTCGAGGGCGCTCTCGGGGAAGATGTCCCAGCCGCCGAACTCGAGCTGGTCGAGGCTGGCGAGGGGCACGAACTCGGAGATCTTCGGCTCACGCTTCTCGGTGCGGAGCCCGAGGCGAATCGTGCCCATCTGCGTCAGGGAGCCGATGGGGAGGGCCTTGCCCTTGCGCGCGAGCAGGGCGCCCGCGATGAACGTCGTGGCGACCGCTCCCATCCCAGGAAGAAGAACGCCAAGCTTGCCCTCCGCGGGGCGCAACGAAGTCGGTTGTTTCATGAACTACCCCTGACTGAGATTCCGCTGCCATGATGCAGGTTGCGCACCGGCGCCGCTTTCCCCGGCGCGCGCAGGGGCGCCCCACCAACTACGCACGCTGGAGAGGGGAGGTTCCCTCGCCGACATGTGTGGCGGGGCGGGACCTTAGCAGCAGTTTTCCAACCGTCCCGCATTAAGTGCCGGGACGATGGCAGCGCGGTTTCGCGGCACCGCGCCCCGCGCAGCGCGCTACGCACCGTTGCAATGGATTCACGGTGTGGACCCGGAACGGAGGGGTCGACTGTCGTCGTTTCCCCACTCGTTCCAGGAGCCGTCGTAGACGGCCACGTCGTCGCGACCGAGCATGCGGAGCGCGTTGAGGGGCACGGAGCAGGAGACGCCCCCGTTGCAGTAGACGACCACCTCGCGCGGAAGCCGGGTCACGTCCACGCCCGCCTCGGCGAAGACGCGCGCCAGCTCCGGGGCCGGGAGAAAGCGGCCCGTCTTGGGGTCGACGAGCTTCGCGTAGTGCACGTTGAGGGCGCCTGGGATGTGGCCCGCGCGCTTGGCGGCGCTGGCGGCGCCGCTGAACTGGTCCGGCGGGCGCGCGTCGATGAGCAGCGCGTCGGGGGCCGAGAGGATGCGGGCGACGTCGTCGGCGGTGCGGCGCAGGGCCGGGTGAGGGCGCGCGGTGAACGTCGCGGGCGCGGGCGAAGGGACCTCGCTCGTCGTCGGGCGGCCCTCGGCGACCCAGCGCGTCCAGCCGCCGTCGAGGAGGCGCACGGCGTCGTGCCCGTAGTAGCGCAGGGCCCACGCGAGGCGGCCCGCGAAGATGTGATCGTAGTCGTCGTACGCCACGACGAGCGTCGCGTCGCCGATGCCGAGCGCGCCCATCGTGGCGGCGAAGGCCTGGGGCTGCGCGATCTGCGCCGGCACCGGGTCGAGCGGGTCGATGATGTCGCGGGTCCAGTCGACGAAGACGGCGCCGGGGACGTGCGACGCGTCGTAGTCCTCGCGCTTCGGGACGTAGCGCGGCTTCGACCCCGTGTTCGGTGATTGTGTCCGCTCCCCTTCGGGGCTTGCGGACACCGGCAGCACCTTGCCGCGGATGTCGACGATCCTCACGCCGGGGTCGGCGAGCCGGGCGGCGAGCCACTCGGTGGAGACGAGTACGCCGTCGCCCCCCACCTCGCTCATGGCGCGTGCTTCTCGATCATCGCCGCGAGGCGCGGTATCGCCGCTTCCACGTTCTTCTTCGCGCTGCCGCGGAGCTTGTCGTACGTGCCCTTCACGAGGCCGCTCTTGGCGCGCTTCGCCTTGTCGTCGGTCACCGAGAGGAGCGCGTCGGCCACGCGCGGCGTGTTGCCGACGAAGTGGTCGGTCACCTTCGCGCCGTTGGCCTTCGCCTCCTGGTAGAGGGGCTCGAGCGCCTTCGCGAAGTCGGGCAAGAGGTCGCTCACGACGTTGCGGACGAAACCGGGCTTGATGCCCTGCACCGTCTTGTACCCGGCCTTGATGGCGAGGCCGGTGAGGCCGCCCTTGTCGGCGACCTCCGCATCGATGAGGGCGACGCAGTCATCGACGACCGCGCTCTTGTTGGCTTCTCCCGTCAGGGCCTCGGTGAGGTTCGGCATCGGCGATGGCCGATCGCTCTAGCACGGGCCCAACCGGGCAGGCCATGGGGCGCCCTAAAACGCGGCCCCCACCTCGAGCAGGGCCCTCGGGCGGAGGCCCGGGCCGTACAGCAGCGAGTGCCAGGGATGATTCTGGAATTCGAACTGCGGGGTGAGGGTGTCCGCCGTGAGCTGCGCCCCGCCGCCGACGGCGATCGAGAAGCTGCCGAGCAGGACCATCGCGTACCCGACGTCGATCGCGCCGCCGAGCGAGACGTACTGCGTGTCCACCGCGGTATCGAGCGGCGTGTTGTTCGGATTGCCGTGGATGTACTCGTACTCGCCGACCAGGAACGATGCGCCCGCGAAGATGCCGTGCGGGCCGTGCCGGCCGCCGTAGAAGCGGTAGCCGATCTCGGCGCCGAATCCGGTGAGCTGATCGTCGGTACCGGGCAGGGCGTAGAAGTACGAGGGGGCGACGCGAAGCGCGTGGTGCGGCGCCGGCAGGTACTCGAGCTCCGCGCCGTACCGGCCGATGGCGACGCCGGCGAGGGAGCCCTCGAGGACGATCGAGCGGAACGGGATGCCCTCGTCGATGTCCTCGGCCCGGGCGGTCCGGGGCAGCGCCGCGAACGCGACGGCGAGGGCAGAGGCGAGCACCGAGAGGCGGGTCATTCCGGTCAGGCGAGATTATCCCGCACCGCGACAAACTGCTGCCGCCCGAGCGGCGCCTGCTACGCTTCTCTACCCCATGGTGAAGCGCGGCTTCTGGGTCGGCGGCAGCCTGATGGCCGTGGGAACCGCGCTCCTGTGGTCGTTCCGGCCGGCGCCCGTGCCCCTCGCGGCGACGCTGGCTCCGGCGGCCGGCACGGGGTCCGCGCCCGAGGACCACGGGCAGGGGCCCGGCGCCGCCGTGGCGCCGGGGGCCGACGACCCGCGCGTCCACGCCTTCCGGCTGCCCACCGGGGACGCGCCGGGGCTCGCTTGCGAGGAGGCGCGCGCGGTCGTCGCGCAGACGCGCGGGGAGCTCGCGTACGTGCCGGACCCGGTCGACTCGCGCGCGTTCGCCGACGCCGCGGCGGACTGGCTCGACCCCTATGGCCTCTGGAGCGTCGCGCCCGATTCGCCCGTCGCCGACGCGTTCGACGCTCGCGCCGCCGAGCTTCTCGCGGATCTCGAGTCGCGAGGCGCGGGGCGCGACTGCAGCGCCGCGCGCGCCCTCGGGGCCGACCTCGTGACGTGGGTCGACGAGCTGCGCGCCGTCTTCGACGCGGCGCGCGCCGATCCGACGCCGGGAGAGGACGCGGAGAACGCCGCGTCGGCCGTCGCCTTCGAGGGGGCCACCGTCACGCGGCCGGCCCGCGCGCTGGCGGCGACGCTCGGGAGGCACATCGGGGCGCTCGACCGCGAGCTCGGCGCCGCCGCGCAGAGCTACGCCGACGCCGCGCGCGCGAGGTACTTCCCGGCGCTCGGAGCCGACGGCTGGGCGCGCGTCGTGCTCGCCGCCGCGGTGCGCGCCTACGTGCCGACCATCGATCCGCACGGGGCGTGGGCCCCGCTCGACGAGGAGTCCAGCGTCTACGAGGTCGACCTCGAGTCCCGGCCGCCGGTGCGCCTCTGGGAGAAGGCGGAGCGCACCGCCGTGGGCATCCGGGTCGACAGCGGAGCGACGCCGCCGCTCGTCGAAGGGGACGTCGTCCTGTCGCTCGCGGACATGCCGACCGCGGGGCTCAGCTTCGAGCAGATGGAGCAGCTGGGGTTCGCGGCGTCGGACGCGCGCCCGGCGGCGAAGGTCGTCCTCCTACGATCGGGCGAGCGCGCGGTGCGGACGGCGACGCTCGACGGCGCCGGCGGCTCCACGAAGGCCGCGGCG
>DATJYG010000627.1:0-4934 GCA_035499695.1 Polyangiaceae bacterium
TGGTGGGAGAGAGCATCGTCGAAGGCGCAGCGTCGCAGCGGCGCCGCGATGGCCGAGAGTCAGGACGATGAGCCCAACACCGGAGCGGCGGCCGCGGTTCCTGCGCCGAACGAGTCGTCGCTCGACGCTGGCGTCTCGCACGGACCGAAGCTCGATCGGGCCCAGGCTGACCGGATGCGTGAAGCGATCCGCGGGCTCCTCGCAGAGGCGGGGGTGCTGGGCATGTCGGGCGAGCCCATCGAAGCGGCAGCGCCCGCGCCGACGTTCGCCTTCGGGTCCATGCCGGTGCTCGGCCTCGACGACGCGGGTAACCCGAGGGTGGACCCCAAGTACATCCAGGCCCGCGTGCGCGAGGATCTCTTCCCGCTGGCTCTCGATTGCTACAACGACGCGCTGAAGCGCAATCCGAAGCTCGCGGGCAAGCTCGTCGTCTACTTCCGGATCATCGGCGACCGCAAGGTGGGCGGCGTCGTGGACGAGGCGAAGCTCGTGGACGGCACCAGCATCGACGACCGCGAGATGCAGACGTGCGTGCGCGAATCGATGATGAGCGTGAGCTTCGACGCGCCTCCGCACGACGGGGAGGTCACGGTCGTCTACCCCATCGAGTTCGCCCCGGACGAGCCGGATTCCGGTTAGGGCACCAGAGGAGTCGCCATGAAAGGGAGCAGCATCGCGTCATTCTTGTTGCTGGCTTGCTGCCAAGCGCACGCGCCCGCAGCGACTCCGTCGCACCCCGCCCCGTCGCCCGCGCTGCCCGATGACGGCATGGTCGACGTCGGCGGCGGCGAGTCGCTGCACGTGCACTGCGTCGGGGAGGGCTCGCCGACCGTCGTTCTCGACGCGTGCCTCGGCTGTTGGGTGACGGACTATCGTCCCATCTACTCCGCCATCGGCCGCTTCACCCGCGTGTGTGCGTACGACCGCCCCGGCTCCGGGTACAGCAGCCCGGCTCCGAAGCCGCACCGCATGCGCCAGCTCGTCGGCGAGCTCCGCAACCTCCTCGGAGACCGCGACGACTCGAGCGCCATCGTCCTCGTCGGCCACGGCCTCGGGGGGCTCGTCGCGCAGATCTATGCGCGCGACTTCCCGCGCGCGGTGGCCGGCATGGTCCTCGTCGACCCGCAGACCAAGGACTACGACTCGCGTTACTACGCGATGTACCCGCCCGCCGCCGTCGCGACGATGAAGGCGGACCTTGTCACGAAGCCGGAGAACGTGGACCCGGACGACCTGTTCGGCGCGATGGCCGACCTGCGCAAGGCGCCGCTGTCGCTAGGCGATCGGCCGCTCGTCCTGGTCACGCGCGGCAAGCCGCGGGAGCCGATGTTCGACATTCCCGCCGACTCCTGGGACAAGCTCGAGGCGACGTGGCGCGCGATGGAGGAGGACGTCACGTCGCTCTCCAGGAACTCGGCGCACATCGTGGCCCCCGAGGCCGGGTGGATCCCGAACGACGCGCCCGAGCGCGTCGTCGCCGCCACGTGGCAGGTGGTGTCGTCGCTGCGAAGCGGCGTCCCCCTGAGCCGACTCCCGACCCCGACCCCGACCCCGACCCCGACCTCGACCCCGACCCCGACCTCGACCCCGGCCTCGACCCCGACCCCGACCTCGACCCCGACCTCGACCCCGACCCCGACCCCGACCCCGACCGACGACGGCATGGTGGATATGGGCGGCGGCATGTCGTTGCACCTCCACTGCGTCGGCCACGGAACACCCACCGTGGTCATCGACAACGGACACGGTGCCGACGGCGTGAGCTGGGGCCTGGTCCTCGACGACTTCGGCCGCATCACGCGCACGTGCGTCTACGACCGCCCGGGCATCGGGTTCAGCTCGAGCCCCGCGCCGAGGAAGCACTCGAATCGGCAGATGGCGCACGAGCTCCAGGCGCTCCTCCAGAGAGCGGCCATCCCGGGTCCATACGTGCTCGTCGCGCACTCGATGGGCTGCATCAACGTCCGGCTGTTCCAGGCGGAGCACCCGGAGGAAGTGGTCGGCATGGTGCTCGTGGACGGGCCGACCGAGGCGGAGGTGCCAGAGCTCGGCAATCCCGACGAGATGCGCGCCCGGATGCGCGACGACCCGGAAGGCGTCGACTACGACACGATGCTCGCGGGGACCGTGGACCTGCGCGCCTCCGCGCGGCTCCTGGGCGACATGCCCCTCGTGGTCCTGTCGGCGCGAGGAAAGCAGCCGCTTCCTCCGGAGTTCAAGCCCGAGGAGATGGCCGCGTTCGAGCAGAAGTTCATCGCGGGCCACGAGATGGTGGCGCACCTTTCGACCAACTCGGCGCACGCGATCGCGGACCACTCGGGGCACTTCATCCAGATCGACGCGCCCCGGCTGGTCGTCGCTTCGGTGAAGCAGGTGGTCGGCGCGGTGCGGACGCACGGGCGTGTCGACGCGAAGGCTCTCGAGCCTTTCTTGCACGAGGGGCCGTTCGCGCCGATGGATTGAGCGAACGAGGGGAGTCGCTCGCTCGGCTTTCCCATTGTGGCTGCGGTGCTCGGCCGCCTCAAGGCCGCGCGCAGGAGCGCGCGCCGCCTCGCTGCGCTCGGCGGTGGTCAGCAGCCTCACGGCTGCTGACCAGCCTTGATGCGGCCTGCGCTCCGCGCCGTGGGCGGGTCGCCTTCGCGCAGTCGGGCGCGGAGGCGTGCAAGGAGAGGCACATGCTCAAGGCGTATCCGTTGATGCTGTCGGTGCTGCGTCGGCTGAGGCCGGTGCTCGTGCAGATTGAGAAGCATGATCGGGATCTCGGCAATCAGTTGAGGAGGGCGTCGGCGAGTGTGGCGCTCAACCTCGCGGAAGGGAGTGGGTCTTCGGGAGGGACGCGCAACGCGCGGTACAGGACGGCGCTGGGGAGCGCGAGGGAGACGGGCGCGTGTATCGATGTCGCGGAGGCGCTCGGATATGTCGAGCGCGTCGAGCCGGTGCTGCTGGAGGAGCTCGATCAGGTTCGCGCCATCCTGGTGCGGGTCACCATGTGACGTGACGTCACGTCACATGCGCCAGCGCGGGCGCCGGCGGCAGCGTCGGCGCCCGCGGCAGCGCCAGCGAGGGCGTCAGCGGCAGCGCAGCGGCAGCGAGCTAAAACTGGATCCGGATGATCGTGAACGACCGATGACTTCTCGCCGCCTACGGACACCTTTCTTGCTGACGGCAGGTGCGACCGCGGCACTGGCTTTCTCTTTCTCCAGTGACGCCCGCGCGCTCGGGCCGGTGGACGTCGAGATCGCCGCCATGGCCGGAGGGGGCACGACGCCGACCAGCCGCGCCGGCGCGCCGCTCATGGGAGGAGACTCGAACGCGCCTGACCCGCTCGGCTTCGGCCTCGGCGGGCGCGCGGGCGTCGCGCTCTACGGCATCTACGCAGGCGTCGAGGGCATGTACTACGTGGGCGACTCGGGCGGCAGTCCGTACTCCGCGAGCGTGAACTCCGACATTCTGGGCCTCGACGTCGGATATGGCGTCACGCTGTCTTCCGTCACGATCCGTCTCCTCGTCGGTACCGGCAACTTCACGGAGCGCGTGACCGCGAGCCCGGCGCCTGGGGGGGCCGGCGGTGGTGGGCTGGCTGGATCCACCGGCCAAAGCCCCAGCTACAACACGCTCTACCTCCAGCCCGGTATCACGGCGCTCTTCTCGCTCGGAACGCACTACTGCGTCGGGGCCGACGTCAACCTTCTCGTTCTCACGAGCCTCCCCGAAACGTTCTACTCGGCCGCCAACGACCTGTACTCCGCCTTCACGTTCCACGGGCAGGTCGGCGCCCGGTTCTAGCCAACGTCGACGCTATGCGCGTTTGCGTTGCGACAGGATGCGCTGGACCTCGGTCGCGTCGAGGCGCTTGGCCAGGGCGGGCGCCGGCGGCAGCGTCGGCACCCGCGGCAGCGCGAGCGGCAGCGAGAGCGACAGGGTCAGCGGCAGCGAGAGCGTCAGCGGCAGCGACAGAGGGTGTCCCGGGACAGGCATGATCTGTCCGGGACAGGGGGTCGAGCAGGATTCTGCTGGCCCGGCCGCTGCAATGGCCTGGGCCATGGGGCATACTCCCGGCATGTCGTCACCCGCCGCGAGCGCGCCCTACACGTGGGACGACTTCGTAGCGCTCGAAGAAGACGACCTGCGTGAGCTCATCGACGGAGAGCTCGTGGAGGTCGAGGTGCCGACGTGGTCGCACGAGTACATCGTCGCCCAGCTCTGCGGGATGCTCCGCGCCTGGGCGTTGCCGCGGAAGGCCGGCGTCGCCGTCGCATCCGGATACAAGGTCCGGATCACCGAGCGTCGTGGGGTCATGCCCGACGTGCAGTTCTATCGCTCCGGCGTCGAGCACCCGGGACGCTCGGAGCTCGGGCTCGTCTCGGGACATCCAGACCTGGCCGTCGAGATCGTCTCGCCGTCGAGCGCCCGCTACGACCGCATGACGAAGCTCGCGTGGTACGCCTCGATCGGCGTGCCCGAGTACTGGATCGTGGATCCGGCGACTCGGATGCTCGAGCGGCTCGTGCTCCAGGGCGAGCACTACCTCGTCGCCGAGGTGCAGGGGGACGACGCGGTGTTCAGGCCCGCGTCGTTCGAGGGGCTCGAAGTACCGCTTGCGGAACTGTGGACGACGCCCAGCGCCGAGTGAGACCGCCGCGGAGGCGTGGTCTCACCGACCTCCGCACGTCCCGCACGAGCTGACGAGGGAACCGGAGCTGTCGATCGAGCACTGGCATGGCGGCGCCTCGAAGCCCGGCCAGCAGCTGCACGTGGGCGTGGGCATGCACTGGGGCGGCAGCGTCTCGCAGACACCGACCTGCGGGCCGCCGTCGGCGGGGGCACACACGATGCAGTAAGTCCCCGCGCCGCACCTCTGGCTGCCGCACGCGATCCAACTTGAGCCGGCCTCGTGACCTGCTTCATCCCCGCTCGCAGCGCCACCCGCATCG
>DATJYG010000628.1:0-10432 GCA_035499695.1 Polyangiaceae bacterium
CGAGCTGAAGGACGGTTCGCTCGTCGTCCTCTACAGCGCCGGCGTCGAGGAGCACCTGACGGGCGTCTACCTCGACGACGTGCACGGCCAACGTTCGGGATGGCTCACCCGCGAAGACCTGGACGAGGTCTTCGCCCTCACCCCGGACGCGCGCCACGTGATCGTGCTCCGGGCGATGAACACGGGGACCCACGAGCTCTTCGACGTGCCGCTCGACGGATCTCCCGGGACGTCCCTCTCGGTCAGCGGCATCCCGGCCCGGAAAGGCGTCGCGATCGCGCCCGGCGGCAAGCAGGTGGCCTGGTCCACGTGCGTGGACCTGTTCGACGTCCCCTTCGTCGACGCGAAGGGGCACATGACGGACGCGACGCCGCAGGACACCACCATCCACTCGCTCGCCGCCGTTCCCGGCACCCGCTCGATCGCGGTCGTGTCGGCGCGCTCGGGCAAGGCCGAGCCCTGGATCGAGGATCCGTCCGGACACACCCCGGCGCGCGCCATCGCGATCGGCGATCTGCGCGCCCAGGAGATCTCGGTGTCCTTCGACGCGCACAGCTTCGTCATCTCGGTCGCGGACAAGGGACTGTTCTTCGGGAGCATGGACGGCAGCGATGCGAAGCTCGTCCAGCTCACGAGCGACCCGCTCGATTCGAGGCCGCAGTTCCGGTTCGGAGACCAGCAGGTGATCTTCTCGAGGCACCTGCCCAGCGGCAAGACTCAGGTGCTCGGCGTCCCCGTGACGGGCGGCGACGCGGTGCCGGTGCTCGAAGAAGAAAGCGACCAGGCGGCCGCGTCACCGACCGAGGACCGCCTCGTGTACCTCTCCGGGCCGGCGCTGACCGACTGCGTGCCGATGACTTGGGACGCGCGCACCGGCACGCGCCGGCCGCTCTCGCCGAAGCTGATGCAGCGCGGACGGTACGGCGAGCCGCGCTTCTCCCCGGACGGACGACGCGTCGCCATCGCGCGCGGGGACACGGACATCTACGAGATCGATCTCGCCACGGGGGCGGTCGTCCGGCAGGTGAAGAACCCCTCGGGCGATCAGATCAGCGACCCGATCTACACGTCGGCGGGGCTCCTCGTGCAGCGCGTCCGGTGGCGCGGCAACATCTGGATCGCCGACGCGCACCTTCAGGAGTGACGGCCGCGGTAGATCCAGCGCCTGCGATCGCCCGGCTCCTCGGCGCGGCGCCTGGCCTCGAGGACGACCGCGTGAGACGGCGCCAGCGAGCACGCCGGATCGGTGGCGCGCGCGTCGCCGGTGAGCGCGAAGGCCTGGCAGCGACATCCGCCGAAGTCGACCGTGCGGCGATCGCAGGAGCGGCAGGGATCGGGCATCCACGCTTCGCCGCGGAACGCCTGCATCGCCGGGCTGTCGGCCCACGCGCGCGCCAGGGGCTGCGCGCGGACGGTCTCGAACGAGAGCGGCAGCGATCGGGCGGCGTGGCACGGGAGCACGGCGCCGTCGGGCGCCACGACGACGAAGCGGCTGCCCCATCCGTCCATGCACGCGCGCGGTCGGTCCGCGTGCCAGTCCGGGAGGACGAGCACGACCTCCATGCGACCCGCCAGCCGCTCGCGCGCCTCGTGGGCGACGCCCCGTGCGCGGTCGATCTGGGCGCGCGTCGGCAAGAGAGACGCGGCGTTCTCGAGCGCCCACGACACGAGCTGCACGTTGGCGAGCTCGAGGCGGTCGGCCCCGAGGCGCTCGGCCATCTCGACGATGGCGCCGACGCGATCGAGGTTCGCCCGGTGAAGCACGACGTTCAGCGTGAGCGGGAGCCGCGCTTCCTTCACCCAGGACGCGACGCGCATCTTCGCCTCGAACGACTGGAGGCCCGCGATGTCGTCGGAGGTCGACGCGTCGGCGTCCTGCACGCTCAGCTGCACGGCGTCGAGCGACGGCGCGAGCCGGTCGAAGCGCGCGCGGTCGAGCGGGATGCCGCTCGTGATGAGGTTCACGTAGACGTCGCGCGAGTGCGCGTGCGCCGCAATCGCCTCGAGGTCGGAGCGAGCGAGGGGCTCGCCCCCCGTGAGGTGCATCTGCATCACCCCCATGGCGATCGCCTCGTCGATGACGCGCGTCCACTCGTCGGTGCGAAGCTCGTCGCTCCCGGACACGAGCTTCAGCGGATTGGAGCAATAGGGGCACGCGAGCGGGCACCGGTGCGTCAGCTCGGCGACGAGGGTGTAGGGAGAGGGAGAGGAACAGGAAGACGGGAAGACGGGAAGGGTTTCTGGGTCTTCCCGTCTTCCCGTCTTCCTGTTTGATTCATATCCGTCGAGCAGCGCGCGCTCGTGCAGATCGTCGAGTAGCGCCCGCACGTCAGCGTGCACCTTGGCGCGGTCAGCACGATAACGCGCCGACAGCTCGTCGACGATCGCGTCGACGTCACGCGACCCATCGCACAGCGCGACGATCGCCGCCGCCGTCGCGCTCAGCTTCATGCCTCGCTCAGGCGACAGAAGGACCGGACGGCCGTCGCGCGGATCGGGTCGCACGCGCGCCTTGGGCGACAGCCGTGGCTTCACGGGGCGGCCTCGGCGATCGTGTCGAGCATCGCCCAGAGAATGCGGCACTTGTCGACGAGGGCGCGCACGCAGGCTTCCTGCTGCTCGCGCGTCTTCGCCTGCTCGACGACGAACGCGAGAGCCTCCTGCGCGTCGCGCGTCGCGCGCGGGACGCGCGAGCGGAAATACGCGAGGGCCGCCGCGTCGATCCACGGGTAGTGCTTCTCCCAGGCCGCCACGCGCGTGCGCATGATGTCCGGCGCGAAGTGCTCGGTCAGCGACGAGGCGACCGCCTCGAGGAGCGTGCGGTCGCGCACGAGCGCGACGTACGAGTCGCACGCATAGCGGACACCGGGGAGCACCCGCGCGCACGAGCGCACGACGCTCTCGTCGAGTCCCAATGCTCGCGAGAGGAGGAGCCACTCCGCGAGGCCCCCCTCCCCTTCCTTCGTCCCGTCGTGATCGCCGATGCGCCTGATCCAGGCGCGACGGAACACGGGGTCGTCGCTCTTCGAGAGGAGCAGCGCGTCCTTCACCGGGATGCGCGTCTGGTAGTAGTAGCGGTTGATCACCCAGCGCTGGAGCTCCTCCTTGGAGAGGCTCCCCGCGTGCATGCGCACGTTGAACGGGTGCTTGTCGTGATACCGAGAGGCCCCCTCGGCGCGAAGTCGCTCGACGAACGTGTCGGGGCCGAGCAGCGCGTCGCTCACGGCGCGACCTCCAGGCCGTCGTGCGCGATCACCCAGCCGGCGCGCTCCACGGCGGCTCGCTCGGGCGACCCGCTCCGGAGGACCGGGTTCGTGTTGTTGACGTGCGTGTAGATGCGCCGCGGCGCGCACGCCCCCAGCCGCTCGAGGCTCCCCTGCGGCCCGCTGATGGGCACGTGCGCCATGTCGGCCGCCCGCGCCTTGCCGAGGCCCTTCGCGATCAGCTCGTCCTCGGTCCAGAAGGTGCCGTCGAAGAAGACGACATCGGCCCCCGAGACGACGCGCTCGATCCCGTCGAGCGATCCCACCGAGGTCGCGATGACCATCCGTCGGCCGCTCTTCAGGTCACGCACGACGAGCGCCACGTTGTCCTCCGGCGACGGGTCGAGCGCACCCACGAGGTGCACCGGCAGCTTTCCCGCGACGGCGAGCGGCGTCACCCCGACGCCCACGTCTTCGAGCAGAAGCTCGCTCCCGAGCTCGAGCCGGCGCCACGTCACCTGGTCCGGCGTGCGGGCGAGCGTCCGGAGCATCGCGTTGCGCTCGACGAGCCCGGCGCGCACGCGATCCGTCGCGAGCACCACGAGAGGCTGCGACTCGCGAAGCGAGAACAACCCGAGCACGTGGTCCAGGTCGCCGTTGGTGAGCGCAATCGCCCCGATGGGCGTGCTCCGTGCGGCCCGTGGCTGCAGGGGAGCGAACCGCTCGATGTGCCGGTGAATGTCCGGCGACGCGTTGACGAGGAGCCATCGGTCCCCGGTCGCGCTGACGGCGATGGAATCCTGCGTGCGCGGAGCGACGACGCTCGCGTCACCGGCACGTGCGAGCGTGCAGTTGTCGCACGCGCAGTTCCACTGCGGGACTCCTCCCCCGGCGGCGGAGCCCAGGACGTGTGCGCGCAGCGACCTACTCCTGGTCGTCGTCGCGATTCTCGACGATCGGAGGACGCTCGTCGTCCGGCTGATACGAGCCGATCTCAGCGTCCATCTTGATCTCCTCGTACGAGGGCGTCGTCCAGTCCATGGCTCAATGATGCTTCGAATCGCGCCGGCATGCAAACCGCTCGAGCTAGCGGTTCACGCGCTCGAGGTACTCGCCCGTGCGCGTGTCGACCTTCACCCACTCGCCCTCCTTGATGAAGAGCGGCACGTTGATGGTCGTTCCGGTCGACAGCGTGGCGGGCTTCACGGCGCCGCCCGAGGTGTCTCCCTTCACGCCCGGCTCGCTCGACTTCACCTGCAGGACGACGCTCGCCGGCAGCTCGATGCCGATCGGGTTGCCGTTGTAGATGGTGACGTCGCAGTCCAGTCCTTCGCTGATGAAGCGGACCTCTTCGCCGACCTTGTCCTTCATGACGTGGATCTGGTCGCCCGTGTTGGTGTCCATGAACACCAGGCTGTCGCCCTCGTCCCAGGAGAAGGTCATCTTGCGGGTCTCGACGTCCGCCACCTCGACCGATTCACCCGACTTCCAGGTGCGCTCGATGACGTTGCCGGTCACCAGGTTCTTGATGCGGCAACGCGTGAACGCCTGACCCTTGCCGGGCTTGACGAACTGGTGCTCGACGACGGCCCAGGGCACGCCGTCGATCTGGATTTTCAAGCCCTTCCGGATGTCGGTCGTCATCATGGCGGTTTACCGAGCGCGGGAGCTAGCATGCGCTACCCCTCCCGAGCAACACGCCTACGCCGGCAGGAGAGGCCCAGCGCCGCCACGGCGGCCAAGGCCGCGTAGCCCCCGGAGGAACCGCCGCCGGCGGTCCTGCACCCGCAGCCGCTCGATCCACCGCTCGCAGCGTCGGGCGAGACAGTCGAGCCGTCGCCGGAGGGCACGCCGATCGGGCCGCTGTCCTCACCCGGGCCAGGCGAGCCTCCGTCCTCGCCCGGGGTCCCTCCCGAGTCGCGCGCGGCGTCGCCGCCGGAAGCGTCCTTGGCCCCGGCGTCGCTGCCCGTCGTGGGCGGGTTGGCGAAGCTGCCGAGCTGCGCGAGCGTGCCGACGAAACGGTCGCGATCGACCTGCCCGGAGATGCCGCTGACGGTGCCGGTCCACGAGTACTGCCAGATGACCGCGCTGGTCCACGGCGCCGGCACGTTGAAGCAGTTGTTCGCCCCGCCCGTCGGGTCGGCGATGAAGAGCGGGTACGGGGGCAGGCCCGTCGTGTCGATGCCGTTGCTCGAGAAGTAGCTGCCGAACGTGTAGACGATGGGCTTCTTGCCGGTCGCCTTCTGGACCGCATCGATCCACGCCCACATGCGCGTGAAGATGTCGCTCGCCGACGCCTGCCCCGACGCGCCCGTGCCCAGGCAGTTGGCGTCGCCGTCGGGACACTCGATGTCGAGCATGGCCGGCATGTCGTCCGGCTGGGGCGTGCCGAGCACCGAGAGGAAGTGCTGCGCCTGCGCCGCGCCGTCCTCGGTGGGATCGAAGAAGTGGTACGCGCTCCGGTACAGCCCCGCCGCCTTCGACCCCGACCAGTTCGTCGCGAACGTCGACTGCGTGTTGTAGGTGCCCTGCGTCGCCTTGATCATCGCGAAGTCGACGCCGGCGGCCTTCACCGACTTCCAGTCGATGGTCCCGGTGCCGTCGTAGATGTCGATGCCCTCGACCACGTTCGTGGCGCACTGCTGCAGCGCTTCGGACGTCGTCCGCGTCTCCTCGTCCTGCCCCGGAGCCGCCGAGCACCCCAGCCCACATGCGCAAAGGAGGATCCAACCCCGCTTCATGACTCCTCCCTGCACGATGGTATACATCCGGCCGCGATGCACGAAGTCGACGACGAGCTGCGTGAAATCAAGCGCGAAATCATCGAGTCGCGCGGCCTCGTCATCAAGACGAACAACCTGACGAACGCCCTCTCGGCGGACATCAAGTCCATCGCCAAGAGGCAGCAGGGATACGAGCGTCGCCTCGCGTGGAACAGCGCGACGGCCTACGTCGTCTTCGTCGTCGTCGTCTTCGCGGCGCTCAAGTTCGCGGTCGACGCGCGCGTGGACGCGATCGACGCGCAGGCCAAGCACCTTCGCGACGAGAACGCCCGCATGAAGCAGGACCTCGATGACGCGCGCCAGCAGATCGCCGAGCGCAGCGCGGCGGAGCTCGAGGCCGCCAAGTTCTTCGAGCTGATCAAGGACGGCCGCCGCGTCGACGTCATCAAGGGCTGGGACGCGATGAAGACCAAGCCGCTCACCAAGAGCGAGGCGCAGTTCTTCGCCGACGCCGTCGAGCGCGCCAAGGTGGAGCAGGCGACGCAGCTCTACCTGCAGGGACTCGACAGCGCGCGGCTTCAGCGGTGGCAGGAGGCGGCGGCGGCGTTCGAGGAGTCGCTGAAGTACGACGACGCGGCGTCGGTGTCCCCGCAGGCGAAGGTCGAGCTGGCGAGCGCCGACCGCAAGCTCCACAAGCAGAAGGAAGCGATCGCGATCCTCCAGCCGCTGGTGGACCAGAGCGTCAACCGCGAGGTGCTCGACGACGCGCTCGAGCAGCTCGCGTGGTGCCAGACGGAGATCGAGGCCTACAACGACGCGAAGGACACGTGGCGCACGCTACTGCGCAAGTTCCCCGACTCGCACTACGCGCCCGAGGCCAAGCTGGCCCTGCAGACGCTCACGCAGAACCATTGACCTGCGCCGCAGGCGGGCGTGAGCGCGGCACGCGCGGCTCGGAGCTCTCCGTACCCAGATCGGACCGCAGCGCATCGGCGATGGCGTTGCGTACGCGCGCGAGCACACGGTCGCCGTTGCACGCGAGGTAGAGCTGCGAGCGCACGTTCCACCCCTGGACGCGCACCTCGACGAGCGTGCCCGCTGCCAGGTGCCCCCGCGCGGCGATGCACGGGCCGAAGACGAGCTGCTCGCTTCGCGTCGCGAGCTCCATGGCGAGGACCACCGTGAGGACCTGGTGGCCGACCTCGCGGTCCGACCGGTGCAGCGGGCAGTCGTCCTGCGCCGGAACGAGGTGGCCGTCGGCGTAGTAGACGGGGCTGATGAAGGGCACGCTGCGCACGCGCTCCTCGGTCGTCGGCTGCGCGCCGAGCTTGCGCGCGAGCGACGGAGACGCGAAGAGCGCCTGCCGGATCTCGCCGACGTGCACGCTGGACCACGAGGGCGGCAGGCGGTCCATGCCGGAGTGCATCATGCAGAGGTCGAAGAAGTCCTCCGCGGAGTAGGCGCGCAGGAGCGCCGGCGGCAGCTCGATGCCGCGGATGCGGAGCTGCGGCTGCGCGCGCTCGAACGTCGGCAGGAACGACTCCAGCAGGTACGACGGCGCCGCCACGGTGAGCTCGGTCGCCTCGGCGTTGGTGCTCCCGACGGCGAGCAGCCGCGCGACCGCCGCCTCGACGTGGGGCAGGACGCGGAGCCCCGCTTCGCTGAGACACACGCCGCGCGACCCGCGCGTGAGGAGCTGCAGGCGCAGCGTGTGCTCGAGGCGGGCGATGGCCTTGCTCACCTGCGACGGCGTCACCGTGAGCTCGCGCGCGGCGGCCGTGATGGATCCGGCGCGGCGCACGGCGAGGAAGGTGGCCAGGTCCCCGAGGCGGAGCTCTCCCAGGCGATCGGTGAGCGAAGTCATACCTCACGCATACGCAGCGAAGGCGGAGCTGGTTTCGCCCGTCAGCTCTCAGGCCACAAGTGCCCGATACGCCGAAGTAATCTCGGAGAACTGCACCTCGAGAGCCCGGCGCTCCTCGGGGGACGCGTCCGGATGCAGATCCGGGTGCACGCTGCGCGCGAGGCGGCGGTAGGCCCGCTTGATCTCGGTTTCCGAGGCGCCGGGAGAGAGACCGAGGACACGCCAGTGCGACGTGTCGCGCATGACACGCGCCGGCTGGGGGGACGCGGCAGCGCGTTCCCGCGTGCGGCGCCGTCCATGCAGGAACTCGTTCGGCTGGAGCGGCAGATCGTGGAGGGAGCCGCGAGGGACGCGGAGCGCGACGCGGAAGGAGACGCGTGCACCCGGAAGGCGCTCGAGCATCGCCAGCCGCGAGAGGAGCTGCCGGCGCAGGGCGTTCCCGACGACCGACGGCGAGAGGCGGAACTCGTGCACGAGGACCTCCCCGTGCAGCCGCTGCGACGCCATCGCCCGGAGCAGAGAGCGCCGCAGCACGTCGTCATCGATGGCCCGGTCGCGCCGCAGGATCTCTGCGAGCGAGGGGGCCACGCCGTCGATCTCGACGGACACGACGAGCCCCTGCGCCACGTGGATGCGGTGGGACCGGCCGCGGTCCTCCACGAGCTCCAGCGTCCCCGTCGCCCCGGCGCGGTGCACGACGCCCAGCAGGTCGCCCAGGGTCGTCTTCTCGAGGCGTCCGGGAAGCAGCACGGTGCGCCGCCCAGTGTGCGGGCATCAGGCGCGCCGGGGCCAGTTTTTCACTGGCCCACGGTCACGTGCCCCGTCACCGGGAGCTCGCGCGGGAAGCACGTGGCTCCCTTGCACACGACCAGGCGCACCCGCGCCTCCACGTCCCCTGTCCCCTTGTCGTGCGCCACGAGCGCGAGGGCCCAGCGCCACACGTCGGGCTCGTGCGTCGTCGCGTCCTGCAGTCCGATTCGCCCTCGCAGCGCCGACACGAACGGCGGCGTCTTGACGATCACCACGTCGCCCCAGGAGATCGACTCCCCTGCCCCGACGCGGGCCTCCACGTCGCAGCGCACGCGGCCAGGGCCGTCCGCGTGCTCGCAGGTCATCTTTGCAGGCGGCGGGGCGCCGGCGTCGTCGGCTCGGGCGAGGGACCCGGCGGCGCTGCTCACCAGGGCGGCGGCGAGCGCGCCTGCGATCGTCACGCCGAGCTTCCGCACGGGCTCCTGTCGTATCAGAATCGGCCCATGACGCGTGGTCTCTTGCTGGCCTCGCTCGCGATGGTCGCCGCGTGCGACAAGGGCGGGCCCCTCTCCAACCTCGATGCGTCGGCCACGTGGAAGGTCAACCCCGGTGCCGTCGAGGCGTCGGCGCCGATCGACGCGGGCGTCGTGGAGGCGGGGCGCGTGATGCCCCCGCGGCCGGTCCCCACGAGCAGTCCGACGGTCACGATCACGATGCCCATGGAGACGCAGCTCCAGGCCATCCAGTACATGGCGGCCATGAAGGCGCCGCAGCCCGGGGACGCGCCGGCCGACCCGGACTACGCGAAGACGGTGGCCGACCGCCTGCGGAGCGTCGGCAAGCCGGACATCATCTCGAGCGGGCGCGAGGTGGAGGTGAAGCTCGAGAAAGGATGCGACGCGACGCTGCCGAAGCTCAGCGTGGCGCGGCAGACCGGGGCGACGCTCGGGACGCTGCTCGCGCACGGGATGCTCGTCGTCGCGTGCATCGACCACAACGTCGAGTGCTTGCAGAGCACGCGCGACTCCGACGACGTCCTCTGCGTGCACCGCTAGTCATCGGGATGCCCCCAGGGGTAGTAGAGCGTCGCGGTGTCCCCGAACCGCCCGCGCAAGCTACTCAGATAGCTCTCGAGCGTGTCCATGTGTCGGAAGCGCGCACTCGCACTGCGATGCTTCCCGAAGCAGATTGCGCGCAGCACCGTCCGGCTCATCGCCGGCAACATCACCTCGCGCGCCTTCAGGATGCACCTCTCTCCGGCCTCGGTGAGCTCCACGAGGACCTGCCGCTTATCCGGGGCTTGCTCCCGCCATCGCCGCACCAACCCCAGTCTCTCGAGCGCCCGCACCATGCGCGTCACAACGGGCGCCGTGACGCCGAGCACCCGCCGGATGGCGCTCTGCCGCACCCCAGGAGCGCACAACTCACCGGGCCTGCACTTGACGAGCACCGACAGCAAGTCGAAGCGAGCCGCCGTCAGCCCCATCTCCACCAGCTGCTTGCGCGTCGCCCGCAAGAACCCGTGAAACGCCCGCTTCGTCCCGAACGTGATCGCATTCACGGCGCCCGCAAAGAGCACTCGCCGTGCCCGCGGCCCCCGGCACCCCCTCCCTCTCCAGCCGGCCGATCGAAAACACCGAGATCATTAGCAAGACAATGATCCGGGCGGTTCTGTACACGCCGCCGACGGAGGAGGGGGGCTCCCGCCTACCCGGTGTCCCGGACAGATCGGGGGTGTCCTGGGACAGGCGCCGAGATGCCCCTGGGGTGCACATCCCGGTGAGGCACGGTGCTAGCGCTAGGCTGAAGGCATGCTCCGCCGCTCGCTCCCGCTCGTTCTCGCTCTCGTCGGGTTCGCAACCGGTGCGGCGGCGGAGGGTCCTCCGGCGGCT
>DATJYG010000629.1:0-12130 GCA_035499695.1 Polyangiaceae bacterium
TCTCGGCGAGCGCCTCGAGCACGTCGGCGTCGGTGGAGCGTCCGCCCTTGGGGGTGCGCTTCACGACGGGCAGCTTCAGATCGTCGAAGAGGATCTTCTCGAGCTGATCGCGCGAGCGGAGCACGAAGTCCTGCCCGGCGACGCGCTTGCACTCCGCCTCGATGTCGCGCAGGTCCTGTTCGACCTTGGTGCCGAGCTTCGCGAGGATCGCCACGTCGACGAGCACCCCCGCCTCCTCCATCGCGGCCAGCACGCGCGCGAGAGGCATCTCGACGTCGCGCATCAACTCGTCGAGGCCCTCCGCAGCGAGGCGGGGCTCGAAGTGCTCGCGAAGCGCCAGGGGCACCTCGGCGGCGGCGGCCACGAACGAAGCCGCGCGCTCCACCTCGAGCTCGTCGAAGACCCCGTGCGCCGCCCGCGCCTTCGCCGTCGCTCCCTCGTTCCACCGCGCCAGCTCGAGCCCGAGCTCGCGCCGGGCGCTCTGCTCGAGCGCATTGGGCGACTCGGGATCGATGAGGTACGCGGCCACGTGCGTGTCGAAGAGCGGCGGCGCGATCGGCGCCCCCGCGCGATCGAGCACGATCGAAGCCTGCTTCAGATCGTGCCCCACCTTCACGACGCGCGCGTCCGCCAGGAGCGGCGCGAGGTGCTTCTTCACCGCCATCCACGAGAGCTGCGCGGGGCACCCGAGATACCGGTGCGATAGCGGCACGTAGTGCCCGCTCCCCGCCTCGCTCGCGAGCGAGATCCCCACGAGCTGCGCCCGCATCGCCTCGGTGCTCGTCGTCTCGATCGCGATGCCCAGCTGCCCCGTCTTTCGCGCCGCCTCCACGACGCGCTCGAGCGCCGCCTCGTCGAGGATGCACGCGTGCGTGCGCTTCGCCGGCGCCGACGCCGTCTTCGCGACGGCAGCCGCATCGACGCCCATCTTCTCCGCGCTCGCGCGCGCCTCGGCGCCGGCCTGCACGATCCTCACGAGCGCATCGAGCTGCCGGTTGAACTCGAGCTCCCCGTAGAGCGTGCGCAGGGCCTCGATGTCCGCCCCTCCCCACCTCAGCTTCTGCTTGTCCCACGGGATGTCGGCGCTCGCGTCGAGCGTCACGAGCTTCTGCGACACGCGCGCGTCCTTCTCGTGCTCCTTGAGCGACTCTCTCAGCTTCGGCTTCGTCACCTCCGAGAGCCGCTCGTAGATCGCCTCGAGCGTGCCGAACTGGTTCAAGAGGTCCGCCGCCGTCTTCGGCCCGACGCCCGGGACACCGGGCACGTTGTCGCTCGTGTCGCCCGTCAGCGCGAGGAAGTCGCGCACCTGGCTCGGCCGCACCGCGACCTTCTCGCGGACCTCGGCCGGCCCGTAGACCTTGTCGCGCATCGAGTCCCACATGACGACGCGATCATCGTCATCGTGAACGAGTTGCATCAGGTCCTTGTCGGAGCTGACGATGACGACCCGCATCCCCTCGCGCACGGCACGGGCCGTGACGGCTGCGATGAGGTCGTCGGCCTCCAGGCCCTCCTTCGCGAAGCAAGCGGTGGCCCAGGCGTGGATGATCTGCTCGACCCGCGCCATCTGCTGCGACAGATCGGGCGGCGCCGGCGGCCGCGTCGCCTTGTAACGAGGGTCGATTTCCCGGCGAAAACCGGGCCCCTTCGAGTCCATGGCCACCGCGAGCATGTGCGGCCGGCGCTCGCCCACGACCTTCTGCAGCATGTTCACCGTCCCGAGGACGGCGTGCGTCGGCTCCCCCTTGGTGCTCGAGAGGGGGGGCAGCGCGTGGTAGGCGCGGAAGACGTAGCCGGACAGGTCCACCAGGTAGAGGACGTCCTTCGCGGCGGGCTCGGGGAGGCTGCTCATGGCAGCCTCAGAGCTTGGGGACGGCTGGTCATGCCAGCCTCGAAGCTTGGGGACCGGTCGTCATTCGACGCGAAGGCTTGTTAGCGGCGGCGGGGAGACTCGTCTAATGTAGGGATGGGCTCTCGGGACATGACCGACTCGCAGCCGCCTCCCGTCAGCGGCCTCGTTGCCGGCAAGTACGAGGTCTTGCGACTCATCGGCCGCGGCGGCATGGGCTCCGTCTGGGAAGGCCGCCACGCGTCGCTCGGCACCAAGGTCGCCATCAAGTTCATCGACCAGGAGTTCGCCGACAGCAAGGAGGCGCAGAGCCGCTTCGTGACCGAGGCGCGCGCCGCGGCGAAGCTCGAGAGCCGCCACGCGATCCACATCTTCGATCACGGCGTGACCGACGACGGTCGCCCCTACATGGTCATGGAGCTGCTCACGGGCGAGCCGCTCGACAAGCGGCTCGAACGCCTCGGGCGGCTCACGCTGCAGGAGACGGCGCGCATCCTGGTGCAGTGCTGCCGCGCGCTGCAGCGCGCGCACGCGAGCGGGATCATCCACCGCGACCTCAAGCCCGAGAACATCTTCCTCGTGCGCGCGCCGGACGACGAAGAGCACGACCAGGACACGGCGAAGGTGCTCGACTTCGGCATCGCGAAGATCAAGCCGGGGCCCGGCGAGAAGGGGCTCACCTCGAGCACCAAGACGGGAGCCGTCCTCGGCACGCCTTACTACATGGCGCCCGAACAGGCGCGCGGCCTGCGGACGATCGACCACCGCGCCGATCTCTGGTCGCTGGGGATCATCGCGTACAAGTGCGTGACGGGGGTGCTGCCGTTCGAGGGCGAGAGCGTCGGCGATCTCCTCGTGAAGATATGCACGGCGCCGCCGCCCACGCCGTCGCTGACGACGCCGGGGCTGCCGCCCGCGTTCGACGCATGGTTCGCGCGCACGATGGAGCGCGAGCCCGAGCGCCGCTTCCAGAGCGCGACCGAGCTGGCCGAGGCGCTCGCGATCGCGGCGGGCGTGACCGTGCGGCGCGGCGGTCCCGTCTCGAGCCAGACGGAGGGTCCGGCGACGTCGCTCCCCTCGAGGCCCCCGGGTCCGCCGGCGGGTGCCGAGACGCCGCTGCCCGCGGCGGCGCTCACCTCGGCGCCCTTCGTGACCTCCGCTTCTCCCGGATCGAAGCGCGGCTCGCGAGGCGTGTTCCTCTGGGTCGTCGCGGCGGTGATCCTCGGCGGCAGCGTCGGCGTGTTCGCCGTGGTCAAGCTGCTCTCTCCGGCGCGCCACGCGGCGCAATCACCCTCGAGCGCGGCTGCGATCGTGGTCGCCCCCTCGGCGTCATCGCTCCCGGTGATGCCCGGTGCGAGCGCGACGCTCCCGCCCATCGCGTCGACCACCGCATCGTCCTCCGCTACGGCGCAGCCCGTGCCTTCGAAGCCACACGGCGGCGGAGGCGCGAGACCGCCGTCGCCACCCCACCCTTCCCCTTCTCCCAAGCCTCCTTCTTCTCCTGCCGACCCGGGGTACTAGTCCCATGCGACGCTTCTGCCTTGCACTTGCTCTCACGCTCTCCACGCTCCCGCTCGCGTGGTCGCATCCTGCGCGCGCTCAGGTCTCGGACGCCGAGCGCGCCGCCGCGCGCGATCTGTTCAAGCAGGGCGACGAGCTGCAACGCGCCGGCAAGTTCCCCGAGGCGCTCGACAAGTTCCAGCGCGCCGAGCAGGTGATCCACGCGCCGACCAACGTGCTGCGCATCGCCGAGTGCCAGGCCGCGATGGGTCGCCTGGTCGAAGCCGCCGAGTCGTACCGGCAGGTCACGCGCTGGCAGCTCGCCGCCGGATCGCCTCCCGCGTTCCAGTCGGCGATCGATCAAGCCAAGGGCGAGCTGGCGCAGGTCGAGCCGCGCGTCCCGAAGGTGCTCGTGCAGGTGACGCCCGCGCCGCCCCAGGGCTCCCAGCCGCAGCTGGTCATCGACGGCGCGACGGTTCCCTTCGCGCTCGTGGGCGAGCAGATCCCGCTCGACCCGGGCGAGCACAAGCTGCAGGCGACCGCCGCGGGCCAGGCGTCACAGGAAGTCACCGTCAACCTGAAGGAGCGCGAGACGAAGAACGTCGCCCTCCAGCTCCAGCCCGCGCCGGGAGGCGGTGCCGCGGTCGCGCCTCCGCCGGCTGGAGGCGCGACTCCCCCTCCTCCTCCTCCGTATGGATCGAACGGGACGCCGCCCCCGCCGCCCCCCGTCACGATGGAAGGAGCTCCCGAGGCCATCCGCCAGCGTTCCAACGTCGGCATCCTCATCGGCGCCCACCTGGGCGCGGTGGCGCCTTCGGGGAAGATCGACACCAACACGGCCCTGGGGCAGCAGAACCTGAACGACGTCTCGGCCGGCGGCCTCGGCATCGGTATCGACGGCGGATTGCGCTTCGCGCGTCGCTGGTACGTCGGCGTCTCCTACGACCACACCGCGTACGGTCCGACGAGCAACAACAACGCCCTCACCGGCACGCAGTCCCACAGCGACACGTTCGGGCTCGACTTCGCCTTCATCGTCAACCCCGATCGCGTCAGCTTCTACGGCACCCTGGGTCTGCAGACGCGCATCTACACGCTGGCCCTGCCGAACGCGAGCGCCGACACGTACACGTCCGGCGAGCTCCTCGCCGGCGTGGGCATCTGGATCCCGCTCGGACACTGGTTCCGTCTCCTGCCGGAGGTCACCGGAGGATTCGGCAGCTTCAACATCCCCGGCGACGCCACGAGCAACGCCGGCGAACCCCACGCCTTCTTCACGCTGGGGCTCGTCGGCTACTACAACATCGACTTGTAAGTGCAACGAAATACAAGTCTCTGACAATTGCACGGACCGCTTCGGCCTATCACCGAAGTCATGCACTTCGTGCTGTGCACGGCCTATTTCGCCGTGCTCCTCGTCCTCGCGATGTACGGGCTGCACCGGTCGCACCTCGTGATCACGGTGCTGCGCCATCGCCGCAAGGCCCGCGACCTCGAGAAGGGCGTCCCGGCGCTCCCCGCAGCGGGCATCGCCGGGCGTGACGACCTGCCCTACGTCACCATCCAGCTCCCGCTCTACAACGAGGCCACGGTCGCAGTGCGCCTGCTCGAGCACGTCGCCGCGATCGAGTGGCCGCGCAGCCGCCTCGAGATCCAGGTGCTCGACGACTCGACCGACGAGACGCGCGCCCTCGTGCGCGGCGCCCTCGAGCGATACCGCGAGCAGGGCCTCGACGTGACGTACATCCACCGCGTCGATCGCACCGGCTACAAGGCGGGCGCGCTCGACAACGGGCTCAAGATCGCCAAGGGCGACCTCGTCGCCATCTTCGACGCCGACTTCCTCCCGCAGCCCGACTTCCTGCGCGCCGTCGTCCCGCACTTCATGGCCGACCCGCGCGTCGGCATGGTCCAGGCGCGCTGGGGACACATGAACCGCGATCACTCGCTGCTGACGCGCACGCAGGCGCTCATGCTCGACGGCCACCACCTGGTCGAGAACCGCGCGCGCGCCGCCGCCGGGTGGCTCTTCAACTTCAGCGGCACCGGCGGGATGTGGCGCAAGGAAGCCATCGGGAGCGCCGGCGGCTGGCAGCACGACACGCTGACCGAAGACCTCGATCTCTCGTACCGCGCCCAGATGGCCGGCTGGCGGTTCGTCTATCGCGAGAACATCGTGACGCCGGCGGAGCTGCCCGAGGACATCAGCGCGTTCCGCGCGCAGCAGTACCGCTGGGCCAAGGGCACGGTGCAGACGGCGCGCAAGCTCCTGGGGCGCGTGCTGCGCGCCGAGCTGACGCACATGCAGCGCATCGAGGCGTTCTTCCACATGACGCCGCACTTCGCCTACCCGCTCATGGTCTTCCTGAGCGTGCTGCTCCTCCCGGCGCTGGTGCTCATGCCGGCGACCGACCCGCGCACGATGCTCATGATCGATCTGCCGCTCGTCATCGGCACCAGCGGGTCGCTCGCGGCGTTCTACGCGATGGCCGAGGCGGCGCAGGGGCGGTCGCGCTTCGGTGCGCTCCGTCAGCTCCCGGCGCTGCTCGCGCTCGGGGCGGGTCTCGCACCCCATCTGTCGAAGGCGGTGTGGGAAGGCCTGCGCTCGATGGCGGGTGAGTTCGTGCGCACCCCGAAGAAGGGCACCACACAAGGGCGCTACCGCGCCGCGGCAGACCTGCCGATGACCGAGATCCTCCTCTGCCTCATCTCCGGCGCAAGCACCGTTGCCTCGGTGGAAACGGGGCACTGGTTCGCCTCGCCCTTCGCGATGCTCTTCACGTTCGGCTACGGCTACGTGGCCTTCTTCGTGGCCTCCGAGCAGCTCGCGCGGCGCAAGGCCAGCAGTGTGCCCGAGGGCGCGCTCGCCTCCGTACCTCCGCCGGCGCTGCCCAGCGAATCGTTCGACTCACCGCTCGACGCCGAGTGACGCCGAGTGAGGTGGAGTTCCAGAGGGCGGCGCAGCCGTCCCGTCGTGACCACATTGCGTAGCCTTCGGCGAAGTTAGCGTTTAGACTCCCCTCTACCCTGGCTCGTGGGGGGAGAGGCGACGATCATGACGAAGGCGGAGATCGTCCAGGCGCTTTACAGCAAGGTGGGCGGCTTCTCTCGCAAGGAGTCCGCGGAGCTGGTCGACCTGGTCTTCGAGATGATGAAAGAGACGCTCGGCAAGGGCGAGAAGATCAAGGTCAGCGGCTTCGGCAACTTCGTGCTGCGCGACAAGCGGCAGCGCCCCGGGCGCAACCCGCAGACGGGGCAGCCCATCCGAATCAGCGAGCGCCGCGTGCTCACCTTCAAGGCGAGCCAGATCCTCAAGCAAGCGCTCAACGACAGCGAGAGGCCGGCCGGGAGCAACGGCGGAACCACGCTCGCAGCAGCCACCTCCGGCGATTCGACGGCGACCGAGGACTGAGCGGTAGACCCGCATGAGCCGATCGATGAGCGAAACGGCGTTGCCGCCCAAGCTCTACTTCCGCATCGGCGAGGTGGCCGAGCTCGTCGGCGTCGAGCCGCACGTGCTCCGCTACTGGGAGCGCGAGTTCCGCAGCATCCGCCCGACCAAGAGCGCCAAGGGCCAGCGCGTGTACTCGCGGCGAGACGTCGAGAACCTGATGCGCGTGCGGCAGCTCCTCTACAGCGAGGGGTTCACCATCGCGGGCGCGAAGAAGAAGCTGCAGCGCGCCGGCGTCGAAGCGGACGTCGAGACGCAGATGGAAGCAGAGGCCGTTGCGGCCGACGGTGACGGCATTCAGGCCGCGACGACGGACGCCTCCAAGACGCGTGATCAGCTGGTGGCGATGCGCCGGGAGATCGAAGCGTTCCTGGGCGAGCTCGGTCCGTCGCGCCGATCCTAGGCGCGGCGCGACGAGAGGAGCTTACGCTCGAGCTTAGAAGTGATAAAACGCGCGCCCGAGCCATGCTTGCGCGCCACCGCTCGCTTTATCTCCTTGCTGCAGCAGTCGTGTCGGTGACGCTCGCGGCGTCGTCCCAGGCCCGCGCCCAGGGCGCCCAGCCGCCGGCCCAGGGGGCTGCGCCGGCCCCGCAGCAGCAGCCGGCAGCGCCTGCTCCTGCCGCTCCGCCTCCGGGCCCGAGCTCGCTGCCGCCCTCCCAGGCTGCGCCCGCGCCTGCTCAGGCGGCGCCTTCGCCGGTGACGCCGGTGACCGTGAGCCCGTCGCAAGACCAGCAGCAGCTGGCGGCGCAGGGCCTCCAGCGGCCTTCCGGCAGCGGAGGCGAGAACGTCAACCCGCAGCAGGTCTTCAGCGAAGACTGGTGGGCCAACGCGCGCCCCATCATCGAGGTGCACGGCTACTTCCGGACGCGCGCCGAGCTGTTTCACAACTTCTCGTTGAACCGCCACAGCTCGAGCGTCGTGCCGAGCCTCCAGAGCGGCGACGCGCAGTTCCTCTGGCCGGTCCCGCTGGACCAGTCGTACCAGGGCATCAGCGGCAGCGGGCAGAGCGTGACCATCTGCGGCAACAACGCGACGCCCAACCAGGCGTGCCAGGACCGCACCCAGTCGGGCGCCAACCTGCGATTCCGCCTCAACCCCGAGATCCACATCTCGGACAACCTGCGGATCCTTTCGCAGATCGATCTGCTCGACAACCTGGTGCTCGGCTCGACGCCCGACTCGTACGCGATGCAGCCGGGATCCAACGGGACGACGGTCGGAACCGGGTACATCCCGGTCCAGTACAACGGCGGCTACGCACCGGTGAACTACGCGCCGTTCGCGTTCCAGTCGACGACGCAGGGCCCGCCGACCGCCGGCGTGAACGGCTGGACGAACTCGATCGCCGTGAAGCGCGCGTGGGGCGAGTACATGACACCGGTCGGCCAGCTGCGCTTCGGACGCATGCCGCAGCAGTGGGGTCTCGGCATCGTGGCCAACGCGGGCGACGGCATCGACAGCGACTACCAGTCGACGATCGACCGGATCATGTTCATCACCGGCATCAAGTCGATCGACCTCTACTTCGGCGGCGCGTGGGACTTCCCGTCCACCGGCCCGACGAACGCGAACCCCTTCGACGTGTACGGCGGCCAGCCTTACAACACGTGCAACCTCTGCAACGTCAACGAGTGGGTCGCGTTCATCACGCACAAGACGAACCCCGAGATCCAGAGGTTGAAGCTCGCGCGCGGCGATCTGGTGCTCAACGGCGGCGTCTACACGGCCTACCGCTCGCAGTACCTCGACCTGGCGGCAACCGGCAGCGGCAACGCGACGCAGACGCCCTGGACGACCGACTACGGCACCGCAACCAACAACGGCCTAGAGCCGCGCCAGGCCTGGGCGCTCATCCCGGACGCCTGGGTCCAGCTTCTCTGGCGCAAGTTCCGCTTCGAGGCAGAGGCTGTCACGACGCAGGGGCAGATCGGGTACCTGCATGGCCTGACCACGAACGTGAACAACCCGGTCTCGATCCATCAGTACGGGCTCGCGACCCAGACCGAGTTCCGCGCCGTCGAGGACAAGCTCGACCTGCAGTTCGGGTTCGGCTGGGCCAGCGGCGACGCGTACGCGAACAATGCGCTGCAGGGCGCCCTCCAACCGGGGCAGACCGGGGCGCAGGGAGAGCTCACGAACGGCGGCCAGGCGTCGGGCATCTCGACCTTCCGCTTCCACCCGGACTACCGCATCGACCTCATCTTCTGGCGCAACATCATGTCGCGCGTCGAGGGGGCGTACTACTTCCGCCCGAGCGTCGACTACGACTTCATCCGGCACGCCGACGGCGAGAAGTTCGGCGGTGGCGGCGCGGTCATCTGGAGCCGCGCGAGCGAGTTCGAGCAGACCCCGGGCCACAAGCGCGACCTCGGCGTGGAGCTCGACCTGCAGCTCTACTACCAGTCCAAGGACGGCTCGCTGAACGACGACCCGACGAAGATCGGCGGATTCTTCACGATGCTGCAGTACGGCGTCTTCTTCCCGCTCGGTGGCCTCGACTACCTGCCGGGGCAGCTCACCAACGTCTCCTTCGACGCGGGGCTCTCCGCGGCGCAGATCGTTCGGCTTTTCCTCGGCATCGTCTTCTGACGCGCCCCGGCTCGGCTACACTCGCACCTCGATGCGTGGCCTGCTGCCGGCTCTGCTCGCGCTGGTTGCCACGTGCGCATGCGCGTACGGCTGCGACGCGACCGGCGGCGAGCAAGGCGGCCAGGCGTTCGCGCCGGATCCGTGCGACGCGACGAAGGGAGGGCACACGTGGACGGACCTCTACACCTGCTACTTCGGCCCGACCGGCAAGGCGAACTGCTCGGCTCAAGCGGGGTGCCACGTGAACGCGAACACCGGCGCCGCGGGCATCAGCGGCTTCGTGTGCGGCGTCACCAGGGAGGACTGCTGGTACGGCATGACCCATCCGTTCTACGTCGTCGAACAAGGCGGGCAGCCCTTGACGCCGCTCGAGACGTGCGACGCCGGAATCTCTGCCTTGGACGGCTCCTGTCCCATGCCGCCCGCGGAGGCGGGCCTCGATGCGGCGCCCTTCTGCACTTGCTATCCGTCGCCGTCGAATCCCTACGTGGCGATCGTCCCTACCGGTGGGACGGCAGACGTGAACGCGACCGATCTGCTGGTCGTGCTGCACGGGCCGTCGACGACCTGCGAGAGCACGAGGGCGCTCTGCGACAACATGCCGTGCGGCAACCTCGGGCAGAACTGCCCGAAGGGCACGGCGGCGTACACGTTCACGTCCGACGACCTGGCGCGCATCTCGGCCTGGATCAAGGAAGGGGCTCAGGATAACTAGAAGCCTCGGAGAGCCATGGCGAAGATCCTCATCGTCGACGACCAGCGCAACATGCGCACGACGCTCGCGATGATGCTTCGCGGGGCGAACTACGAGGTCGACGAGGCGGCCGACGGCGAGCAGGGCGCCGACCGCGGCGCGACCGGCGCCTACGACGTCGTGCTGACCGACCTGCGCATGGGGACCAAGGACGGCATCGACGTCCTGCGGACCACGAAGGACGCGCACCCGCTGACCGAGGTCATCGTGATGACGGCCTACGGCACCATCGAGAGCGCCGTCGAGGCGATGCGCCTCGGCGCCTTCGACTACATCCAGAAGCCGTTCACCGAGCAGGAGCTGCTCGTCAAGGTCGCCAAGGCGCTCGACAACCGGCGACTCGCCGGCGAGGTCACCTTCCTCGCGAGCGAGTTCAAGGATCGCTACAAGTTCGAGAACATCATCGGCCGCTCGCGCGCCGTGCGCGAGGTCCTGGGGCGCATCGTGCGCATCGCGCCGACGGACGCGATCGTCCTCATCACCGGCGAGAGCGGCACCGGCAAGGAGCTCGTCGCGAAGGCCATCCACGCCAACAGCAAGCGGGCCGACAGGCCCTTCGTCCCCGTCAACTGCGCGGCGATCACCGAGACGCTCCTCGAGAGTGAGCTCTTCGGGCACGCCAAGGGCTCCTTCACGGGCGCCGTGAGCGCGCGCAAGGGGCTCTTCGAGGAGGCCGACGGCGGCACCTTCTTCTTCGACGAGATCGCCGAGACGCCCATCACGTTCCAGGCGAAGCTGCTGCGCGCCATCCAGGAGAACGAGATCCGGCGCGTCGGCGAGAACAAGCCCATCCGCGTCAACGTGCGCATCATCGCGGCCACCAACCAGGACCTGCTCGACGCGGTCGCCGAGAAGCGTTTCCGCCAGGACCTCTACTACCGCCTCAACGTCGCGCGCTTCCAGCTCCCGCCGCTCCGCGAACGCCGCGAGGACATCCCCGACCTCGTCAGCTACTTCCTCGACAAGTACTCCCGGAAGATGAACGTGCGCTCCAAGCTGCACGACAACGTGATCGAGGCGATGATGCACTACGATTTCCCGGGCAACATCCGGGAGCTCGAGCACATGATCGAGCAGGCGGTCGCCCTCGTGCAGAGCGGCGTCATCACGGCCGACGACGTGCTGCCCCCGCCCCCGAGCGCGCCGCACGCGCCCGCCGGCGCGTCCGGCGGCCGCGCCCTGGCCGACGTCGTGGACTCGGCCGAGCGTGGGGCCATCGAGAACGCCCTGCGCGAGAGCGAAGGGAGCCGCGAGCGCGCCGCCGAGCTGCTGAACATCTCGCCGACGACCCTGTGGCGGAAGATGACCCGTCTGGGCATCACCTTCGACGGGCGCGGCTGACCACCGCGGTTACCAGCTCTCGCACAAGCTGGTCGGTTCGTTCACCCCTGAAGCGGGGGCGCTTCAAAGGTGAAACGGGACCGGGGGAACCGGCGAACTGGTGCGCGGAAAGTACCGGTAACTGTTAGGGCGCTGACGGCGTTCCCCGCGGCACGTGGCGTGCTTAGGCCGCGCCCTAGGCACGGAGCGGGCCCCGCCCAACGGACCCCCGGCTCCGCGCCGAAACTTCAGAAACATGCCTACCCGAGTCCTGGTCGTCGACGACGAAGCGAACCACGCCCGCGTGATGAGCATCGGCCTGCGCATCGAGGGCTTCGAGGTCGAGACAGCCGAGGATGCCGAGGGCGCCATGAAGCAGCTCGGGACGGCGGAGTTCGACGTCGCGATCGTCGACCTCATGATGCCCGGGACCAACGGCATCCAGCTCGCCCGCATGGTGCGCGAGCGCCACCCCCAGACGCGGGTGGTCCTGACCAGCGCCTACCACCTGAGCGAGCGGCAGCTCGTGCGGGCGGACTGCGGGGCGGTGGGGTTCGTGCCGAAGCCGTTCGATCTCAGCGAGCTCGCTCGATTCCTGCGAGGCAAGATGGGGGACGGCCCTTTCGCGATGCGGGGGGCCGCCGCATAGCGCCTGAGTCCCGCCAGA
>DATJYG010000630.1:0-3745 GCA_035499695.1 Polyangiaceae bacterium
CGGCGAGCAGCCCGACCGCCAGCAAGGCATGAAGTCTCACGCGTGGGTTCATGCCGTGACGATAGCCGACGCCGGGCTTGCAGGCCGGCGAGACCGATGAATCGAACCCGGGGTAGGCTCGCCAGTTCGGGGGGAAACAGGAGGGTCCAATGAAGGGGTTTTTCGTCGTGACGGCCATCGCCGTCTGTCTCGCTGCCAGTGTGCCGGTCGATGCGGCCGAAGCCGTCGCCCTCACGTTGATGGGCCAGAAGCAGGGCGCCATCAAGGGGGACATCACGCAGAAGGGGCGCGAGGGCGCCATCGAGGTGCTCAACCTGGAGCTCGGCGCGTCGAGCACGGCCGGCGGGCCTCGGAGGTGGGACTCGCTGAAGATCACGAAGCGCGTCGACGTGTCGACGATCAACCTCGTCCAGGCGTTCACGTCGAACGAGACGCTGACCAAGGCGACGTTCAAGATGTTTCGCCCGAACGCGTCCGGGATTGAGGAGCAGTTCTTCACCGTCGAGCTCCAGAACGCGGTGATCGTGTCCGATCGGATCAAGAGCGCGTCCGTGACGGCGGATGGCAAACCGGACACGTCGGCTCCGGTCGAGGAGGTGTCGTTCAACTTCCAGAAGATCGCGTTCACCTACCCGTCCGGCAACAAGTCGGCGCAGGACGACTGGCAGGCGCGCTGAGGCGTCACGACGGCGCGGTCAGCCGCTCGAGACCGACCGCGCCGCTCGCACCCCACAGGATTTCAAGCCTACGGGCGGGCGACGTGGGCTACGGTCGCGTCCCGATGCGCACCAAGCTCTGGCCTTGCACCGTCGCAATCGTCGCCGCCGTCGCAGCGACCGCCGCGGCACCCGCCCCGGCGTTCGCCGATCCCACTCCCCTCGTCCGCCACGTCTGCCCCGACGGGCTCGAGATCGTCGTCTCCGAGATGCACACCTCGCCGCTCGTCACGGTGCAGATCGCGGTGCACGAGGGCGCGATGACCGAGGACGACAAGTACAACGGCGTCTCGCACCTGTACGAGCACATGTTCTTCAAGGGCAACGCCGTGCAGCCCGACCAGCTCGCGTTCACCAAGCGATTGCGCGCGCTCGGCATGGAGTTCAACGGCACGACGAACAACGAGCGGGTGAACTACTTCTTCACCACCTCGAGCGACCACCTCGCCGACCAGATGGCGTTCATGCGCGACGCCATCGCGACGCCGCTCTTCGACCCCAAGGAGTTCGAGCGCGAGCGCGTCGTCGTAACCGGTGAGATCGATCGCAACGAGAGCGAGCCCCGCTACCACCTGTGGCACACGATGGAGCAGCACCTCTTCTGGAAGTACCCCACGCGCAAGGATGCCCTCGGCAAGCGCGCGAGCGTTCTCGCGGCGACGCCCGACATGATGCGGACCATCCAGAAGCGCTACTACGTGCCGAACAACTCGATCCTCGTCGTGACCGGCGACGTGAAGGCCGACGACGTCTTCGCGATGGCCGACAAGCTGTACGCGGACTGGAAGCGCGCGGACGACCCGTTCACGAAGTTCCCGCTTCCCGAGCACCCGCCGCTCCGGGGCTCGGAGGTCGTGCTGCTCGCGCAGCCCGTCGAGAACTTCAACGCGGCCATCGACTGGCTCGGCCCCTCGACGCTCGGCAAGAACGACGCCGACACCTACGCAGCGGACCTGCTCGCGCAGCTGACCAGCGATCCTGGCTCGCGCTTCCAGAAGACGCTCGTCGACTCGGGAGCGTGCGTGGACGCGGGCAACTGGTACTACACGGAGCGGCACACCGGCGAGGTCGGGTTCGGCTTCGAGGCCACGCCCGACAAGGTGGACACGTGCACGAGCGCCATCTGGGCGGAGATCCCCAAGCTCGCTTCGCCGGACTACTTCACCGACGAAGAGATGAGGAATGCCGTGCACCGCATCGAGGTCAGTCGGGCGGCCAACCGCGAGACGACCCAGGGCCGTGCCGACGCGATCACCTTCTTCTGGTCGTCGGCGTCGCTCGACTACGACGCGCACTACGAGGAGCGGGTCCGCGCCGTCACGCGGCAGGGGCTTGCCGACTACCTGAACCGCTGGGTCATCGGAAAGCCGTTCGTCTTCGGCGCGATGGCGTCGCAGAAGCAGCTCGATGCGGGGCTCACCGAAGAGCATCTGGGCAAGATCGTGGGCGTCACGGTGAAGGCCAAGGCCGTGGCGGCGAAGGGAGGTGCGCGATGAAGGCGCGTCGAATGTCCGTGGCGTCGGCGCTGGGGGTGGTGGCGACCGCGTCGCTCGGGTTTCTCGCGTGCGGCGGCGAGGAAGCCGCGCGACCTCCGGTGATGGCGCCGGCTCCCCCCCCGGCCACGTCGACGACCACCGCGGCGACGCCCGGAGCCGACGCGCCGCCGGTGACCGACGGCGACGTGACGACGGCGACCGTCGACGGGATCCAGGTCGTCGTCCAGAGGATGCCTGGCGCGGCCTTCGCCGCGGGGCGTCTCTACGTGCGCGGTGGGACGCGCAACTGGACCGCGGCCAACGCCGGCATCGAGCAACTCGCGCTCTCGGTTGCCTCGAGCGGCGGCACCAAGTCGCTCGACAAGACGGCCTTCTCGCGCCGTCTCGCCGCCCTCGGCGCATCCATCTCGGCAGACCCGCGCAACGACTTCTCGGCGCTCGCCGTGAAGGCGCCGCGCGCGGCGTGGGACGACGCCTTCGCCCTGCTGGCCGACGTGTTCGAGAACCCGGCGCTGCCTCCGAGCGAGATCGAGCTCGTGCGCACGCAGATGCTCGCAGGCCTGCACCACGAGCAGGAAGATCCGGAAGGTCAGGTGTGGACGCTGCTGCGCAAGCAGATCTTCGCGGGCCACCCGTACGCGAACCGCCCGACCGGAACCATCGAGTCCGTCGGCTCCATCCAGGCGCAGGACCTCGCGCCGTACATGGACAAGCTCCGCGAGACGAGCCGCCTCGTCTTCGTCGCGGCGGGCGACCTCGACCCGCAGCGCGTGGTCGATCAGGTGCGCGCCGCGTACGGATCGCTCCCGCGCGGGTCGTACGCCGAGTCGCCGATACCTCCGCTCGTGATCGACACGCCGCACTTCCTCACGAAGGAACGCAAGCTGCCGACGAACTACTGCGAGACGGTCTTCCCCGCGCCGGCATGGACCGATCCCGACTGGGTGACCGGGCTCGTGGCCATCAGCGCGTACTCGTGGCGGCTCTGGGAGGAGGTGCGGACCAAGCGCAACCTCACGTACGCGGTGAACGCGTACATCAACGCGTCGTTCGTGCACCCCTTCGGCATGATGTCCGTGAGCGCGGTCGATCCGAACGCGGCGATGCGCGTGATGCTGGACGAGGCGAGGAAGCTGCGGGACCAGCCGATCGCCGACGACGACCTCGCCGGCTTCAAGTCGGTGTTCCTGACGGGGTACCTCGAGGGGCACGAGACGTCCGAGTACCAGGCGTTCGCGCTGGGCGACGCGCTGCTCTACGGAGGCGACTGGCACATCGCCCGCACGCTCCCCGATCGCGTGCGGGCGGTGACCGCGGCCGACATCCAGGCCTTCGCGAAGAAGTACCTCGGGCACCTGCAGGCGGCGGTCGTGGGCGATCCGTCGAAGGTCGACGGGACGCTCTTCACGACGCTGTGAGCGTCGTCTACTGCGGCGGGGTCGTCGGCGCGCACGTGGACACACCGGCGCCGACGATCTCGAAATTCTCGGTCGTCCGCTTGGTCGTCATGTTGCCGGACGTCTGGTACTGGAA
>DATJYG010000631.1:0-15469 GCA_035499695.1 Polyangiaceae bacterium
GACGTCGGGACGACGTCGAATCGCAGCTCTTGCATCGGAGGAGCCCCCATCACTCGCGCCCTTGTATCATCAGACGATGGATTCGGCGCGCATGCTCGTGTGTCCATCGTGCGGCGCCGGGGTCACCGAGGGCGTTCGCCGTTGTGGGCATTGCGCGGCGCCTGTCTCGACCGTGCGCTGCGGCTGCTGTTTTCACATGAACGTGCACGACGCCGCGTACTGCTCAGGTTGCGGGCGGGAGCTGGGGCTCGAGCCGGTCGCGCGCGACGGACCGCCGCACGATTGTCCCGATTGCCGCATGCCGATGGACCCCCTCGATTGCGGGCCGGGGTCGCTCTACGACTGCGGCAAGTGCGGCGGGCAGTTCGTCGAGCACGCCGCGCTGCGCGATCTGCTCGAGCAGCACGACCGGCTCGAGACGCCCGCGGGTCGCCAGCAGCGCCAGGCGCCGGTCGACACGCGCGTGCGCTACATCAGTTGCCCGGCGTGCCACTCGATGATGAACCGGCGCAATTTCGGCGCCGGCAGCGGCGTCATCGTCGACGTCTGCAGCAAGCACGGCACATGGTTCGATCCCGGCGAGCTCCCGCGCGTGCTCGCGTACGTCGAGAGCGGCGGGCTGCAGCGGTCGCGCGTGGCAGTCCAGGAGGAACGCGAGCAGCTCGCCCGGGAGAGGCTGCGGCAGCGCGTCGCCGCGGTGACTCTCCCGCCGAGCACCAACTCGCGCGAGACCGAGGACCTCTTCACCGTGTCGGCAGCCGACCTGCTCTCGGCACTCCTGGGATTCTGAGACTCATCGGGTGGCCGAGACGCATCCGCGGTCGGTGTAGAGCAGGTACTTCTCGCGCTTGCTCGCGAAGGCGGCCAGCTGGGCGCGGTAGAGGTCCACGATGGACGCGAGCGGCAGGCCCGCGTCGATGGCTTTGACAACGTCGGTGTTCCCGATGAGCCGGTCGAGCTTGTCGAAGTCCCACTCTTGCCGGTACGTGCGCCGGAGAGCGCGCGCGATCGCCAGGCCCGTGCGAATGGGTTCGAACTGCGCGCGGTCGCCGACGGTGATGTGCACGCCGCGGCACACCTGGCCCGCGTAGCTGCGTGCGTCCGGCGTGAATGTCTCGGGCGCGAAGGTGACACCCGGCAGCGCCTCGGTGGCGAGCGCCGACGCGAGGACGTCGCCATCGATCCAGGGCGCCCCCAGCTTCTCGAATGGCGCGTCCGTCCCGCGCCCGACGGACAGGTTGGTCGCCTCGAGCAGCCCGAGCGCCGGGTAGAGCAGCGCCTCGGTCACGTTGTGCAGGTTCGGCGAGGGATTCACCCACGGCAGTCCCGTCTCGTCGCCATACGAGGCACGACGCCAACCTCGCATCGGCACGACCGACAGGCGGACGCCGAGGTGATCGTCGGCATCGAAGAGCCACGCCAGCTCTCCCACCGTCATGCCGTGCCTCACGGGAAGCGCGTGGTAGTTGACGAAGGACTTCCCCGACGGCACGAGCACCGGCCCGGCCACGTCGACACCGTCGATGGGATCGGGCCGGTCGAGAACGACGAAGCGCAGGTCGTGATCGCGCGCCGCCTGCATCGCGCGACGCATCGTCGACGCGTACGTGAAGAAGCGCGTGCCGACGTCCTGCACGTCGAACACCAGCGTATCGATGCCGGCCAGCATCTCCGCCTTCGGCGCGAATGCATCGCCGTAGAGGCTGTACACGGGAAGGCCCGTCTTCTCGTCGATGCCTCCCGCGAGCTTGCCCTCGCGGTCCGCGCCGAGCCCGTGTTCCGGGGCGAACAGCGCGACGAGCGCGAGCCCCGGCGCGCTCGCGAGCAGGTCCACCGTCGAGGTGCCGTCTCGTGAGCGGCCCGTCGTGTTCGTGATGAGCCCCACGTGCGCGCCCTGGAGGCGCGCGAACCCCTCCTCGCGCAGCACGTCGATGCCCGTGTGCACGTCATCGGGCCGTTCGACGCACGCGTCGACGCGACCGATCCCCGGCGCGATCGCCTGCGCCGCCAGCGTCGAGATGCGCGCCACGAGGGGCTTGGCGTCCCCGGTGCCGTCCGGATGGACGCGGTTCGAGAGGACGACCACGAAGAGGTCGGCGTCCGGATCGATCCACATCGCGGTCCCCGTGAAGCCGAAGTGCCCGTAGGCGCGCGGGGAGAGCGCGGCGCTCTTCCACGAGCTGTCCACCTGCCAGCCCAGGGTGCGGATGCCGCCGGGCACGTCGAACGGCGCCGTCATCTCGGCCACCGATCGTGGCGTGAGAATGCGGTGACCCTCGACCTGCCCCCCGCCGAGGATCGCCCGCGCATAGAGCGCGAGGTCGTCGGCCGTCGAGAAGAGCCCCGCGTGCCCGGCAACCCCACCGAGCCGGAAGGCTCGCGGGTCGTGCACCACGCCGGCACGCCACTCGCCGTCGACCTGCTCGGTCCACGCCGCACGCGCCTTGCGCTCGCCGGACGGGACGAACCCGGTGTCCTTCATGCCCAGCGGATCGAAGATCGCGTCGCGCGCGAAGTCGGGCAGCTCCTTGCCGGTGACCCTCCTCACGACTTCCTCGAGCAGGATGAACCCCACGTCGCTGTAGATGGACTTCACGCCGGGTGCCGCACGGAGCTTCGCAGCGCAGATGCCGCGGATCGCTGCGTCTCGGCCGTGCTCGAAGTCACCGAACGGCGTGTCCGCCGGCAGCCCCGACACGTGCAGAAGCAGATGCCGCAGGGTGACGGCTCCCCTTCCGGCCCCGGCGAACTCCGGCACGTACTTGGCGACGGGGTCGTCGAGCGCGACCGCGTCCCGCTCGGCGAGCACCATGATGCTCGTCGCCGTCGCCAGCGGCTTGGTGAGCGACGCCAGGTCGAACACCGTGTCCAGCGTCATCGGCACGCGGTCGGGCTGCACCTCGCGAAAGCCGTAGGCGCGCCGGAGCAGCACGCCGTCGTGCCTCCCGATGACGACGACGGCCCCCGGCAGCTTCTTGTCCGCCATCGCTTCGTCGACGGCGCGATCGACGAAGGAACCGAGGGCCGCGTTCGGGTCGTCCGCCTTTGAGGTCGCCTCGTCGACCTCGGGCGGGGCCGGCGACGGCTCTGCCGTGAGCGCGACGGGACCCCTCGCCAGGCTGACGATGCAGCCCATCAGGAGCGCGCCGAAGGCCGGCGCCTGCGCGAAGCGATCCGCGCTCAAGCTGCCGCATGGTAGCACCCGCCATCACGCGCGAGCCGCCCGCCACGCGCTTGACACGAGCTGACCCCGACTCTGACGATTCGCCAGCGATGACCCGCGCGCACCGCCCGATGCTTCGCGAGGCGATGTGGACCTGCGCCGTCATCGTGCTGACCTGGCTGCTGCTCCTCGACGTCCTGCTCGTGGACCCGGCCACTTGCTACCGCGACGACATGCTGGCGCACTACCTCGGTGCGTCGCGCGAGGTCTGGCTCGCCGCAAAGCAAGGGCACCTCGCGCTCATGACGCCGCGCTCGTGGTTCGGCGGCGCCCTCGCCGGAGAGTACGAGCACGGCGTCTTCTCCGTCTTCGCCGTGGCGACCCACGTCCTGGCGTGGTCGCTCGGGGGATCGCTGCGCGTGACCACGCTGGTGCTGGCGGGCGTGCCGCTGGGATGGCTCGCCGCTGGCACGTTTCGCCTCGCGCGCGTCGAGAAATGCTCGGTGGCGGCCTCCGTGTTCGCCGCCGTCCTGGCCTCGTTGAACGGATGGACGCTTCGCTGGGCTATCCCCTGGTATCCGGCGATATCGACGTTCGACCTGGATCCCGTGGCTGCTCTGGGCGCTGCGGCGCGGGGGTCGTCTCCGACCATTTCTCGTCGCCATCGTCACCTATGCGATTTCCGCGGGAGGCTGGCCGTACACCCTCGGCTTCGCGTTCGTCGCCGGCGGGCTCGCGGTCCTGGACGAGCTCAGGACGACCCGGAGTCTCAGGGCAGTCCTCCCGGTTCTCGCCGGCGCGTTCGTCGGTCTATGCCTCGCCGCGCCGGCCCTGCTCATGCTCGTGGAGTATGCGCCGACGTGCGAGAGGGCCGGCGACCACGGCCTCAACTTCCAGTGGGCGGTGCCGGTGTCCGCGCTGCCGGGACTCCTGGGGCCGTTCTGGTGGACGAAGTGGCTGACCTTCGGCGTCGAAGGGACCCGCAAGGCGCCCGAGGCCTTCAGCCTGATTGGTCTATCGGTCGTCGCTTCCGCGTGGATCCTCCCGGCATCGCGGTCCGAGTTCGTGCGGTCGGCCAGGTTGTATGTCGTGCTCGCTGGAGTGGCACTCGTGCTGGCGTGTGCACCCGGGTACGCGCCTTTCCGCTGGACCTTCCGATGGCTTCTGGTCTGGCACCTCGCTCTGGGCATCGCGGCGGCGAAGGCGCTCGATCGCCTCATCGGCTCGGTGCAGGCCCCGTCGAGCCGCACAGGCTCGAAGCTGCTCGAGCTCGCACACCCGGGCTGGCTCGCGCTCATCGCGGTGATCCTCGCGGCGCTCGCGGCGATGGTCGTCGGTGCGGTGACGGAGAGCCCCGCGCACCCCGTGCTCGTCTTCGCAGCCATCTGCGCGTCGTGGCGAGTCGCGACGACGGTGCGCGTGCCCGTCGTGCCTGCGGCGGCGCCGACGGTGGCCGCCGTGGCGGCGATTCTGTTCGTGCTCCAAGCGACTCCTGCGGCGGATACGACCACCTGGCCGCTGGTGGATTCGCTCTCGTCTGCGAAACCGCTGGATCCGCGACGCACCTACCTGGCGATCGACACGCGCGGCGACCTCGTACGGTTTCCGCAGGGGATCCACGTCGACCTGCGCGTCGGGAACACGCCGCTCGTCGCGGGGCTGTCGTTCGTGAATGGATACACCCCGATGCTGCCGCGGGTGGTCACGGACACCTTTCCACTCGAGGCCCAGGGCTGGTTCCAGACGGGGCAGCACCCCGCTGAGGTCGTGTCGTCGTTCATCGAGGATGGCCGTCGCTTCGAGGAACTCGGCATCGATGGACTCATCTTGCCCGATTGGCTCCTCGCCAGCTCTCGCGACGCTCTCGCCCGGGAGGGGTGGGCCGTCTCGGCACGGCTGGACGGCGGGTACGCCCTCGAACGGGGCACGGCCCCCTTGCCGCGCGCATGGCTCGTCGACGCGGCCGAGAGCACCCGCGAGCATCATGCGCGACTGGAAGCGCCCGCGCTTCGACTGGAGGAATGCGATCGCGAAGCGAGCGTCACCCTCGAAGCGCCCGTCGACCGCCCAGCGTTGGTCGTCTTCAAGCGCGCGGACTACCCGGGCTATCGCGCGACGATCGATGGTGTGGACTCGCCCACCCAGCGCTACCTCGACATGCTCGTGGCGGTGCCCATCGCCGAGGGAACGAAAGGCAAGATCGCGGTCGCGTACCGGCCGCAGTCGCTCGTGCGCGGCACCATCGTTGCCGTCTCGGCGCTCATCGCGCTCGCCTTGTGGATCCTCACCGCGTGGCTACGCCGGGCTCATTTCGGTGCGACGCGCTCGACGGTGCGGTCCACTGGATCCGTCACGTAGACGCCTGCTGCATCCACCGCGATTCCGAAGGGGAAGCTGAGACCGGTCGCCAGCGTGGTGACCGAGCCTCCCGCGCGCGGCACTTTCATCACGGCGCCTCGACCCTCCGAGAGGTCGTCGGGGATCGCGGTCCAGTAAACGGCGTCGTCGTCGACCGCGAGATCGGCGATCCAGGTGTGCGGCGTCGAGCCGAGAGTCGTCGTGGCGCCACCGTCGACCGGAGTGGCCATGAGAGCGCCGGCGACGCCCCAATAGACCGTGGCATCGCCGACTGCGATGCCACCCATGCCGATGCCGAAGTACTCGCCCGACGAAGGAGGCGCCGATGCCAGTGCCGTCGTACCGCTCCCGTCGCGCGCCCACCTGTAGAGGACGCCGCTGATGTCGGCCCAGAACACGCCGGTCGACCCCACCGCGATGTCCCCGAGGAACAGGCTCGAGACGACGGGGCACGGCGCACCGCCCGCGACGGGCATGTGGACGAGGGCCGTCTGCTGCGCGCTCGACGCCCCGTCGACGGCACCGGCGTAATAGAGCTCCGACTCGTCGACGGCCAGACCGAAGGCCCAGGGACTCGCCGCGACCATGCGCATCGCGCCGCCCTCGAGCGGGACCGCCATGATCGGCGCTTGCTGGCCTGGGATGCCGATGCGGTCCACCCGCTGCGTGAAGTAGACGTCGTTCGCGGCGAGCGCGAGATGACCCGCGGACACGGATGTCGCGAGCGTGACGGGAGTGCCTCCCAGCGTCGGCATCGTCATCACATGGCCCGTGTCCGAGTCGACCTCGTTCTCCGTCCAATAGAGCTGTCCTGCCCTCACCGCGATGTATGCCGGCGCGCCGAGCCCCGATGCGAGCACCGTCAGCGTGGGCGAAGCCGGGGCCGGCGCCGGGGGATCAGGAGCGTGCCCCGGATTTCCCGGCGACGGGTCGATCGCGCCACCGCATCCACCGAGCGTGCACAACACCACGAAGGCACCCAAGCCGGCTCGTCTCGCTTGCATGGTCCCCCTCACTGCAGGGTGCGCACCAGCTCGGGTCCGTCGCCGAGAGCGCGCAATACCCCGACATTGCCATGAGGCTACCACCCTCGGGTGGAACGAGTGACGAGAGTTCGTCGTCGGTCGACGAACGTTCGTCGCTGTCGTGTGAGCCCGTGTGAGGTACGACCTCTCACGCCTCGCCCACCGCGTAGCGTGCGTGCATGCGCGTGACGTTTCAGTTCGAACAGCCGATGCGCGAGGTGCTCACCGCGACCTCGTCAATCCACGAGTCCTCTTCCTTCTGTCCAGCGATCGGCGAGAAGAACGACATACCCACGCTCACGTTGCCGAGCGCGGGCAGGCCGAGTTTCATGCCGGCGAGCGCAGTCACCTCGACACCGTTCATGTACACGTGGGACACGCTGTTGAAGGTATCGACCTCGACTTCGAAGCAGACCCACTGGTCGAGCGCGAGGCCCGCATCGCTCGGCCAGCCCTGGTCGGTGCTCGTGTTGTAGGTGAACGTCGCGAGCCCGCCCGACGGTCCCAGCGGGTTCGAGATGAGCTCGATCCCCGCGTAGGGGCTCGTCGTGTTGATGAGATCCAGGAGGCCTTCGGGCGACGGGGGGCTGGGCGACGGCTGGTAGACGAACAGGCGCGTGAAGAAGTGCGCCGGCCAGCTGCCCGAGGACGCCAGCTTCTGGATGGTCGAGTACGCGGCGGCGCCTGCGTCGACGACCGCGTAGGTGCGCGCATGAAGCGCGTGGGTACCCCGGTAGTAGTGCACGCTGTCGGCCTGGGGCGGCGGCGCGTTGGCGTATTGGGTCTGCGACCAGTTGTCCGAGAGGTTCGTGTCCTCGAATCCGTCGCAGAAGAGGAAGGCCCCGCCGTCGTTGCAGAGCGATGCGCCGCCCTCGCCGAGGGGCACATCCGCCGTGTTGCCGTCGCTCACCCCGCCGTCCGTTGGCGAGCCCACCTTGGAAGCGTCGCTCCCGGTGGAGGCGTCGGGCCCTATGCCACTCGAATGGTTTTGCGACTGCCCGTTGCCGCACGCGACGACGGAGGGCACGAAGAGCCCGAAGGCCAAGAGCGAGAAGTGGCTCCGCATGGAGCCGCGCGGAGTGCAATGGGGAGGCCACTGCCTCCGTCCCCCTCCGCAGCGGGCGCGGCCTGGCGGAGGCCGGGAGTCGGCCCCGTGAGGGCGCTCGGCTCCCGGTCTCGCCTGTTGCGATCAGTAGCGGTAGTACTCGGGCTTGAACGGCCCCTCGACGGGGATGCCGAGATAGGACGCCTGCTCCTTCGTGAGCTTCGTCAGCTTCACGCCGAGCTTCGGCAGGTGCAGGGCCGCCACCTTCTCGTCGAGGTGCTTCGGCAGCGTGTACACCTTGCGCTCGTACTTCGCGTGGTTCTGCCAGAGCTCCATCTGCGCGATGGTCTGGTTCGAGAAGCTCGAGGACATGACGAACGACGGGTGCCCGTTGGCGCAACCGAGATTCACCAGGCGCCCGCGCGCGAGCAGGGTGATGCGCTTGCCTTCGGGGAACACGAACTGGTCGACCTGCGGCTTGATGTTCACTTCCTTGATCTCGGGATTCTTCTCGAGCCAGGCGACGTCGATCTCGCAATCGAAGTGGCCGATGTTGCAGAGGATCGCCTGGTCCTTCATCGCGCGCATGTGCTCGCCGCGGATGACGTTCGCGCAGCCGGTGGCGGTCACGAAGATGTCGGCGTGCGGCGCCATCTCCTCGACCGTGGACACCTGATAGCCCTCCATCGCCGCCTGCAGCGCGCAGATCGGATCGATCTCGGTGATGACCACGCGCGCTCCGAGCCCGCGCAGCGATTGCGCGCACCCCTTGCCCACGTCGCCGTAGCCGCAGACGAGAGCGACCTTGCCCGCGAACATGACGCCAGTCGCGCGCTTCAGGCCGTCGCCGAGCGACTCGCGGCAGCCGTACAGGTTGTCGAACTTGGACTTGGTGACGCTGTCGTTCACGTTCATGGCCGGCACCATGAGCGTGCCCTTCTTGGCCATGTCGTAGAGGCGGTGCACGCCCGTGGTCGTCTCCTCCGAGAGGCCGCGGATCGGGTCGCTCCCCTTGAAGAACTCCGTGTGCTTGTCGTGCACGACCTGCGTCAGGTCGCCGCCGTCGTCGAGGATCATGTTCGGGCCCTTGCCGCCGGCGAACGCCTTGAGCTGCGCCTCGATGCAGTCGTAGTACTCGGCCTCCGTCTCGCCCTTCCACGCGAACACCGGGACGCCGGTCTTCGCGATGGCGGCGGCTGCGTGGTCCTGCGTCGAGAAGATGTTGCAGCTCGTCCAGGTGACCTCGGCGCCGAGCTCGCGCAGCGTCTCGATGAGCACCGCGGTCTGGATGGTCATGTGCAGACAGCCGGCGACGCGCGCGCCCTTGAGCGGCTTCTTTGCGCCGAACTCGCTGCGCAGGGCCATCAGCCCCGGCATCTCGCTCTCGGCGATCGTGATCTCCTTGCGGCCCCAGTCAGCGAGGCCGATGTCCTTCACCTTGTAGTTTTCACCCATGATGACGCTGTCCTTTCGATGCGATCAAAACCTGCCAAGGCAGGTGCCTGTCCGGACCGTCGCCCCGGTAGGGCGGCGGAATCTTGGTCACGCGCGCGTCCTCGAGCCCCGCGGCGCGCGCGAAGCGACGCAGCTCGGCGGGATCGAAGCCGAGCCACACATCCGCCTGGTCGCGCATCGACTCGTCTTCGTGCTTCGCGTAATCGAGGACGACGAGGGCGCCACCGGGGGCGCAGAGGGCGGTGAGCTGGGCGACGGCGCGCGACGGCTGCGGCGCGTGGTGGAGGACGCGCGAGGCGAAGACCGCATCGGCGCCGGCGCTACCCACCGCCTTGCGCAGCTCCTTCGAGTCGAGCTCGCCGGCGACGAGAGTCACGTTTTCGTAGCCACGCGATGCGACGCGCTCGCGGGCACGCGCGAGCTGCGCCTCGGATCGGTCGAATGCGACGACCCGGTCGTACACGGGGGCGAGTACGTCGAGCAGCCGTCCGTCACCGGTACCTGCGTCGAGCGCCAGCCCGCGTCTCGGGAGCAGCGGCGCGAGAGCGGCCAGATACGCGCCCATCTCCGCCGGAAGCGCATCGATGCGCGGCTTGCCGGGCCGCGAGAAGAACTCGCGCGACGCGGCCTCGCGTGCCTCCACGACGGTGGCCACGCGGGCCAGGCTTCCGTCCTTCTCGCAGAGGGACCGACCGCTCGCGAGCGCGTCCGCAACGACTGCATCGCGCGTGGCCTCCGAGGGGAGGCGCACGAGGGTCCGCGTCCCTTCGCGCCTGTCGGCCAGGAGCCCAGCCTGACGAAGCGCAGCGGCGTGGCGAGAGACGTTGGGCTGACCCTCCCCGAGGAGCTCCGCAAGCTCGCCGATGCTCAGCTCCTCCTCGGCCGCCAGCGCCAGGAGGCGCAGGCGCAGAGGCTCGGAGAGCACACGGTAGAGCTCCCAGCGCGAGCCGGAGGACAGGTCGACGTCGGCCACCCGAGGTATTTATACACGTATGCGCATGAATGCAAGCATCGAGATGAGCTACGCTCGCCGGGTGGGCACTCCCGCAGCGATGACGGTGCTTTACGACGGCAGCTGCCGCTTCTGCACGCGCTCGGCCCACGCCATCCAGCGGCGGTTCGGGCGGGCCCACGTCGCGCTGCGCAACTTCCAGGAGCCCGGCGGCCTCGAGCCCTACCCGTCGATCACCCACGACGCGGCGATGAAGAGGATGCACCTCGTCCTGGGAGATGGCCGCATCTTCGCGGGAGCGGAGGCGTTCGCGCGCATCTTCGCCACCGTGCCGATCGTGGGCTGGCTCGGGTGGCTCTACTACGTGCCCGGCGTCCGCCAGCTCGCCGACCTCGGGTACGCACTCGTGGCGAAGTACCGCTACCGTCTCTTCGGTCGTACCCAGGCGTGCGACGACGGGACCTGTCACCTCCACGGCGCTTGACGTCCCCTTGTCCTCCCGTTTCTCTTTCGTGACGATGTCGTCACGGCTCGGGTGGGCCCTGCTCGCGACGGCGGGCGTCGGAGTCCCGCTCGTCGACCTCGCGGTGCGCGGAGAGCAGATCGTGTGCTGGCCTCGCTCGACGATCGCAGGCTACGCGGCGACTGCCGTGCTCGGGGGAGTGCTCTGGGTGGCGCTGGTCGTCGCGGCGGCGCGGCCGCGCGCGTGGCTCGCGCGCGTGCTGCTGCTCGCGGGAGCGACGATGGCGGTGGGGGCGCAGCTCTACTTCTTCGGGCGCTATCACGCGTTCCTCAATCCGCGCGCCGTGCTCGTCGGCACCTCCATGATGCCGAGCGTGCGCCAGCAGCTGTGGAGCGATCGCGGCAGCTTCGTGCGCGCCCTGGCCATCCCGGTCGCGACGGCCGTGCTGCTCCCGATGGCCGTCCGGCGCTGGGCGAGGGCCTTGCCCGCGCGAAGGGGCATGATGGCGCTCGACCTGGGCGTGGCCGCCCTGCTCGTCGCGACGTTCGTGTTGCCGGTGGCTGGCGGCAACGAGCAGGCGGCGTCGCCGGACGTCCTCTACCTCGCCTCGCTCGGGCGGCTTGCATACGCGCGCTGGGACCACGACGACGCCGTGAGCCGCGCACATCCCGGTCATCGGTCGCCGGCTCCCGTGCCCAAGGTCCCGGCCGAGACCCGTCGGAGCGTGTTGCTCGTCGTCACCGAGAGCGTGCGAGGCGCCGACACGTGCAGCGCACCGGCCGACGACTGCGCCGCGACGCCCTACACGAACACGCTCATGCCGGACCGGTTCGGCTTGACGCAGATGCGCGCCCTGGACTCGACGACGGCGGTGTCGCTCGCGGTCCTCTGGGCCGGGCTGCCACCGACGGCGTCGCGCGAAGCGCTCCACACGGCGCCACTCCTCTGGGAATACGCGCACGCCGCGGGATTCGACACGGCGTACTGGACCGCGCAGAACATGTTCTTCGCGAATTCGGGAACCTGGCTCGAAGGCGTGCCCGTGTCTCGCTGGGTGACCGCGACCGATCTCGACGCCGACGCGACGTACGAGGTCGGCGCCGACGACGGGAAGCTGGTGGACGTGGTGCTGCGGGACCTCCCGCAGATGGGCGCGCCCTTCGTCGGCGTCGTGCACCTGTCGAACACGCACTTCCCGTACGTCATCGACGAGAACGACGCGCCTTTCCAGCCGCAGTCTCATGCCTTCGGCGCGGGCGACACCGTCAAGGTGCGCAACCGCTACCTCGACGCGATCCGACGCCAGGACGCCATCGTCGCGCGCCTCGTGCGCGGGGTGCGCGCCATGCCTGGTGGCGATCGTGTGGCCGTCGTCTTCGTGAGCGATCACGGCGAGCAGATTCGCGAGCGTGGCGCGATCGGGCACACCTGGGGCGTCTACGACGAGGAGGTGCGCGTTCCCTTCTGGGTCGACGCACCTCGCGGGATGCTGCGGGAGGAGCAAGAGGAGAGCCTGCGCTCGCTGCGCGACGTGCCCGTGACGCAGCTCGACGTGCTGCCCACGGTGCTCGACATGATGGGCATCTGGGACGCGCCACAGATCGGCGGTTTCCGGCGCGACATGCCCGGCCAGAGCCTCCTCCGCGGCGGTACACCCGAACGTCCGGTAGTGCTCACGAACTGCAGCGATCTCTTCGCGTGCGCGTTCAAGAACTGGGGCGCCATGCATGGTGCGCGCAAGCTCGTGGCGACGCAGAACGACTCGCGCTGGCACTGCTTCGACGTGATCGAAGACCCGCGCGAGAAGTCGGACCTGGGAGAGGACGCGTGCCCGGATCTTCGCGAGCTTGCGCAGGCCGACGGCCGGGGCGCTCCGTTCTAGCTAGCGTCTCAGCGTCTCCGCGTGCTCCTCGACGTCCTCGAGGAAGGCGCGGCGCAAGTCGGGATCGGCGAGAGTCTTGGATCGAGCGACGACGCGTTCCTTCGCCGTCGTGATCGCAGCACGAGCACCCTCGGCGTCGCCCGTCGCGGCCAGAGCATCGGCGTGCGCGAGGCGGATGTTCGCCTCACCGATCGCCGTCTTGCCGGCCGTGTCGAGCAGCGCCATCGCTTCCTTCGCCGTCTCGAGAGCCTCCGCGCTCCGCCCGCGGGCGAGCTGCACTCGCGAGACCCTCGCCAGCGCGTCGCCGAGCATCGCTTGCACGCCGGCAAGTGCTTCCACCGCGGCGCGCGCTTCGCGCTCGGCGCCTTCGAGGTCGCCCTTTCGTTGCAGCACGTATGCGACGTACCCCGTCGCGACCGCCGCGAGGCGCGCGTTCTTCTGCGCCCGGAGCGACTCGACGGCACGCGTGAGCTCCTCGCGCGCCTCGTCGAATGCTCCGCGCCTCGCGAGCGTCCGCCCGAGCTGTGCCCGGGCCGTGCCGAGCGCGTTGTCGAGCCCCATTCGCTCGGCGACGACGAGCGCACCGCGCAGCGCCCTCTCCGCCTCGGCGTACGCACCGATCTCGTTGTACGCGTAGCCGACACTCACGCGCTGCAGGCAGGCGTTGCGCAGATCTCCGGCGGCCTCGAACGCTTCCGCCGCGGCGTCGGCCAGGCGCACGCGCGCTCCCGGATCGCCTGCAGACCCAGCCGACACGGCACGCGCTTCGAGCACCCAGCCTGCGACGGCGGGATCGCTCGCCCCACTGCCCGAGAGGCGCGAGAGCAGCTTCTCGACCAGCTCCTTGTGTCCGACGAGGGCGAGCTGAGTCGTCATGCGGGCCGTGGCCACGAGCCGTGCGGTCCCACCCGCGCCGGCCGGCAGTGCGAGAAGCGCCTCGGCCACGTCGACGAGGCCTTGGCGATCGCCGAGCTTGCCGCTGGCGGCGGCGACCTCCCCTGCTGCCGCGCACCACCCTTCGCTGCCGGGCGCGGACGCCGACATCGCGCTTCGCGCCGCATCGCGCGCCTCGGCGTTGGCCCCACGCCACTTGAGAGCTTCGGCCTTCGTCTGCCACGCCGAAGCGAGGTGCCTGCCCTCCGCACCGAGAGCGATCACGCGGTCGCTCCGGGCGATGGCGGTGTCGAGATCGTTGCCTTCGAGCGCTTGCTCGGCCGCGCGCAGGTACCACGTGATCGCCCGGTCGGGCGCCTGTCCGCGATCGAAGTGCTCGGCCAGGGTCGAGGCGTCGCGCTCCCCCGCCTCCTCGAGCCAGGCTGCAGCGAGGCGATGCCCGAGCACGCGGTCCTCACCGACGAGCATCGCGTAGGCCGCATCGCGCACGAGCGAGTGACGGAAGACGTACTCCTCGTCGCCGGGGAACTTGCCGCGACCCCGCTTGATCACGATTTCCCGCTGCACGAGGTAGTCGAGCCACGCCGTGACGTCGCCGGCACGCTGTGCTCCGACGAGGGTCGCGACGGCGCCGCGCCAGAACTGCTGGCCGAAGACGCTGGCGGCACGCAGCACACGGCGCGCCGCGGGGTCCAGTCGGTCGATGCGCGCACTCACGACGGCGAGCACCGAACCGGGCGTCTCGTCGCGCTTCCCCTCGGCCTCCGCACGCACGAGCTCCTCGAGGCAAAACGGGTTGCCCTCCGAGGCGGCGACGATCCGAGAAAGCGTCTTCCCGTCGACCGTGTCGCCGAGCACCTCGCGCACCAGCCTCTCGCATGCCTTCGGCGTCAGCTCCGCCAGGCGGAGCTCGACGAGCCCGCGGTGAGTCCACGCGTTCGGGAAGAGGTCGTGCACCTCGGGTCGCGCGGACACGAGGATCATGAGTGGTACGTCGCGCAGGTTGCGTAGGAGCGTGTCAACGAGCTTCACGCTGGGGAGATCGCCCCAGTGCATGTCCTCGAGCACGAGGATGATCGGCGCACGCATGCACTCGGCGCGCAGCCAGTCCTCGTACGCCCGCCGCATCTGGTCACCGCGAAGGACCGGGTCCTGCCGCGCGGCACGGAGCTGCAGGCTCGCCTCGTCGGGGAAAGGCGCACCCACGATCTCGCCGAGGAACTCGGCGACGCGTGCACGATCCGCCTCGGGCACCGCGCGCGTGACGCGGGTGTTCACCTTCTGCCTGCGCGCCGCCAGCGGCTCGCCGTCGGCGATCCCCGCCGCGGCCGTCACCGTCTGCGCGATCATGGCGTGGGGCGCGCCCGCGCTCATGGGATCGCCGCGGCCGATGAGCACCTCGACGACATCGGTCCCCCGGCGCACGCGACGGAGGAACTCTCGCCGTAGCCGTGTCTTGCCGAGGCCCGCGGGCGCGGTGACCAGCACTGCGCGCGCGACCGAATCGCCGACGCATTCCTCGAAGGTCGCTTCGAGGGTGCGCAGGTCGCGGTCGCGCCCGACGCACGACGTCGGCCTCCCGAGCACCGATCGCGCGACGTCGCTCGCCTCGCGCGCACCACGCAACTCGGATCGCGAATCGCTCTCGACGACGTCGAAGCGCAGATCGAGCAGGCCGGCGGTGACGCCGTCGAGGAGCACGGGGCGCGTCACGCGATCCGGCTGGCCCTCGCGCGACACCGCCGGCACGGCGAGCAGCTTCGAGGCGCGGTCGAGTACCTCGCCCACCGGGAAGCGACCCGTCACCACCCCGCGTCCGGTGGCGAGCACCATGGGGACATCCGGCATCATCTCGCGCAGCGCGAGCGCGAAGCGCGCGAGCGGCGAAGCCTGCCCGCCCGAGGCCGCGCGCGCGCCGGAGCCGGAGCCCGGGGATTGCATCGTCCCTCCGTCGCGAACGAGCGCGGGGGTGTGCTCCGACGGCGCGGCCATCACCACGCACACGAGACGCTGCTCGCCGTGCGTGAGCGACCGGGGCGCCTCCGACTCCGGAGGCGGTGCATCATCCCCTTTCAGCGCGATCTGGATCTGCGCCAGCTGGACGGCGACCGCTGCGGCGTCGGTGGGCCGCCGCGCCACCTCCTTCGAGACCATGCGGTCGACGAGCTCGTCGAGCTCCGGAGGGAAGGCGCCTCTCTGGCGCAGGCGCGGCGCCTCCTCGAACAGCACCTT
>DATJYG010000632.1:0-3650 GCA_035499695.1 Polyangiaceae bacterium
ATCCTCCTTCGCGGCGACCAGGGCTGCCCAAACCGCCACCACCGTGGGCAGCGCCATCAGCATCTCCCCGTTCACCGCGAGGCTGTCGGGCGCGATGTTCGCCGCCGAGGCCAGCGCATAGAGGAGGGGAGGGAGGCCCCACAGCCTCTCCTCGAGCACGTGCCGCGCGATCCGGTGCAGCGCCCAGCACGTCGCCACGACGAACACGAGCCCGACGAGATGCACCGCGGCGAGCACCAGGGGAAAGCCGCCGCCCAGGTGCTCCACCACGCTCCGCACGGCCGCGTACGTGTAGACGAGCCCCGGCGGCTTGTGATCCACCGTGTCGCGGTACATGACGCCGCCGCGGGAGACGACCTGCGCCATCGCGTCGTAGATGGCCTCGTCGTCCGACAGCAGCTGGTAGCGGAAGGCCGGCAGGTGCAAGAGGACGGCCGCCAGACATCCGACCAGGGGACCGGGAGCATCGGAATGGCGACGGATGGGAGTCGACGACGGCACGGGCAACTCGTTGGAACGAGCAGACTATGCGCCAACGGTCCTACGCAGCGCTGTCACTTTTTCACCCCCACCCCGAGGGTCGAACTGTGGTTATCGAGCAACACGTGGCACCGCAGCAACATCTGACAGCGCGATCACGGACGCGCGCGACACCGTAGAAAGCTTGAAGATACGCGGGGCTTGGAGTAGTCGAGGCAATCAATCGTCGGCGCGGTTTCTACGTCCAACGATGGCTTCATTCCCGCATTGGCGGGCCGGGCAACGCTTCGAGACCACTGGATGGCCACTTCGCCCCTTCTTCATGACGACGTGATTGCTCCGGCGTTCGAGCCCGCGACAGATCGTGGCGTGCCGCGCCTCCGCATCTGCATCGTCGTCCCGTACGACCTGGCCGACGCAGCCGGCGGCGTGAAGCACCACGCCGTGCAGCTCGCGCGCTTGCTCCGTCGCGACGGGCACTCGGTGGTCATCCTCGGCGCGTCGAGCAAGAAGATCGACGACCCGCACGTGTCCGGGATCGGCGGCATCGTCAACATCCCGTCGAACGGGTCGGACAACAAGCTGGCCCTCTTCGCGTCGCCGTTCCGCATGCGGAAGTTCTTCCGCGAGAACAAGTTCGACGTCATCCACGTGCACGAGCCGCCGGTGCCGTCGCTCTCGTACTGGACGGCGTGGCTCACGCCGGGCGTGCCCAAGATGGGCACCTTCCACGCGTTCCAGGAGTCGCCCCCGCTGGGGCTCCGGATCCTCGCGCAGCTCACGCGGGCCATCCAGTATCCGTTCCTCGATCACGCCGTCGCCGTGTCGCAGCCGGCCGCTCGCTGGGCGAGCCACGCCTGGAAGCGCCCGCTGCCGATCGTGCCCAACGGCATCCCGGTGGACGTGTTCACCCCGGGGCTGCGCCCGGCGCAGTCGCGCAACGAGCGCCGCATCCTCGCCATCGGGCGGCTGTCGGACGAGCGCAAGGGCATCGCGACGATCCTCGAGGCGTACGCGCGCCTCCGCGCAAACGACGCGCGGTGGAAGCTCGACGTCGTGGGCGAGAACCCTTCGTCGCCGAAGCTCCCGCGCATGGATGGGCTCACGTACCACCCGCCGCTTCCGTTGCGGGAGCTCGTGGACCGCTATCGCGATTGCGACGTGTTCACCGCGCCGTCGACGGGGCAGGAGTCGTTCGGCATCGTGCTCCTCGAGGCGATGGCGACGGGCAAGCCCATCGTGTGCAGCGACATCGAGGGCTACCGTCAGGTGGCGGACCCCGCCGGCGCCGTGCTCGTCCCGCCGCGCGACGTCACGGCGCTCGCCGTGGCGCTCGAGAGCCTCATGTCCGACGAGCCGCGCCGTCGCGCGATGTCGGCGTTCAACCTGGCGCACGTGCGGCAGTACGACTGGCAGGCGGTCGCCCGCGCGGTCGTCGATCAGTACCTCGTGACCATCGAGAACCACCGCGTCAGGCGTGGCCAGGCGCCCCTCGGCCTGCTCGAAGGGTGGGTCGATCGCTCCGATACGATTCCGGCTCTCCCCGCGGCGCGTCCGAGTGACTCGGGCGAGCACGTCGTGCCCGGTGTCGTGGCCGACGTCGAGGCCGAGCAAGCCATCGGGACGTGAGCCAGCCTGCCCCGCGAGGGCCGGGGAAGAAGTTCTGGCCGATCGCCGTGAGGATCGGGACGACGCTCGCCGTGGCGGCGCTCGTCGTCGTCGCGGTGCGCACGCTCGATATGGGCGCGCTGAAGCAGTCGCTGCTCTCGGCGTCCGCGGCGCCGCTCGTGCTCGGGTGCGCGCTGAGCTTCGCGATGCAGGTGGCCAAGTCCGCCTACTGGCGGACCATCCTCGCGCCGATGAAGGCGGTGCCGCTGCGCACGATGCTCTGGTACACGGTGGCGGCCAACGGCACGTCGCTCGTCCTCCCGATGCGCGGAGGCGAGGCGCTGCGCGTCTGGTGGCTCAAGCGCAACCACGGCATCCCGCTCACGGCGGTCGGCGCCGCGGTGGCCTTCGAGAAGGTGTTCGACGCGGCGGCGCTGGTGCTCGTCGTCTCGCCGCTGCCGTGGCTCCTTCCGGACCAGGCGTGGCTCGGGCGCCTGCGGTGGGCGCTGCCCATCGTGCTCCTCGTCGTCGTGGCGCTGGTGCTGCTGGCGCGGCGCGCGCGGGCGTCCGTGAAGTGGCTCTCTGACCTGAAGCTCTTCGACGACCTCGGGCCGGTGGTGCACTCCTTCGGCTACGTGATGGTCTCGTGGCTCTCCGACGTGACGCTCATCCTCGTCGTCATGCGCTCGGTGGGGATCCCCCTGCACCTCGAGGCGGCGCTCCTCGTGCTCCTCGCGGTGAACCTGGCCATCGCGATTCCGGCGGCCCCCGGCAACCTCGGGTCTCTCGAGCTCGGAGCGGCGTTCGCGCTCACGACGGTGCACGTGCCGGAGGCGCCCGCGGCCGCTTTCGCCATCTTGTACCACGGCGTGCAGATCGCGACGTTGCTGCTCGCCTGGATCGCCGGGACCGTCCTGACCGCGCTCCTCTCGCGGGGACAGCGCAGCGCGTAGGCGATAGTCGCGCTCGTCCCAGCAGAAAGCGCCGCAGGTCGCGCAGCCAACGCGACGACCTTGTCACGCCACGCCGCGTCTCCCCGCGACATCGCCGTCGCGCGTGAGCAGTGGAACGCGGAGAAAGTCGCAAATTGGCAGCCGGCGCCGAAGGGCGCGCGCCTTGCTCCTACCGCCTCGCACACGAGGCCCCCAATGAAGAACCCTGGTTTCACCCGAGTCACGCCCTTCGCCATCACGCTCGCTTTCGCGGGGCTTACCGTGGTCGCCGGCACCGCCGTCGTCGCAGTCGCCGGGTGCTCGTCGTCGGACAGCGGGGGATCGACGGGATTCGGGGGGCCATCGTCCGAGGGCGGCTCGGGGTCGAGTTCCTCCGGCGGCGGGGGTAGCGCGGCGTCCTCCAGCTCCTCTGGCTCCGGGAGCGGCTCGAGCAGCGGAGGGAGCTCCAGCAGCGGTGGAGTCTCGGGGGGCAGCAGCGGATCGAGCAGCGGCGGATCGGCCGACGGCGGCGTCTCCGACAACGCGTGCGACATGATGTCCAACGACGACGATTGCTACACGTGCTGCGCGAACAACCACCCCAGCGGCGCCGACACCTGGGACAACGCG
>DATJYG010000633.1:0-2619 GCA_035499695.1 Polyangiaceae bacterium
CCGGCGACTCGCAGATCGGCATCGCGGGAGGCGTGGAGAGCATGTCGCGCGCGCCGTTCGTGATGCCCAAGGCCGAGAGCGCGTTCTCGCGGGCCAACGCCGTGTACGACACCACGATCGGCTGGCGCTTCGTGAACCCGAAGATGAAAGCGAAGTACGGCATCGACGCGATGCCCGAGACGGCGGAGAACGTGGCCGAGGACTTCAAGGTGTCGCGCGCCGACCAGGATGCCTTCGCGCTGCGCTCGCAACGGCGCGCGCTCTCGGGCCAGGCCTCGGGCGCGCTCGCCGAGGAGATCGTGCCGGTGACGTTGCCGGCCAGGAAAGGTGATCCGCTGCTCGTGGCGAAGGACGAGCACCCGCGCGAGACGTCGATGGAGGCGCTCGCGAAGTTGAAGCCCATCGTGCGCGAGGGCGGCACGGTGACCGCGGGCAACGCGTCGGGCGTGAACGATGGCGCATGCGCGTTGATCGTCGCATCCGAGGAGGCCGCGAAGAAGAATGGCCTCACGCCTCGTGCGCGAATCCTCGGCATGGCGTCGGCGGGTGTCGCGCCGCGGATCATGGGCATGGGACCGGCGCCCGCATCGAAGAAGCTCCTCGCGCGCCTGGGACTGCCGATCGCGAAGATGGACGTGATCGAGCTGAACGAAGCGTTCGCATCGCAAGCCCTCGCGGTGCTGCGCGATCTCGGTGTCGCCGACGACGCGCCGCACGTGAATCCCAACGGCGGCGCCATCGCGCTCGGACATCCGCTGGGCGCTTCGGGCGCGCGCCTGGTCACGACCGCCGTGAACGAGCTCGCGCGCCGCAAGGGCCGCTACGCGCTGTGCACGATGTGCATCGGCGTGGGCCAGGGCATCGCGATCGCGCTGGAACGCGTCTAGGCCCCGACGAGCAACCGCGCGGCCTCTTCGATCGTCGCCACGATCCGGTCGCAATCCAGCGACTCCACCGGCCGCCCTTCGTTGTACCCGTAGGGCACGCACCACACGCGGCATCCGGCGGCTCGCGCCGCGAGCACGTCGTTGTCCGAATCCCCGAGCATCAGCGCCTCGTCCAGCGGCACGTCCATCCGCTCGCACGCCGCGACGATCATGTCGCCCGCCGGCTTGCGCGCGATGCCGTCGTCGCCCGCCACCAGCGCATCCATCTGCGACGCGACGTCGAGATACGCCAGCAGCCTCTCGCTGTAGGACCGCGGCTTGTTCGTGACCACCGCGAGCCTGATCCCCGTGGCGCGAAGCCGGTCGATGCCGGCGCGCGCGCCCGGATAGAGCGTCGCATCCGTGGCCACCGTCTCCCGATAGTGATGGTGGAAGCGTTCGACGACCGCTTCCGCGTCGAGGCCCGCCGCTTCGCGCTTGGCGAGCGCCCTCTCGACCAGCGCCCGAACGCCCTTTCCGATGAGCGCGGTGACCTCGTCCTGGCGCAGCGGCACGATCTCGAAATCGTCCAATGTGCGGGTAAGCGCGCGTCCGATCTCGCCCGCGGTGTCGACGAGTGTGCCGTCGAGGTCGATCAGGACGGCGCGGATGGGCATCGGCATGCCGCCACTGTGCCCGAAATCGCCCGCGCCGCTAAGGGACGGCGAGGCCGCGCATCGCGGCCCCGTTCAGTGGATGTTCAGGCTCGCCGCGCCGAAGAGACCCACCAGGCCGATCACGATGAGGTAGATGGCGACGATGTAGTTGAGCAGCCGGGGCACCATGAAGATGAGGATCCCGGCGATGAGCGATATGAGCGGGGTGAGGACGAGCACGCTCATGCCCGGGGCTCGCCATGCTCGTTCACGGTCACCGTCGGACCCGGCGGGGCGGTCGTCTGCATGTGATGCTCCTGGCCCCGGAACTCGTAGGTGACGTCCCAGTAGTCGGTGCGCGCGGAGCTGGGCACGCTCTTGCAATGCTGGACGTCGCGCGCGTACGTTCCGCCGCTGTCGCGGCCCACGTTCGACCCCACGACCGCGCCGGCGACGGCGCCGCCCGCGGTGGCCACGTCATTGCCTCGGCCGTTGCCGATCTGGTGGCCGAGGATCCCGCCGATCACCGCGCCCACGACCGCGCCGCCCACGTTGGGGCCGCCGCGGTCCTGCACCTGCTCGCGCTCCACCCAGCAGCGCTGCTCGGCAGGCCCCACGACGGCATGCACCGACGTGACGTTCGCCTGGTAGAGGCGCTCGTGGTCGCGGCGGCGGTAGTCGTAACCCGCGGGCAGCGGCGCGTAGCGATACTCCTCGACGCGCGCGTCGCGGGCGATCATCCGCGCCGAGGAGATGCGGTTGTCCATGCCGAGCGAAGCGAGCGACGGATATCGCCCGGGGCGAAGGACGACGCACTTGCCGGCGAAGCGTGCGTCCTCGCAGACCTCCCACCGCTCTCCGGCCACGACCACGGACGAAGCGCGATCGTTGAAGCCGTAGCGCTCGAAATCGCCGACGGGACCGTGGGCCGTGAAGTTGCGTCCGTGGAAGTCCTCGTTCTGGAAGAACGTGACGTCGGCGCAGGCCTGCCCGGCGAAGGCGATCCCCGCGGCGGCCAGGGCAGCTCTGAGAGTCGTGTTCATCGCGGTCTCCTACTTGAGGCGCATGTCGTTCTTGACGGACTTCACGCCGCGGAC
>DATJYG010000634.1:0-8611 GCA_035499695.1 Polyangiaceae bacterium
CCCGCGGTGTACGCGAGGGGAAGCGCGTCGGCCGCGCGCATCACGTTGCGCAGCGCCGCCGCACGCCAGCCGATGGGTCGCCCGGTCGTCGTCACCACGCGCAGGCCGAGGGCGCGCTTGCCCGGTGTGGTGCCGAGCCACCCCTCGAGCACGAAGAAGTACGCCCACTGGATCGCGAAGAAGAGCACCAGGAGCAGCCCGATGGCCGCGCCCAGCGCGCTCTCGGCGGCGCCCGCGATCGCTCCCGTGCCGATCGTCACGATGATCACGAGCACGGAGACGACGGCGAAGGCGCCGTAGCAGATCGTCAGGTCCAGCAGGTATGCCAGGAACCTGCGCGCAGGACCGGCGACGCGATGGTGGAAGACGATGTGCTCAGGCGTCTCGATGGCCACGGTCGTGTCCAGGGAGTCGGCCACCCCGGCCCGGGACGAGGCAGCGGCCGCCGGTTGCACGCCGCCCAGCATACCGACGCGTCGGCGCTCGCGGGAGTCTGGCGGTCGCCGCCCATCCACCTCACGAGCTGCACGCCCGACCACACCCCCAGCCCCACGAGCGCGACCCCCAGCCCGCGTACGGCCCAGGTGAGCACGCTCTGCGACATCTTGCTGCCGTGCTTGCGGAGCAGCGCGACGAGAACGCCGAACCACCCGGCGACCCCCACGCCGGCGCAAACGCCGAAGGGGATGGCGGCCCACTCGCTCACCTCGCCGAGCCCCTTCGAGAAGAGGAACGCCACGGCCCCGGTCCACGTGAGGAGGAGCGTCGGGTTCAGCATGGACACGGTGAAGCCGACGAGCACCGTGCCCGCCCGGTTCTTCTCCTTGTCCTCCTTCTCCTTCGGCTTCCAGAAGACGAACCAGACGCCGAGCACGATCAGCACGACGGCCGTGACCCCGTGCGAGACGGGAACGAGCACCGGGTGGTGCCTCAGGATCGTCGTGTACCCGAAGAAGGCGATTCCCGCGTAGATCGCCTCGGCCACGGCGGCCCCGAGACCCACGCGCAGCGCCTCGCCGAACTGCTTTTGGGCGGCGCGCGCCACGACCATGACCGAGATGGGTCCCGCCAGCGGCATGGACCCGACGAACCCGAAGACGAGCGCGACGGCGCACACCGCCAGCAAGCGCATGCGTCAAGGCGAGGGCGCAACCTCCGCGCCAGCCGGCTTCTCGCGCGGCACGGCCGCGAACGGGTCGAGCTGCATCCCCCCGAGGATGCGCTCGCGCGCGTAGGCGAGCCGTGCCGACAGCACGGGCTCGTCGGCGGCGGCCCCGACCTCGGTCGAGTAGTGGAAGACGTAGCACTTGCGCAGGAAGCCCCCGAAGGCGAGCACGTGGCCGACGAGCGGGCTGGTGGGACCGGAGCCCGGCTCGACCGCGACCCAGATGCGCGTGTCGTAGTTCTCCTGGGTGACGTCCACGGCGTCCTCGAGCGTGCGGAGCTTGCCGTCCGGCACGAGCTTCCTGTCGCGCGCGAGGGCTTCGCACTGCTGGCGCCCCACCAGCTCGTCCGCGCGGAGGACCGCGAGCACCACCTTCGAGTGCGTCTGCTCGTGCGTGGCCACGAGCTCCGGCTGGGTGTGGTCGTCGATGCGCCACGCATGGCCGTCCGGCAGCGGCACCGTGAGAGCCAGGCGCTTCGAGTGATAGTGCGGCAGCGGGCGCGGGTCGTCCGAGAACGCGACCTCGGGCGGTCGCGTCGCGCTCGGGACGACCACGGCGTGCTCGGCCGGTGCGGCGCAGGCGCCGAGCACCAGCGCGAGCGCCAGGATCAGACCTTGGTCAGCCACTCGGGATGCGACGTATCACTTCCGCGCACGACGTCGAAGAAGCGCTGCTGAATCTTGCGCGTGATGGGGCCGATGGTCCCGTCCCCGACGGTCCGGTTGTCGATCTCGCGGACCGGCGTGACCTCGGCCGCGGTGCCCGTGAAGAACACCTCGTCCGCCAGCCAGAGCTGGTCTCGCGTGAGCCGGCCCTCGACGACGGTGAACCCGAGCTCGCGCGCGATCGTGATCACCGTGTCGCGCGTGATGCCCTCGAGGATGGAGCACGACAGGTCCGGCGTGTAGATGATGCCTCGCCGGACTGCGAAGATGTTCTCGCCCGAGCCCTCGCTCACGAACCCGTTCGCGTCGAGCATGATGGCCTCGTCGTACCCGGCCAGCTTGGCCTCGCGCTTGGCGAGCACGCTGTTCGTGTACTGCCCGGTCATCTTGGCCTTCGCGAGGCTCACGTTGATGTGGTGCCGGGCGAACGAGCTGATCTTCGTCCGGATGCCGTTCTTGAGCGCCTCCTCCCCCAGGTACGCGCCCCACTTCCACGCGATGACCGCGGTGCGCACGGGGTTCGTCGGCGCGTAGATGCCCATCGCGCCCTCGCCGACGTAGACCATCGGCCTGAGGTACCCCTCGGGCATGCCGTTGACCCGCAGGGTCTCGACGCACACGCCCATGACCTGCTCGCGGGTGAACTCGGGCTTGAGCAGACACATCTTGCAGGAGTCGAACAGCCGGTCGACGTGCTCGCGCAGACGGAAGACGTACGTGCCGCCGTCGGCCCGCTTGTAGGCACGGATGCCCTCGAAGGCAGCGAGGCCGTAGTGCAGGGAGTGCGTCAGGATGTGGACGGTCGCGTCGTCCCAGTCGACGAACTGCCCGTCAATCCAGACTTTCTTGACCTTGTCGACCATGGCGCCTCCTTGGGCTGTAGGGGCGAACGCGCGGAATCTAGTCGCGGCTCGCGCAGGTGGCCAGCCGCAATCGCATTGACGCAAGGCAGCACGTTTCGTCAGCGTTTCGCGTCGATGTTAAGGCGGATGTAATCGAGCGTCAGCGGGGGATCGTCGCGCTCGGCGGACTCTACGACGGCCGCCAGGTAGCGGGTGCGCGTGGCGTCGTCCGGCAAACGCGACAGATCGTCCCGCAGCACCACCTTGGCGACGAACTCGCGGAAGGACGCGGCGGAGTCGAAGCTCGTGGGCGCAGGCTCGGTCGAGACATCGGCGCTCGAGAAACCCGCACGGGCCACGCGGGCGCGCGTCTCTTCCACGGTGGCGTAGGTCCACGGCTCGGCGAACCCCGCGAAGAAGGGCGCGTACTCCGGCCGCCCGCGCAGGGCTCCAGAGCGTGATCGAATGCGCGAGAGATTGCCCGCGGCCCCGCACTGGGCGACGAGGAGCCCACCGAGGCGGAGGCTGCGAGCGAGAGACGCGAAGAGCGCGTCGTGGTCCTTCACCCAGTGGTACGTGGCCGTGCTGAACACTGCGTCCACGGGCGCGGGGGCGACCCACGTGGCCGCGTCGGCGCGCACGTACGAAACGCGATCCCCGAAGCGCCCCAGCCGGCCACGAGCCGTCTCGAGCATCGCCTCCGACGCGTCGAGCGCGACGACGCGCCCGCGAGGCAGGCGGTCGAGCAGCACCTCGGTGAGCCGGCCCGCGCCACACCCGTGGTCCACCACGGTCTCGTCGCCACGCAGCGGCAGCCGCTCGAGCACGCGCAGGCCCCAGCGGAACTGCGGGTCGGAGATGCGCTCGTACGCCTTGGCGTCCCAGTCGGCCATACGGGGGATCTAGTGGCAGCAAGTGTTCGTCGACCAGATGGCCGTGCCGGCGCTGTTGTAGATGACCGTGTTGCCGTCGTTCTGGACGACGAGGTACGTCCCGCAGCCGGCGCCAGCCGTCGCGCTCGACCACACCGCGGTGCCGCCGCTCGTGTAGACGACGAAGTTGCCGTCGTCCTGCATCACGGCCACGGCCGCGCCCGATCCCACGGTGTTCGACGCAAAGAGTGCGGTGCCGCTCATGTAGAGCACGAGGTTCCCGTCCGTCTGGAGCACGAACTGGAAGCGTCCGTCGCAGGACCAGAGCGACTGCCCCACCTGCAGCTGCATCCCCTGGTTCAGGGTGCCGCACGTGCACTGCGGGTTCACGTTGCTCCGGCACGTGCTCGCGATGGCGCCGATGCACTCGAGCGGAGCGCCGCTGCAGCTGCCGCCCGAGCAGCAGTGCTGGCCGGTCGCCCCGCACGGGTCGCACGTGCCCGACTCGCAGATGCTGCTCGCGCCGCACGCCGTGCCGTCGGCGACGCTCGTCCCGGTGTCCTGGCACGTGGACGCGCCGGTGGAGCAGTCGGTGGTGCCCGTGTGGCATGCGTTCGAGGGCGTGCACGCCGCGCCTTGCGTGCACGCGCCGCACGCTCCCGCATGGCAGACCTGGTTCGCACCGCAGCTCGTGCCGTCGGGCAGGTTGCCGGTGGACACGCACGTCGGGGTCCCGGAGGCGCAGTCGATGACACCGTGCGTGCACGGGTTCGAGGGCGTGCACGCCGTCCCCCCACCGGTGCAACTGCCCGAGTCCGTCGGGCCCCCACCCGACCCCGACGAGCCGCTCCCGCCGTCGTCGCCGGCTTGTCCGCCTCCCGAGCTGCCGCTCGCGTCTTTCGAGCCGCTCCGGCCGGAGTCGTCGCCGGTCCCTCCGCCGTCGTCCGACCAGCCCGAGGCGCCCCCGTCCTGCTCCGCCACCTGGCCGCTCGCGCATCCGGCCCCCTGCGCGAGCCAGAGCGCCAGCGCGGCGAGCGCGCAGGACCCCACCCGCGGGCGAACGAGCTTCAGGACGGACCTCCTCGACGCTCGATCAGCGTAGCAGACGCCGAGCGACAGGCGGCTCGCGGGGGGCTCAGCGCACCACGCGCCGCACCTTGATCTTCACCTTGTCACGACCGTCGACGAACCAGTCCAGCGGCACGACGGTGCGCGACCAGCTCTGGAAGGTCTCGGGGCCCGTGTCGCTGCTCTGCGGGCGCAGCGAGTCGAGCGTGAGCGGCGGTAGGCGCTGCGTCACGTGGCCGCGGTAGGCGATGCCGCTCGACGGCACCTTGAACTGGACGACCATCGAGCGCGGCGAGACGGTCTGCCGCGGCTCGTTGGCGAGGAGCTCGTCGAGCGACTCGGGCGGCGCGAGCTCCGGGACGACGTCGTAGCCGGGGACGATCTCCACCTCGACGTCCTTGCCCTCGAGCTCCATGGGCATCGCGACCTCGGCGACGCGCGTGATCTCCGGGCCGTCCTGCGGCACGAGGTGGAAGCGCAGCCGCGCCCTCTGCCCGCCGTCGACGACCGGGTCGAGCACCTCCACGCCGCGCAGGTGCCAGACGTCGCGCGCGTAGCGCACGTCGAACTTCGCGTGCACGCCGGCGATGCGCGCGTGCTCCCAGGGGTTGTTGAGGACGTCGCCGACGGTCGCGACGAACTTCGAGTGGAACCACTCGCCCGTGTCCGGCGTGCCGCCCTCGGCGATGCCGACGTCCTCGAGGTCCACCGGGCCGTGGCCGGCGACGTCGACGCGGCTCGTGAGCTTCCACGTGAGGTCGCGCCGCTCGCTCGCCGTCGCCTCGATGACCGACGAGAGCACCACGGCAGCCATCGACGGGCCGATGAACTTGTCGTCGGTGACGTCGGCGTGCCAGTGCGTCTTGGGAGCGCCGGTGACGCCGGTGATGTCGACGTCGACCGGGATGGTCGGCGCAGAGACGTGCTCGTCGAGGAAGATGCCGACCTGCCTGTCCTGCACGAGGGTGCCGAGGTTGCGCACGCACTCGCCGATCTTGAAGCTCGCCTGCGCGCTCGCGTTGATCCAGAGGACCTTCGCGATGCACGTGGGCAGCGCCTCGTCGCCGCCGCCGAGCATGGGGTGCCCGAATCCGGCGACCTTGCCGCCGCCGTCGGCGTACGTGGCGGTGCCGATGGCGGTGACGGAGACGTCGCCGCCCGCGAGCGGGACGCCGAGCCCCCCACCGTTCACGAAGTGCGCGGGAGCGTGCGGGTCGTTCGCCGTGCCGCCGCCGCCCTGGAACGGCTCGAGGCCGAGCGGCTCGAACAGCTTGCGCATCTCGGCGATCGCGCGCTCGCCGACGCCGCCCATCATGAGCGGCGTCGCCGCCGGAGCGATCCCCGACGGTCCCTCGGGCTTGCCCAGGCGCGCCGCGAGCTGGTGCGCGTGCTCCTCGAGGTCGTAGCGACCTGGCGCGCCCTCGAATCCCTCGTTCGAGGCGTGGGGTCCGTGCGGGGGCACCGACGATACGTTGCGCACGCGGTCGCCCGGCGCGGGCAGCGGCGCGTTGTGCTCGAGCGGCCAGAAGCCCGGTGGGATCGGGCGGCGCATCTCGGTCAGCATCAGATCGATGGGCGTCACGCCGGCGATCGGCTCGAGCGGGAAGTTCCAGCTGTAGGCGTACGCGCCCGCGAGGCGGCCATCGATGTAGACGGGGCTCCCGCTCATGCCGTGCACGCCCTTGGTCACGTCGAGCCGCGGGTTGGGCGTCTTGATCACGATGAGCGGCTCGCCCGGGCGGAAGCTCTTGAGCACCCCGATGACCTCGACGTCGAAGCGCTCGGGCTCGGTGCCCTTGAACACCGTCAGGCCGTAGCCCTTCATGCCCTCCTTGATCTCGTCGGGGGAGATCGTCTGCGGGCGCGCGTCGCCGCGCGCCAGGGGGATGCTCGCGCCGAGCGCGAGGACGATTCCCGCGCCCAGCGCCCCGAGAAGGGCTGAAGTGTTCCGCACGAAATCAGTGTCGCCTGGCCGCGTCACGGGCGCAAACGCGCCGCGTGAGGGCCAACGACAGAGCTGCGAGGACGAGGAGGGGTATCCCCTCACCGCCGCTTCCGCCCGCGCCCCGACACGAGCAGCCGCTGCCGCGGGCGTTGCCGACGAAGCCGGTGTCGCCGTTGGCGCCGCCGTCGTCCCCGGCCGCCCCCGCGTCCGGTCCGCCGACCGGCGTGAGCCCGCCGTCGACCGGGGCCGAGCCGGGTCCGACGCACTTGCCGGCCTGGCACGTCTGCCCGTTCGGGCACTTGGCGCCGGTGCAGTCGTCCACGCAGTGGCCGGAGCTGCAGTACGTCCCGCTCGGGCACGTACCGCACGACGTGTCGGCGCATGCGCCGCTCGCCATGTCGCACGACAGCCCCGAGGAGCAGGTCACGCCGCCGCACGAGCCGCATCCGGGGACGCACGCGCCGTCGACGCACACCTGCCCGCTCGCGCACGACACGCCGGCGCACAGGTCGACGCACGCGTTGCCGACGCACGACTGCCCGTGAGGACACACGACGCTGCCGCACGGCGTTCCGCAGCCGCCCGCGGTGCAAATCTGGCCGGTCGGGCACGTCACGCCGATGCACTTCGCGTCGACGCACAGCCCCGACGTGGAGTCGCACGTCCCGCCGCTCTGACACGGGAACTCGACGCTACCGCAGTGCGGCACGCACTTTCCGTCGTCGCAGACGTACCCGGCCTCGGGGCACGTCGCGCCGTCGTCGACCATGCCGTCGCAGTCGTCGTCCACGCCGTTGCACTTCTCGGGCGACGGCTGCACGACCTGCTGGCACCCCAGCGTCCCGCCGGCACAGTCGGTCACGCCGAACGCGCACACGCCGGGCTTGCCGGTGTTGCACTGCTGGCCCGCGCCGGAGCACTCGACGCCGTCGACGCTCGTCACGAGGTCGGTGAAGTCCTCGCTCGAGCCGCCGTAGGTGTCCTCGCAGGCGAAGTAGAACTTCTTCGGGAAGATCTGGCTGTCGTACGCGAGCACGTGGATGAACGGCGTTCCGTTCGCCACGTCGGGGTCGTACGCGCTCTCGGTGAAGTACAGGCGCCCGCCACCGGCCTGGACGCCAGCGACGGTCGGGCAGCAGTTCCCGTTGGCGCACGTGCCGGGCTTGCCCGGCGCCTCGGGGGTCATGAGGAAGAAGCCGATGTCGCCGCCCTTCCACGCAGGCTCCTTCGTGAGGTCGAGCACCACCTGCGTGCCGGCGGTGGCGCCGCAGTCGAGCATCACGTGAAGGTCGCCCGGGTCCGGCTGCTTGCCGGTGGCGTTGTACCAGCCGAAGACGTCCTGGAACAGCGCGCTGCCGCGCGAGACGACGGTGAACGTGAGGGCGCACGTCGGGTGGAACGTCTGCTGCGCGATGGTCGCGTCGGCCACCGGGTCGAGCCCGCTGTGGTTGCTCGGGATGCACGTGTTGTCGTTGAACGAGTGCCAGATGGTGCTCTCGCAGGTGCCGTGCTGCCCGTCGTCGCAGCTCGTGGCCGATGGGCAGGGCACGCCGATGTTGCACACGCCCGCCTGCGTGCAGGCGCACGCGAAGACGGGAAGCAGGCCCGTGGGATGCCCGCCCGAGCAGCCCATCGCCGACGGGATCGTGGTCCCGTTGGGCTGCATGAGCGCCTGCGCGTTGATGGAGAACGACCCTGCGGCCAGGACGACCAGGCCGATGAGCGCGAACCGCATGAGCGGCCCCCTTTCGACTGAGCCCTTGGTAACTCAGTCGCGAGTGACTAGCAACTCAGGCGACGGGTGCTCCTGTATGGTGAGACGCGATGGGGATCGCCCTTGCCGCGCTGCTCGCAGTGTTCGCGTGCGCGCACACGGCCATCGCCATCGGTCTCGCCCGCTCGCGCGCCGAGGGCCACGTCCTGCGCGCTCGCGCTCTCGTGGCGCTCCTGGTACCCCCGCTCGCGCCCTGGTGGGCGTGGCAAGCGGGGCTGCGCGCCCGGACCATCGTCTGGGGCGCAGCCCTCGCGCTCTACGCCATCGGCGTCGCGTTCA
>DATJYG010000635.1:0-3583 GCA_035499695.1 Polyangiaceae bacterium
TCCTCTCGGCGTCCCCGCTGTCGGTCATCGGACGGGGGCATCCAGAGATCCGAGCCACTCGAGGGCGCGCAGGCCCGGCATGAAGAAGTAGGCGCCGCCGCGCATCTCGACGAAGGACGGCAGGTCGACGAGGCAGCGGCGCACCGGGTCGCGCTGGACGGTGAACCGGCCGCCGCCGCCGATCATGGGATCGCGCTCGTCGTGGAGGCCTGCGAACTTGGGGCTGAGGACCCACGACTGCTGGATGAACTCGAACTGGCGGCGCAGGCTCCCGCAGAGGGCGATGAACACGAGGCCCCGCTTGCCGTCGGCGTCGTCGTCGCGGTCGCCGACGTTGAGGGTCCAGGGCGGCTTGCCGACGGGTGGGCCGTAGGGGCGGCCGCGGCGGAAGAGGCGGTGGCGCGAGGTCTCGGTGAGCGAGTCCTGCTGCGCCGGAGGGAGCATGTCGCGCGGGTAGGCGCGGCGGGCGTGCGAGCCGACGGGGCAGCGCATGCCGTGCGGGTCCTTCTCGGCGTAGAGGAAGTCGTTGGTCGACGTCTCGATGCCGGGGTCCTTGTCGGGGTGGTCGACGATCGGAGCGCCGCCGGGCCAGCGGCCGACGAGGGAGGCCGCGAGGCGCACGCTGGCTTGCTCGGGCGTCTCGTGCGGACGCGGGCGCGCGCGCTCGCGCATGGCGCGCCAGAAGGCGTGCACGCGCTGCTCGAGCTTCCGGTAGACGACGAAGGTGCCGTTGCTTCCGACGTCGAAGCCGCGCAGGACCGGCGCGGGGTTCGTCTGGCCGTACTCGTCGATCTGCCCGACGAGCAGCTCGCCCGGCGCGAGGGAGGCCTCGGGGCCCACGTCCTTGGTGCGCGGGCCGTCGCCGATGTGCGGCTCGGAGATGCCGTCGTGGAAGCCGAAGTGCTCGTGCGTCTGCGGCAGGATGTGCGCGTCGTCGCGGTGCACGACGCGCGCGCCGGCCGCCTCGATGCGGCCCGCGTGGGCCTGCACCAGCTCGTCGCGCTCGTCGCGCGTGCGCGCGTAGAGGAGCACGACGGCGTGGATCTGCGGCTGCTCCGGGCCGCCGAAGGTCCACTTCGCCGGCGTGTCGCCGAGCACCTTGGCGCGCAGGCCGTGGTTCATCCCGTGCACGAACTCCCGCGGGAAGGCGAGCAGCTCCTGGTGCGTCAGCCCCAGCGCCTGCAGACCGGCGCACGTGAAGGCCACGTGCACCGTCTCGCGCTGCCGGTCGCGGAAGCCGCGGTCGGTCGCGTTGTGGGCGCGGCGCACGTGGCGGGCCATCTCGCGCACCCACGCGCCGGTGCGCGGGTCGTGCTGCGCGAGGTGCACGTGCAGGTACGCCGCGAACGGGTGCTCGGAGTACGCGTAGAAGGCGAGGCCCTGGATGTCGACGAGATCGAGTGCCATCAGAGGAGCTCGAGCCAGCGGCGCGCCCGCCGGGTCGTTCGCATGGGGCGCCCCGCGAGCTCGCGGATGCGCGCGTTGTCGAGGACGTTCTGTACGCTGACGTCGGGATAGGCCGAGTACCAGATCTGGTTTCGCACCTGGAAGGTGCGCGCCCACTGCTTGAACGCGGCCTCCTGGGTGGCGCCGCGGAAGGCGAGCGCCGTCGTCGCCGGGAACCACTTGGTGTTCGTCCAGATGGCCGTGAGAAACCAGTGCGCTTTGTCGACGAAGTCGCCGAGGTACGACTCCCAGCTGCCGTCGTAGTTGGAGAAGAAGACGAGGGTGCCGTCGTCGAGCAGCGACCAGCGCGCGAAGTGGATCGACGCGATGCCGCCGAGCGTGCCGGTGAAGTAGAGGCGACGGCGCGCCTGCTCGACGAAGTAGAGGGCGACCTTGAGCGCGGTGCGGCGGAAGACGCCGGGCTTGAGCGGCACGACGTGCGTCAGCCCGTTCTGGGGATGGTGGTCCTCGGCGTCGATGAGCGAGTTGACGGCCGGATCGTTGTCCGACTTGATGATCGGCGGGCTCGCGTCCTCGGCGCGGCGGTCGGCGGGCTCGTAGACGAGCACCGCGGCGGCGGCGAGGACGAGCTCCGCCGCGAGCACCGCGGGCAGGACGGCGAGGAAGAGAGGGACGGCGGCCCAGGGCTGCCTGGGGAGGCCGCGGTCGACCGGGCCCACCTTCAGTCCGAGCTTCGATAAGTGCTTCTGCAAGCGCACCGCGACGTCGCGCGGGGGCGTCTTGTCGAGGCGACCCGCGGCGTCCTGGTCGTCGAGCCACGCGCGGATCGCCTCGCGGACCTGGCGGTCGTGAAGGATCTGATCGCGCGAGAGGCCGCCGTGCGAGATGTAGTACGTGCGCGGCGCGACGGCGTGCTCCGCGGCGAAGGCCGGGAAGGTGCCGCGCACGTAGTCGTGGCAGCAGCCGAAGAAGCGGTCGAGGCTCGGGCCGATGGCGTGCACGAGCTGCTGCAGGTGCGTCTGCGCGTCGCCGTCGTAGTTGCTCTCGAAGGCGAGCGCCGCCTCGCCGCCGGCCCGGTCGAAGACGACGAAGCGCCCGAAGTGCAGGGTGCCGACGCGCGCGAGATCGCGCACCACGCCGGCCTGCTCCTGCTCGAGCAGGCGCACGAGGTTCGCGCGCTCGCCCTCGCGCACGCGCGCGATCACGGTGAGGGCGTGCTGCCGGATACACGGACTCGGCACGGCGGGAGTATCTTGGAGCGGCATGACGACCGCAACGGTTTCGTCGAAGCCCGCCGCACCTGCGCCTGCACCTGCGCCTTCGACCGCGGCCGTCCCCGGCGCGGCGCCCCCGGCCGTGAGCGCGCTCGAGAGGCACGCGGCGTTCTTCGACCCGAAGGGGACCCACCGCATCACGTGCTCCCAGACGTACGACGGGATGAAGCGGCTCGGCGTCCCTCTCGTGCTGCGCGTCCTGCTCACGCCGATCATCAACGGCTTCCTCGGGCTGCTCACCGGGGGGCCGCCGTTCGTCATCGAGATCGACCGCATCGAGAAGGGCAAGCACCCGTACGACAGCGGCACGTTCGACGACTCGGGGAACCTCGATCCCGCCGCGTTCGACGTGCTCTTCCCGGCCGGACGGACCGAGATCACCGCCGCCGAGATGGACCAGGTCATCAGCGATCGCGGCGATCGCAAGCCCGAGATGGGCAAGGTCGCCGGCGCGCTCGGGCACCTCTTCTCGAAAGCGGAGGTCGCGGTCCTCTTCTACGTCGCGTCGGACACGACGAAGACGGTGAACGGCAAGCCGGTGCGCGCGATGACGCGCGAGCAGCTCCGCTCCTTCTACGACGGCACCCTGTTCGACCGCATCGCGGCGCAGCACCGCTGACGACTAGGACGCGAAGTGTTTCCGTAGCTCGCGCACGACGTCGTCGGCGGCCTCGATCTGCGACCAGTGCGTCACGTCCGGAAGGCGCACGACGCGCGCGTTGGGGACCCAGTCGGCCGGCGGATCGGCGAGCGCCGGCACGAGGTAGTGGTCCTTCTCGCCCCACACGACGAGCGTCTGGTGCTCGACCTTCCGGGGCTTCGGCTCCGCGCCGGTGAGCGACTTGCGGATCGACGCCCGGTAATAGGCGACGGCGGCGCTCACCGCGCCGTCGGGCCGCAGG
>DATJYG010000636.1:0-20618 GCA_035499695.1 Polyangiaceae bacterium
AGAAGCGGCGCGACGCATCCCCCACCGAGGGCAGCGATGACGAGCAGCGGCACGGCGAAGGACGCAGGAGCCAGCGCCATGGCGCCGAGCGCGAGACCCGCGACGGCACCTCCCACCGCGAGCACCGGGCGACGGCGACCGATGCGATCCGAGAGCCACGGACCCGCGTAGTTGGAGATCCCCGCCGACACGAGCCACGCGGCCACCGCCAGGCCGACGCGCGCCGGACGCATCCCACCCTCCACGAGCGCCCGCGGCAGGAGCCCGAGGAGCGCGAGGTAGCCGCCGAAGAGCAGGAAGTGCATGGCACCCACGCGCGCGAGCGATCGGTTGCCCGCCAGCTCGAGGATCTGACGGATGCTCGCGTGTCCCGTCACCGCGCGGCCCTCCGGCACGAACGTCCACCAGATGGCCGCCGCGAAGAGCATCGCCACCGCGGCGACGATCATCACGACCCGCCAGCCACCGAGGAGCGGCATGAGCACCGTGGGCGCCAGCGCCACCGTCGCGGCGGTGCCGAGCGTGTACCCGAGGAGAGCGATCCCGTTCGCGCGCGCGAGCTTCGTCAGAGGCACCTGCCCCGCGAGCGCCTTGGGAATCGCGGGTGCGCAGAAGCCGATGTGCGCGCCGAAGACGAGCATCGCCGCCGCGAGCGACCACGGTCCGGTGACGAGCGCCCTCGCCGCACACGCGAACGCGCCGAACACGAGCGCGATGCCGGCGACGCGGCGCGGGCCGAAGCGGTCGACCGTCGCGCCGCCCGCGATGGACGCGAGGGCGATGCCCAGGGACGCCGCGCCCCAGACGATGCCGCCCATCGCGTGCGTGATCCCCAGCTCCTTCGCGATGACCGGCATGAGCGCAGGGAGCGCCGACCATCCGAGCCCACCCCCCACGGCCTGCGCCATCGCGCACAGCGCCGTCGTCCTCGTCGCCTTGCCTTCGTCCATGGCACCCGTCCTCGTTGCAACGCAACAGCTGCGTCGCGCGCCTTTCAATGAGCCTCGGAGGCGCCCATGTCAAGCGTGAATTGTTGCGATGCAACATGACGCCGTGCGCTAGATTCGAGCCATGGCGACCATCACGGTGAAGAAGTACGGCAACCGTCGACTCTACGACACGACGGACAGCCGGTACGTCACCCTCGAGGAGCTCGCCGAGAAGATCCGAAAAGGCTCCGACGCGAAGGTCGTGGACGCCAAGAGCGGACAGGACCTGACGCAGTCCACGCTCACCCAGATCATCATCGAGAGCCGCGGCGCCGCGAAGCTCCTGCCGGTGCCTTTCCTGCTGCAGCTCATTCGCATGCGCGAGGACGCTCTGGCGGAATTCATGGGGCGCTGGATGTCCTGGGCGCTGGCCGTCTACGCGCAGACGAGGCAGGGGGCGCGCGCGGTCGCGCAGTACAACCCGCTGGCGATGGCCCCCTTCGCAGCGACGAACGCCCTGGCGCGCCTTCTCAACGGACCTGCAGCGTGGAGCGAGCCCGACGCGCCTCCACCCCCGCCGCCCGCGGAGCCGGAGCCTGCTCCCGAGCCGGCGCCCGACGCAGTCGCCGAGCTCCGTCGAGAGCTCGAAGAGCTGAAGAAATCGCTCGGGAAACGGCGCCGGTGAGTCCGGCGTCATTGTGCATCGCAACATTTTCTCGTTGACACACGGCGGGACCGATTTAGGTTGCAGCGCGTCCGGAAGCAGCAATCGAGCTGCCCGGAAGCAATGGAGCCCGGATCGTCATGGCCGAGACAGTCACTTCGCAGACGCAGCAAATCAAGGACGGATTCAAGAAGGCAATCGAGGACCACGCCTCGCGCGTCGAGGGCGTGTTCGGCGAGATGGCCAAGCTCGAGGAGAAGAGCCTCGAGCAGGCGTGCGCGAGCATCGACGAGGCGACCCGCCTCACGAAGGTAGGCCTCGCCTACGCCAGCGAGCTCGCCGCGCAGTGGCGCAAGCTCGTGGTGGACGTCGCCCGCCGCAGCGCCGAAGTCATGGGCGCTCCCGGGAGCCACTGAATGGCTCTCGTCGCCCCCACGCCGCGGGACGTCCTGTGGCGCGACGGGACGGCGCAACTGGTTCGCTTCCGCCGGCCCGCTGACGTGCGGCCGGCTGGAGGCGAGCCGGTGCTCGTCGTCCCGTCGATGATCAACAAGTGGTACGTCGTCGACCTGCGCGCCGGTGCGAGCCTCGTAGAGGCGCTCGTGGCCGGCGGCCTCGACGTGTATTGCCTCGACTGGGGCACCGCCCGCGACGAGGACCGCTACCTCTCGTGGGATGACGTGATCGCGCGCCTCGGTCGTGCCGCGCGCTTCACGTTGCGGCACGCGCGCGCCGAGAGGCTGGGGCTTCTCGGTTACTGCATGGGGGCGACGCTGGCGGGAATCTGGACGGCCCTCGAGCCGCAGCGGGTGCGCGCGCTCGTGAACCTCGCGGGGCCGTTCGACTTCTCTCACGGTGGGCTGCTGCGGACGATGGTCGATCCGAAGTACTTCGACGCGACGGCCATCTCCGAAGCCGGCAACGTCTCGCCGCACCAGATGCAGAGCGGCTTCGTCGCCCTGCGTCCGACGGCGCAGATCGCCAAGTGGGTCGGGTACCTCGACCGCGTGCACGAGGAGTCGGCGCGCATCGCGTTCGACGCGCTCGAGACGTGGGCCGGGGACAACATCCCGTTCCCCGGAGCTGCGTACCGGACGTACATCGAGGACCTGTATCAAGAGAACGCGCTGATCCGCGGTGAGCACTACGTCGCCGGACGGCGCGTGGAGCTCGCGAAGATCCAGTGCCCGGTGCTCACGGTCGCCGCCGAGCGCGACACCATCTGCCCCTTGCCCGCGGCACGTGCCCTCAACGAGGCGTGCGGCAGCGCGGACAAGGAGCTCATCGTCGTACCCGGGGGGCACGTGGGAGCGGTCGTCGGCAGCCGCGCCCCGAAGGTTCTCTATCCGGCGATGCGCGACTGGCTCGCGCAGCGCCTTGCCGCCACGACGCAGCAAGCGAGGGTCGAATGCAACTGAGAGACGTGAAGGCAATCGTGACGGGCGCGGGGCGCGGCATGGGCGCGCACTTCGCGCGACGGCTCGCCGAGGCGGGGGCGCAGGTGGCAGCCGGGGACATCGACGAGGCGGCGCTGTCGGAGCTGCCCGCGGGCATCCACAAGCGCAAGCTCGACGTGCGCAACGAGGGCAACTGCATCGAGTTCACCGCGTGGGCGCGCGAGGCGATGGGCGGGCTGAACACGCTCGTGAACAACGCGGGGATCATCCGCGACGGGCTGCTCGTTCGCCGCGACAAGACGACCGGCGAGATCAAGAAGATGACCGCCGAGGACTGGCGCGCCGTGCTCGACGTGAACCTCACGGGCGCCACGTTCATGGTTCGCGAGCTGGTGGCGACGATGCTGACGACCGAGACGCGCCCGGGCGTCATCGTCAACATGTCGTCCATCTCGCGCCTCGGGAACCGCGGGCAGAGCAACTACGTCGCCACCAAGGCGGCGCTGGCGGCGAACACCGTGACGTGGGCGCGCGAGTTCGCGCAGCACGCCATTCGCGTCGTGGCGGTGGCCCCCGGGATGATCGAGACGCCGATGACGCAGGGGATGAACCAGAAGGCGCGCGATGCGCTGGTCGCGGCGATCCCCGTGGGCCGCATCGGCGTGCCGGAGGACATCTGGCTCGCGGTGAAGTTCGGGATCGAGTGCGACTACGTCAACGGACGCACCATCGAGGTCGATGGCGGGCTTACCATGACGTGAGTCATGGGCCGGCGATTCTCGCTCCTCGTCGCGGGGTGCCTCTGCGCTTGCAGCAGCAGCACCAGCATCACGCAGACGGGGAGCGGCGACGCCGGCATCGCGCGGAGCTTCGGCGGGCACGCGTACCTCCTTCACGTGCCCGCCTCTTACGAGCAGGGGACGCCTGCGCCGCTCGTCCTCATGCTCCACGGCTGTACGCAGAACCCCGCCGACTTCGAGGCCGGGACGCAGATGAACACGCAGGCGGACGCCGCGGGGTTCCTCGTCGCCTACCCGGACGAACCGACGAGCGACAACCTCGAGAAGTGCTGGAACTGGTTCCTGCCGGCCGACCAGGTGCGTGGAGGCACGGAGCCGGCGGTCCTCGCGGGCATCGTGGGCGACGTCGCCAAGGACTACACGGTGGACACGAAGCGCGTGTTCGCCGCGGGCATCTCCGCCGGCGCGGCGATGAGCGTCATCCTCGGCGCGACCTACCCGGACGTGTTCGCCGCGATCGCCGTGCACTCGGGGCTCGAGTACCAGGCGGCGACCGATGCGACGTCCGCGCTCAGCGCGTCGGCCTACGGCGGGCCCGATCCCAAGGGGCAGGGGGACGCGGCCTTCACGGCCATGGGCTCCGCGACGCGGTCGGTGCCGGTGATCGTCTTCCAGGGTGACACGGACAACGTGGTCAACGTCGTCAACGGGCAACAAGTCATCACGCAGTGGACCGAGACCGACACGCGCGCGGGGGCGTCGGTGGGCGCGGGCACGAGCGAGATGGGCAGCGCCGGGGGCAAGACGTACACGCACACGAGCTACTCCGGAGCAGCGGGCGGCAAGAGCCTGCTCGAGAGCTACGTCGTGCACGACATGGGGCACGCGTGGGCCGGCGGCAGTACCGCCGGCACGTACACCGACCCCAACGCGCCCGACGCGTCGGCGATCATCTGGAGCTTCTTCGCCTCGCACGGACGTTAGTCGCCCGCCTCACGGTTTCACGTCGCTCCTCCCCGAGGTCGACCCATCCTTCCCGGAGCTCGCCGCAAAGCGCCCGGAGGTCGACAGGCGGGTGCCGGAGCTCACCCCACCCCTCCCGGAGCTCGACTCGCTCTGCCCGGAGCTCGACTTGCAATTCCCGGAGCTCGACTCGCATTTGCCGGAGGTCGACTTGCAATTGCCGGAGGTCGATTCGCATCGGCCGGAGGTCGACTCTCTCTGGCCGGAGGTCGTTCGCCCCCTCCCGGAGGTCGCCCCGCTCGGCCCGGAGGTCGTCTCGATCCGACCGGAGCTCGTCCCATCGTGCCCGGAGCTCGTCCTGCAGGGTCCGGAGGTCGATTCACGGAGGCCGGAGGTCGACTGCATCGGTCCGGACGTCGACCCACACTGCCCGGAGGTCGTTCGCCCTTTCCCGGAGGTCGTCTGGTGCTGCCCGGAGCTCGAAGAACGAGCGCCGGAGGTCGTTCGAGCCGCGTGGGAAGTCGTGAGTGAGCCTCAACGGGAGACCGGCAGACGTTGCGAGTCATCGATCTCGAGCCCCTCGCGCAGCACGCGATTCATCGTTTCCGCCGGTGCGGCGTCGGTGTCGTCGAAGTCGAATCCCGCCGTCGCCGCGGCCCACCACGCCGCGCTCCGTCGGGGCGCGGTCGCGTGCTCGCCCGCAAGCGGCGGCGGCAACGGGAGCTTCGTCGATCGCAGCACCGAGGGAACGACGGCGGCGAACGGTGTCGTGTCGGCCGTCTCGTCGAACACGTCGGTCATGGGCTCGGCCTCGGCGTCGTGCTGCGAGAGCGGCGAGAGGCCGAGGAGCAGCGCGATGGTGTGCAGCATGCTCGTCGTCGTGTACGGCGTGTGCACGACGGCGTGCCGCTTGACGTGCCCACCGGCCACGAGGGCGATCGTCCGGTGCGAGTTCACGTGGTCCGAGCCGTTCTGCGCGTCGTCCTCCACCACGAAGACGACGGTGCTCTCCCAGAAGCGCGTGCGCGACAGCGCCTCGACCATCCGGCCGACGGCCCAGTCGTGGTCGGCCATCTGCGTGTCCGGCGTGTCGACGCCGTCGATCGACTCGGCGAAGGCGCCCAGGTGATCGCGCGGCAGGCGGACCAGCGTCAGCGCCGGCAGGTCGCCGCTCGCCGCGTAGCCCGTGAGCTCGCGCTCGTACTCGGCTTCTCGCCACGCATCCGGGAAGCGCATGTCGAACGCGCGGAAGTACGGGTCCTCGATCGTCATGAGGGACGCGCGCGTCGGGAAGGCGACGCGAGTCTTCGTCTCGAAGGGCATGTGGAGCAGCGGCAGGCGCGCCGGGTCCTCGTCGCCGAGGCCGTATCGCTCGAGATCGCAGAAGACGCCGTAGGCGCGCACGCTCTGGCCGGCGGCGAGCGCGCGGTCCCAGAGGAACGCGTCGGGCGCGGCCACGTCCACCGCGCCGGGCAAGATGCCGACCGGCGTCGTGGGATCGGACGCGAGCCGCTCGTCGTCGTGCGCGAGGCCCACGTTGACGCCGCGGTTGCGCCCTTCCCAGTCGTACGTGTGATGGCCGCGCTCGCCGTAGTAGAGCGGGATCACCTTCTCGGCGACGTCGGTGGTGCGCCCGCCCATGGTCCACTGCCAGCCGTCGCCGGAGACGTCGCCGGACGCGAAGAAGCGGTCGAGCGTCACGAAGCCGCGGGCGATCGCGTGGTGGTTCGGCGTGATCGCCCCGCCCCAGTGCACGAGGCGCGGGTCGCCGTCGGCGCCGGGCAGGTCGCCGAGCACCTGGTCGTAGGTGCGGTTCTCGGCCACGACGAGCACGACGTGCTTGATGACCCGGCGCAGCGCCTCGATGACCGACGGCGTGCGCGCGACGTCCTCCGGGAAATCGTTGGCGACGGCCTGCGCCGTGAGCTTCGCCAAGGTCGGCGGGTCGGGTACCGGCAGCGCGAGCAGCCCCCCGTGATGGAGCTGGAACGCGTACTCGTTGCCTCCCTGGTCGGCATAAGGGTGCCTGGAGGCGAGGGCGGCGTCGGTCCAGGGGCCGTGGGGATTGGGACCGGTGGGGCTCTTGGCGTGCGCGACGTAGAGCCATCGCCCGCTGGCCGACACCGCGACGGCGGTGGGGTACATGCCCGTCGGCACCAACCCCGAGACGCGCCCAGTGCTGCCCGACGGGTCGAGCGAGACGACCGCCAGCGTGTTGTTGCCGCCGTTCGTGACGTACAGCGTGCGCTCGTCGGGAGAGAGCGCGAGCCCGTTGGGGCTCGACCCGCGCAGCGGCGTCACCTGCGCCGGGAGCGCCCCGGGAGGAGCCGTCGTGGGGACCGTCGCCGTCACGCGTCCCGACGCGACGTCGACGATGCTCACCGTGTCCGACCCCGCGTTGGCGACGTAGAGGTGCGCCCCAGACCGGGAGGCCACGACCGCGGTCGGCTGCTCGCCGACCAGGATGTGCCGGGAGACGGCGGGAGATGGTCCGAGGTCCACCTCCACGAGCTCCTGCGAGCGCAGACAACTTACGAACGCGTGCGACGCGACCGTCGTCACGGCGTAGGGGAACTCGCAGACGGGGAGGTCCGTCGCCGGGTGGTCCGGCGAGGCGAGGCCGACGAGGCTGATCGTGTCGTTCTCGTCGTTCGCGACGATCAACCTGTCGCCCGCGACGGCGAGGCCCGCGGCGAACGGCCCCTCCTTGCGTCCGATGCCCCCCAAGCGCGTCGGGAGCTGCAAGTGCCCCAGCGCCGGCGGCGGCAGGATCTCCTGCCACCGTCCGAGCCGCTCCGGATCGGCGAAGACGTGGACGTCGTCGTCCGGTCCTCCGCCGACGTAGAGCCTGCCGTCCGGCCCGAAGGCGAGCCCGCCGAAGCTGTTGGGCAGGGCCAGCACCGCGCGCTCGACCGGGGGCCCCTCGTCCGGCAGGTCGTAGACGAACACGTGCTCCTGGCTCGCGGCCTCGACCCGCTCGCCGCTCGTCTCGAAGGTCCGGTTGTACCCGCTCGTCAGGAGAGCCAACCGCCTCCCGTCGCTCGCGAGGGCAATGGCGCCCATCGCTCGCAGGCGCGGGTGGCCGGGCACGTGCGGATCGAGCTCGAGCAGCGCGCTGCCCGGGGCGGCATCGGGCGTGAGGGTCGACCCGTCCGCGAGGCCGAACACATCCGTGCCCAGGAGCGATGCGCGGGCCGCTCGCTGTCCCGGCGCGAGACGCACCCGCGGCGCGACCGGCGTCGCCGACGAAGCCGCCACCGGACCCGGCGCCCTGGTCGCACACGCGATGGCGCACGCGACCGGAAGAGCCGCCCATGTGAGCCTCGCTGAACCTCGAAAGAGGGTCGCCATCGGCGCCTGAGGCACGCTACATCGAGCACTTAGGGAGGGGATCCCTGAACACCCGAGCCACTGTGGCTCGATTGCGACACGTGGTTCCTTGACCCCCCCGGTGCACCCAGCTATCCGTGGGGCCGTCACTGGGGTGAGAAAGACCGCGAATGAGCAGTCGATTGACCTGGCCACAGATACGCAGCAGCAGCGAGTACCGCGGGCGGTGGGTTGCCCTCGACGAATGCCGATACGATCCGCGCACGGCGCAGCCGACGGAAGGAACCGTCGTGGACGCCGACGAGGACCTCGTTGCCCTCTGCGCCAGGATGCAGGAGAGCGACAGCCGTCACTGCTCCATCCTCTATTGCGAGGAGGGCGACGAGGCGCCGCGCTCGTCCCGCCCGCCGCTCTCGATTCCGCCTCGCGCCTATCACTGAGAGCGCCGCGCGCTCGAATGCTCGCGCGGAGCCCGTCACTTGATGACGGGCTTGAGGATGGCCTTGCCGTCCTTCATGGCGACCTCGAAGTCCACGGCTTTGCCGGTCTTCTCGCGGAGCTTGGCGCTCGATTCGCGCAGGCTCTTGGCCACCGCCTCGTAGGTGATCGCGGCGGTCGACTCGTTGCCGCGCCGCTTGGCGTCGACGTACTGCGCGTAGATCTGCCGGACACGGGCGTCGGGGAGATCCTCGCTGTTCGCGCGCGGGGAAGCGGCGGCCGCAGGAGCGGGCGCCGGCGCGGCAGGTCGAGCGGCGGCAGGAGCCGGGGCGCGGGCGGGGGCACGGAAGGGAGCAGCCATGGGACCCGGGGCCTTCGGGGCCCCGGGAATCTGCGGCCTCGGAACCGCTGCGCCCGGAGGCGGAGGCGACGAGTTCCGCGGCGGAGCGGGCTCCACTTTCCGCCACACCGGACCTTTCCGCTCCTGCACCTGCGCGGGCGTCTGCGCCGATGTGGGCGCGGGCTTCTGGAGCGCCCGAGCGGCTGACCCGCGCGACGGCTCCTCCTCGAGCATCAGGTCGGCGTCGTCGAGCTGCATCTCCTGCGGCGGCGGCGCGAAATCGGCATCGAGTTCGGCGAGCTCCTTGGCGATGTCTCGTGCGGGCGTCGCGTTCGGCGGAGGCAGCGTCGACGTGCGGCGCTTGCGCCCCGGGGCCTCCTCGCCGAAGCGCCGCTCCGCCCTCAGCATGTGCCGCTTGTACGTCCCGTTCTCGATCTCGCGGCAGATGCGCTGCCAGTGCGTCTGGTAGACGTTGTACCGCTGCAGGATCATCTGGAACCGGAACCGCATCGCGGTGTTCCGGATCTGCTCCTTGCGGAGCGCGTAGATGCGGCGGTCCACGTCCTTGCGCGGCACCGTGGGCTCGAGCTTCTCGATGCCCATGAAGTATTGCTCGTAGAGCGAGCGCAGCCGATCAACGGCTACCTCGAGATCGCCGACCGATTTCTCGATCTCCGTAGGCTCCACGGAGGCTCCCTCTCCTACCTAGCCCAAACGCTAGGGTAGCGGGACCACCTTCACGTTGTCGAAGCACACCCGGACGTCCCAGTCGTTGAAGCCGAAGTGGTCGTGCCCGGGGCCGGTCAGGGGCTGGGTGTCCGGGTAGGACAGCATGTCCACGCCGTCGATCGACCACTTGACGGTCTTGCCGTCGGTCCGTTCCACCTTGAAGTGGTAGATCTGCCCGGCGACCGTGGGCTTCTCGCGCGGGTCGTCCGAGCTCGGGTCGACCGTGATCTCCTTGCGGTCGGTGCCGTGCTCGTTGATGCGCGCGAGCACGTGGTACTTGTTGTGCCAGCCGCCGAAGATGGTGAGGTAGCTCGTCGCGTTGTTGTACGAGATGGCCGTCGCGTACGAGCGGCCGTCGCCCCAGTACTCGGCCTTGAGGTCGCCGTCGGTCGAGCTGCTGATGGCGTCGAACTCGATGCGCGCGTTGACGGGCAGGGTGCGCTTCAGCCAGATGCCGTGGTTCTTCGCGTGCTCGCCGCAGAGGCGGCCTTGCTCGACGTGCCAGATGCCGGGCGCGGTGGGCACCCAGTCTTCGCTCGGCTCGTTGCCGGCGGCGGCCCCGGGCGCGCCCTCGGCCCCCGTGGCGGCCGCGGGCGGTCCGGCTTTCTCGAAGCCGTCCTCGAACGGCGTCTTCATCACGTCGGCCGAAGTCGGGACCGCCGTCTGCGCTGCGGTCGCGACCGGTGCTTCGAAGGGCTTCGGCGCCGGGTTCTGGGCGGACGGGCCCGAATCGGGCGGACCGGCGCTACCGGGGGGGACGCAACCGAAGAGCACGACCGCAGCAAGTCCCACGCCTGAGTCGATGCGCATGACGAGCCCGATCTACCACACGCTGCAAACGTGCGGCATCGGCGCGGCGTTCCTGCCGGTTTCGTGATAGGCGGAAGGCCGCGACCATGCACCCGATCCTGTTTCGCATCCCCCTGCCGCACACGGCGCTGAAGCTCTGGTGGGCGCTCGCCGCGGTGGCGGCGATCGCCGTCGTCTACGCGCTCCTCGCGCTGCGCAGGCGCGATCGCAACGGCGCCCTCACGTCGTTCGTGGTGGCCCTGGCGGCTGCCGGCGCCGGATGGAAGTGGCACACGACGGCGTACGAGGCGCCGAACGTGCCCATCTACGCGTACGGCGTGATGCTCGGCATCTCGCTCGTCGTCGGCTGGTACCTCTCGCTGCCGCTGTCGGAGAAGGACGGCCTGCCGAAGGAGACGATGGCCAACTGCTACGTCATCACGGCGCTGGCGGCGCTGGCGGGGGCGCGGCTCCTCTACGTCATCACGAACCCCGACGAGTTCAAGTCGATCTGGGACCTCTTCGCCCTGCGCAACGGCGGGCTCGTTGCGTACGGAGGGTTCATCGGGGGTCTGGTCGGGAGCTGGGGGTACCTCGCGCCGAAGAAGATCCGCCTGCTCGCGTGGGCGGACGACGCGGTGCCGAGCCTCGCGTCGGGCCTGCTCATCACGCGCATCGGCTGCTACCTGTTCGGGTGCGACTTCGGCACGCGTCTGCCGGACGGCGCGCCGCACTGGCTCAAGACGCTGGGGACGTTCCCGCACTGGGCCCCCGGCACGCTGGCGAGCGGCGAAGGGAGCCCGGCGTACGTGCGGCACCTGGACCTCTATCGCGGGTCGGGGCTGGAGCAGGAGCTCATCAAGATGAACTCGAGCTTCCCCGTGCACCCGACGCAGCTCTACGAGTCGCTGGTCGGCCTGGGGCTCCTCGTGCTGCTCCTCTGGCAGCGCAAGTACACGCGCTTCCGCGGGCAGGTGTTCTTCCTCTTCGTCTTCGCGTACGGCTTCATGCGCTTCGTGCTCGAGCTGTGGCGCGACGACGTCGAGCGCGGGAGCTACGGGCCCACGCTCGACCGGCACATCTACGTGCCCTTCTGCCTGCTGCTCTTCGCGGTGGCCTTCGTCTTCGGCATCTCGCTCGGCATCACCAATCGCCGCGCACGCACGGTCGCGAGGGTCCTCGCGTTCGTCCCGGCCGTCATCGGCTACCTGGCGCTGAGGCCGGCGAGCTTCGCCGGCACGGTGCCGTACCAGCTCTCGACGAGCCAGCTCATCGGCCTCTTCAGCGCCCTGGCGGTCGCGTTCTTCTACACGCGCTTCTGGGAGGAGGCGCGCAAGAACCCGGCGCTCGCCTTGAGCCTCGGCGACGCCGCGACCATCCGCGCCCTCAAGGGAGAAGTCGCAGAGGACGAGGCGGAAGAGGAAGAAGAGAGCGAAGAGGACGAGAGCGAAGAGGCCGGGGAGGGCGCCGAGGAGCAATCGGCCGAGCCCGTGCGCGCCGGCGCTGGCAAGAAGAAGGGGCTCGTCCCCAAGACGACCTGACTCCCTGGCGAGCAGCGAGCGGAGCGCGGATTGCAAAAGCCACCAGCGCCGGCACGTTCTGTCGTGCCGGCGAGGAGTGGTGGCACATGAGATCCAAGTTGATGCCGCTGGCGGCTGCATCGGCGCTGCTCGTGAGCTTCGCGTGCGGATGCGCCATGGAGACCGGCGGTGAAGAAGAAACCTCTGCCGACCCGGCGGCCGCGCCCGTCGACGAGAAGACCGGGACCACGGAGGAAGCCCAGGACGTCGACGGCTACCCGCTTCCCGGGCACTACGGCAGGCAGTACTTCGCTCGGCTCGTCTACGGGATCCCGTACGGCATTCCACCCGCCTTCGGCGGCGGCCAGAACTTCGGCATGCCGCTGGGGGGGTTCGGCTACGGCATGTTGCCGCCGTTCTGAGCCTCAGGCGACTCCGATTCTCTCGAGGCGGACCTCGTTTCGCGTGAGGGTCGTGCGTGCCTCGTCGAGCGCGGCGAGAGTCTCGCGCTCGGTGGCGATCGCGCGGCGCTCGACCTCCTGGATGCGCGCGATCGCCTCCTCGTGCCGCTCGAAGGCGCCGGCGAGCCCGGCGTCGATCGTCTCGTGCAGCACGCGCGTGAGATCGGCCCGCCGGGCCGCGAGCACGACGAGGGCGCGCGACTCGGCATCGCCGACGCAGGACGCGACGCGCGCGAGGCAGTCCTTCCGCAGCGCATCGGAGCTCGGCAGGAAGCCGACGAAGACGCCCACGACCGCGCCGATGGCCGAGCCGACGCCCGGCAGGATCGCCGTGCCGATCGCAGCGCCCACTGCGGCGCCGCCGAGCCCGATGGTGACCCGCTTCTTCTCGAAGGCCGTCGTGGCCGCCCCGAGAGGCGCCGGCGCGACCCCCACGGCCTGCTGCGCCTGCGACCAGTCGACGGCGAGCGGCGGCAGCAGCTCGCTCCCGAGTCGACGCGCGAGGGGGTAATTCGCACGGAGCTCGTCGAGGGCGAGCATCTCGATCGACTGGGTGACCTGCCGGAGCTCCTCGTCGATGCGCGCCGTCGTCCCCTCGAGCGTCTGCGCGATTCCCGATGCGATGGATCCATCGAGGTCGGCGGCGAGGGAGACGAGCGCCTTGCGGCTCTTGCAAGCGCCGACCGTCTCGGTCCACCGAGCACGAAGGGCGCCCAGATCTCGCCGCAGCAGCGCGTCGGCGGACTTGAGCGCCTCGTCGACGCCTTGCTCGATCGTGGCCTTCACGCGCTCCACCTGACGCGCCCGGAACTCCGCGGGGTCGGGGAGGCGCTGGCCCTCGAGGGTCGCGAGCCGCTTGCGGTGGGAGGCCTCGGCCTCGTCGCGCGCGACTTTCAGCGCGGGCAGACACGCGCGCAGGCGCATGGCCGCGGAGCGCGCGACGAGCCGGGTTCCGTCGGCGCGAACGGACCGGAGGCGCTCGCCGATCGCGGCACCCTCGGTGGCGTCCGGGAGCTTGAAGAGCCGTGGGGACCCGCGCCCAAGATCCTCGATGAACGAGACGACGGCGGGCGGCATGGGGCGCGAGGGATCCTCGACGACGACGAAACCGTGGGCCTCGCGAAGCACGGCGGTGAGCGCGATCCGGCGGCTCGCCTCCGCGTCCGGCGTCGGGACGTCGAGCACCCTCATCCCCTCGGGCAGATGCGCGGCCGGGTATTCGATCACGAGCTCGGCGACGTCGTCGCCCACGCGCGAGAGATGCTCGAGGAACTCGTCGCGCCGCTCCTGCGCGTACCTGGTTCGCTCCGCATCGAGGCGCTCGATGGTGCGTTCGGCGCGGTTCACGGCGTCGGGGGTGATCTCGCGCTCGAGGGCGGCGACCCGATCCTTCGCCGTGCGAGCCTCCTGGCGCAGCGCCTCCTCGAGCCGCCGCCGTTCCTGCTTCCTCGCGTCGCGCCGCGCTCGGCCGTCGTCCCCCTGCGGCCCCGCCGGAAGCGCCGCCGATCCGCGGCGGAAGAGCATCGCGAAGAGGCGTGCGATCCAGAGCCAGACGGCCCACCAGGGTGGCGGCGCCGCAGGGCGGAACGACTGCGCGTGCACGAGCGTCGTGTCCTCCGGCTCCTCCGCGCCGGGCGATCGCTCGGCGGTCGCGCGCGCGACGCGCTCCTTCTCGCGCGCCTCGGTCAAGCGGCCCTTCTGCTCCTCGAGCTCGCCTGCCGCCTTCGCGCGATCGCCGCGCGCCTGCTCCAGTCGCCTGTCGAAGAGATCGCTCCGGTCCGGCACGCGCTGCGAGAAGCGCAGGACGCGCCGACCGTCTCGCGAGTGCGTGACGAAGTCGAAGGCGCTCGCCCGCTTCACGAACGTGATCCGCAGGCTCGTCTTCGACGAGCCAGCCGTCGCCTCGAGCAGCGCTGCGCCGACGAGCGCGTCCACGACCCGGATGCGCGCGGCCTGCGGTCCCACGAAGGCCACCGTCGGCTGCACGTCGGCGCCCTCGCGCGTCGCCGCCTCCGCCGCGCGCAACGCGGGCTCGAGGTCCGGGATGGTCGCTCGCGTCAGATCGAGGACCGGGCGGAGCTCCTCGGCAGCGCTGCGCAGTTCTTCGACAATCGGGTCCCGCTCCACGCCGCTGGCTCACTGTACGACGAGTCGAAAGATGAGGGGTCGTGCTCGCGCGTGCGGCGCGGTCCGAAATCCCGTGATCGTCTCGCGTGTTGCGTCGCGCGCGTCGCGCGCCCCGAACCCGAGTCGACTCCCATTTCCGAGGGACGATACTGCCCGCACCAGCCCCATGAATCGACTCGGTGCGCTCGTCGCAGCAGGGTTCCTCGCCGGTGCTTCCCTCGTGCCTCTGGCGTGCACGTCGACGTCCTCGGACCCGGCGTGGACTGCGACGTCGGGGGGAGGCGACGGGGTCACCACCACGGCGGGCGTGCCCAAGCACGTGCCCGTGTGCCCGGAGGCGCGGCGGCCCGGCGCGGCGCGCTGCCTGGCGCACGTGCAGGTCGACGCGAGCGGCAAGCCGCTGGCGACGACGACGCCCACCGGGTACGGCCCGAGCGACATCCAGAGCGCCTACGAGCTGGCGGGCGTGTCGCCCGGCGCCGCGGCGCCTACCGTCGCGATCGTCGATGCCTTCGACGACCCGACCGCCGAGAGCGATCTCGCCGCGTACCGCTCGTACTTCGGTCTGCCGGCCTGCACGACGGCCAACGGGTGCTTCGAGAAGGTCAACCAGTCCGGCGTCGCCGGGAGCTACCCGGCCACCGACCCGCAGTCGGAGTGGGCCGTCGAGATCTCGCTCGATCTGGACGCGGTGAGCGCCGCGTGCCCGAGCTGCAAGATCCTCCTCGTCGAGACCAACTCGGACGATCTGTCGGACCTCGGCGCGGGCGACGACACGGCCGTGAAGCTCGGGGCCGCGGCCGTGAGCAACAGCTACGGCGGCTCGGAGGACTCGACCAACGCGCAGTCGTCGCTCTCCTACTACGACCACCCGGGGGTGCTGATCACGGCGAGCGCGTGCGACGGAGCGTACGGCGTCGAGTTTCCGGCGTCGTCTCAGTACGTGCTCGGCGTGGGCGGCACGAGCCTCGCGAAGGCGAGCAACGCGCGAGGCTGGTCGGAGACCGTGTGGTTCACGCAGGCCGGCGAGGGCACCGGCTCGGGGTGCAGCGCGTACACGCCGAAGCCGAGCTGGCAGAAGGACACCGGCTGCTCGCACAAGACGGTGGCCGACGTGTCCGCGGTGGCCGATCCCTACACGGGCATCGCCGTCTACGACACGCAGAGCCCTTACTCGGGCTGGACCGTCATCGGTGGGACGAGCCTCGCATCGCCGCTCGTCGCCGCAATCTTCGCCGCAACGGGGCGGGCGTCGGGGGGTCCTTCCTTTCCTTATTCCAACCCTTCCGACTTCTGGGACGTCACGAGCGGCAGCAACGGGACGTGCAGCCCGTCGTACCTCTGCACGGCCGGGCCGGGCTACGACGGGCCCACGGGGGTGGGCACGCCGAACGCCGCGGCCATGAGCGGGAGCAGCGGAGGGCCGGTCGACGGGGGCAGCCCTCCGCCCACGGGCAGTCCGACGGTCACGCTCGTCTCGCCGGCGAACGGAGCCACGCTGGCGGGCAACACGACGATCTCGCTCGTCGCGGACGTGACGTCGAGCGTGGGGATCGCCGACGTGGTGCTCGAGTGGGTCCAGCCGTCGGGCACCGTGGCCGTGGACTGCGCCTCGCCGCCTTCGGGCACGACGTGCACGCACACGACGGCCGGGCAGTACACGTGGAGCTTCGCCGCCACGACGGGAGCACGCTCCTGGTCGGTCGTCGCGAAGGATACGGCGGGGAGCTCGACGACGTCGGCGACCAACACGCTGACGCTCGCGAGCGGGAGCAGCGAGACGCCGGTGGTCACCATCCTCGAGCCCGCCGCGGGCACCGGATACCCGCCGGGCGGCACGGTGCCGGTCGTCGTCACGGCGAGCGCGCTCTACGGCGTGAGCCAGGTGTGGCTCACGTGGAGCGGGCCGGCGGGATCGACGCAGCTCGAGCTGTCGGCCCTCGGCGGCAGCGAGTGGGGGCTGAACGTGCCGTTCAGCGCGAGCGCCGTCGCCGGCACCCGCACGCTCACCGTGACCGCGTACGATCCGTACGGCGTCGCGGGCAGCGCGGTGACCACGATCCGCGTCGAGTAGCTTCCCGCGGGCGGATCGACGATGTTCGATCCGCAGGCATGGGGCGCACGAACCGGGTCCGGCCGAGGCGCGAGGCGACGCAGGCGCGCTCGCAGGACACGGTCGACGTCATCCTCGTGGCCACCGACAGGGTGCTCGCGCGCGTGGGCCTGAACGAGGCGACGACGCGCGAGATCGCCGACGTGGCCGGCGTGAGCATCGGCACGCTGTACCGCTACTTCCCCTCGAAGGACGCGCTGTTCCTCGCGATGCTGCAGCGTCGCTGGGGAGAAGAGACGCAGGCGCTCGGCAGGCTCATGGCGAAGCTCGCGGACGAGCGCGCGTCGCTCCGCAAGACGATCGAGCACGTCGTCCTGTGGACCATCGACGCGATCGATCGCACCCTCGGCCGCTACCGCACGCACGGCGACATCGAGGCGGGCTTCGTCCTCATGACGGGCCCCGACCAGCTGAACCAGGTCGCGAGGATCGTCGCACGAGCGCTCGAGCCGTTCCGCGAGCGCCTCTGGCCGGAGGACCTGCACCTCGCCGCCGTGCTGGTCGTGCGCACCGTCCTGCTGCTCGGGCGCGTGGGGCGACGCGACTACCCCGAGGCGTTCGAGCAGGGCGCATTCGCGCGCGAAGTGTCGCAGCTCGTGGTGCGCTACCTCGTCAAGCCGCGCAGCTAGTCGGTGACCTTCTTGCGCGCGGCCGTCTGCACGACGCGCGGGACCTCGCCGCTCTTGGCGAGGCGACGGAGCTCGGCGGGCGCGATCTTGTCGAGGAGCTTCACCGCCGTGGGCGCCGGCGTCTTCGGGTTGCGCACGAGCGCCGCGAGCACGCCCTGGTTCTGGCCCCAGTCGCGATGCGCGGCGATCGTCACCAGCACGTCGGGGTTCGCCTGCCGGTAGCCGGCGATGTAGCGAATCTCGTCGATCGTGATGCGCGGGTTCTGGAGCAGGAACGCCTGGACGCCCTTGTTCACGTCCTTGAGCAGCAGCAGGCGCGCGTTGCGGTCGCCCTTGAGGGCGAGCTGCATCTTCTCGTTGGAGCTCATCTCGCGGATCTGGTCGTAGAGGAGCTTGTCGTCCGGCGGCAGGGACGGCTCCGACGGCGGCTCTTCGGGGGCGACCGGCTGTGCCGAGGAATCGGTCGCGCCCCAGAACACCCAGGTCGCCCCGTCACCGGGGTTCGACCGCGCCGCTTCGATCAAGGGAGCGAGCGAGGCCCGCGCGGCCTTCGCGTCCGCCGGCGCGAGCGCGATGTGGGTCGGCGAGATCTGCACCACGCGCACCGGCAGCTCCACGAACTGCTCGTTCGACGACTCGACGCGGAGCACGAGCTCCTCGAGCGGCTCGGGCGGCGGGTCCGGCACCGGCACGAAGAACGCCCCGTGGGCCAGGTGACGTTCCTGCGCGAGCAGCTCCGGCTCGTGCTGGAAGATCACCGTGAGGACCCTCTGCGCCACGATGACAGAATACCAGCTACCCGGCGACTGGGCGCCGGCCGTACCTGGCGACGTGGTAGATGCCGACGAGGAGCGCCGCGAAGCCTCCGGCCGCGCCGACGCCGAGCGCCCAGCGCGGGCCGAACACGTCGGCCACCCGCCCCACGATGGGGGCGCCGATCGGCGTGCCGCCGAGGGCGATGGCGAGCAGGATCGCGACGACGCGCCCGCGCATCGTGTGCTCGGTCGAGAGCTGCACGAGGCTGTTCGTCGTGGTCGTGAAGGTCTGCGCCGCCACGCCGACGATGACGAGCGAGGCGCCGAAGAGACCGTAGGTCGGCATGAAGGCGGCGATGGTCAGGCCGATCCCGAAGAGCGCCGAGCCCGTCAGCAGGATGCCGAATCGAGGCTTCGGGCGGTGGGCGGAGAGGAGCGCGCCGGTGACCGAGCCGATCGCCATGATCGACGTCAGGAGGCCGAACTCGCCGGCTCCCTTGCCGAAGGCGCGCACCGACATCGTCGAGATGTAGATGGGAAAGTTGAGCCCGAAGGTGCCGACGAAGAAGAGCATGAGGAGCGCCGCCTTCAGGTCCGGGCGCTTCCAGACGTAGACGAAGCCTTCGACGAGGCTCCCGCGCTTGCGGAGCGGGCGGTCGCCCTGCCGGAGCTCGCCCTTGCGGATCATCAGGATCGAGCCGAGCACCGCCACGAACGACAGCGCGTTGAGGAGGAACACCCACCCGGTGCCGACGGCGGCGATGAGCAGGCCGGCGACGGCGGGCCCGACGAGGCGCGCCCCGTTGAACGACGCCGAGTTGAGGCCGACGGCGTTGGACAGCTCTTCCTCCGGCACCATCTCCGACACGAAGGCGTGCCGCGCCGGCGCGTCGAACGCGGTGATGCACCCGAGGAGGAAGGCGAGCACGTACACGTGCCACAGCTGGACGACGCCGCTCACCGTCAGGAGCCCCAGCACCAGCGCGCAGAGGCCCAGCGCGGCCTGCGTCGCGAAGAGGAGCTTGCGGCGATCGAGGTGGTCCGCCGCGAAGCCGGTCACCGGGAGCAGGAGCAGCTGCGGCCCGAACTGCAGCGCCATGACGACGCCGACGGCGGTTGCGTTGTTGCGCGTGAGCTGGGTGAGGACGAGCCAGTCTTGCGCGGTGCGCTGCATCCACGTGCCGACGTTGGACACGAGCGCCCCGGCGGCCCACGTCCGGTAGTTGAAGCCCCGGAGCGAGCGGAACACGCCTGCGGCCGCTGGTGACTGTGCGGCTCGCTGCGTGGACGCTTGCATTCGTGGACCTGTCTACCAATAAGATAGACACGTCTACCATTGACTTCAAGACCGGTTCCAGGCGTCCTTGGAGGCGTGGCTCGGCACGGGTCCGGCGAGATTCTCGATGCGCTCGGGGCGCTGACGCGCACGGTTCGCGCGGCGGCGGCGCAGGAGTACGCCGCGCTCGACGTGGGCAACACGCAGGCGAAGTTCCTCCGGCACATCGGCCGTCACACGCGCATCTCGCAGGCGGTCCTGGCGCGCGCGACGCTCACGGATCCGGCGCTCACCGGGCGCACGATCGAGTCGCTCATCGAGCGCGGCTGGGTGCGCAGGACGCGCAGCGACGAGGACCGGCGTCAGTACGTGCTCGAGCTCACCGCCGCGGGCGAGCGAGCGCGCAAGCGCGTGGAGGAAGCGCGCGACCGGATCGCGAAGCGCATGGCGGCGGTGCTCGACCCGAGGGACGTGAAGGACTTCGATCGCATCGCCACGAAGATCCTGGGCGCGTTCGGCGGCGATACGGCGAGCGAGCGCTGAGGCGCTCGACTCGAAGCGGGAAGCCTGGGGGCGGTCCAGCGCGTTCACCTCGTGATTCGCATGATCCGCGCAGGCTCGTCGGGCCTCTTGCTGCTGCTCTCGATGGTCGCGTGCCGGCCTTCGGGGGTCGCGCCCGAGCCCGCGCCCGATCCCGGAGTCGCTCCCGCGGCGACGAGCGCGCGCGTCGAGCCCATCGCGACTCTCGACGCAGGCGCCCCAGCACTGGTCTCGTTCGCGCACCCTCCGGCGGACGCGCGCTGGGTGCGGGCGATCCGGCGCGCGCGACACTTTCGCCACCTCACGCTCGACGGAGCCGGCGCCGTTCGTCTCGCCTGGGTTCGGGACGCCGAGAAGGTCGACGAGGGCGAGGGAGCCATGCGTGCGCCGGTTCGCCTGGTCCTCGAGCGCGACGGCCACGTGGTGTTCGTGGGCCTGGGCGACCTCTTCGGCGAGATGGAGCCCGCGAGCATCTCGTTCTGCGCTCGCGCCGGCTACCGGAGCTCCGACGGTTCGCGCCTCGATCCGCCGCGCATCGACGGATTCGTCTCGGCCGCCTCCGTCGGCGGCAGCACCGGCGACGCCGAGTTCCTCGTCGTCCTCTCCGGCGCGACGCTGCACGTGCTCGACCGGCAGACGAGCGACGGCATGTGTGAATCCGAGGTGAACCAGGGCCCCATGACCGTCTGCCGCGGCGAGGAGTACGTACGCACCGCCGAGATCCGCCTCGTGACGCGCCCGACGTCCTTCGAGGAGAGCGTCGCCGTGACGACCGATACGGAGCTCGGCTCGCTGACCACGCACCCTCTAGACTGCGCGGCCGCGACCATGCAGGCGCCGCTACTCCCTCCCACGTGAGAAAGCCATGTCACGTCACG
>DATJYG010000637.1:0-14621 GCA_035499695.1 Polyangiaceae bacterium
CCGAGGTGGAGCGCGCTCTCTTGGCCCGCACCGCTCCCCCCGCACGCATGCACGGAAAGCGCGCGTTTCGCCGCGCGGGCGATTTTCTCCTCCACCCCCTCCGCGAGGAGCGCTCACCCTCCCCCGCACATGGCCGCCGCAGTCGCCCTCTCCGAGGCATTGTTCGACGCGCCGGAGGCCGTCACCCTCGAGCATGGTGAGAGCGGTATCTCGGGGGCCGGCGGGCTGGCGCTGTACCACCAGTGGTGGCGGCCGTACGGCCGGGGGCGCGCGGCCGTCGTCGTGGTGCACGGGCTCAAGGATCACAGCGCGCGCTACGGCGCGTTCGCCGAGAAGCTCGTCGCGGCGCGGTTCGCCGTGCACGCGTTCGACCTGAGGGGCCACGCGCGCAGCGCCGGTGCGCGAGCCTGGGTCGGCTCGTTCGACGAGTACGTGGGTGACCTGGACGCGGTAGTCCGTCGCGTGCTGGCGCGCGAGAGGGACCCGCTGCTCTTCCTCTTCGGTCACGGGCTGGGCGGGACCATCGCGACGACGTGGGCCATCCAGCGGCCGCGTCTGTGCTCGGGGCTCGTGCTCAGCGGAGCGCTCCTGCAGCCGAAGGACGTGCCGGCGGAGGCACGCGGGACGCGCCTCCTCGCGAAGCTCGCACCTTGGACGCGCACCTTCCAGATCGACGTCCGGCGCACCTCTCGCGATCGCGGCACGGTGGAGGACGCGCTTCGCGATTGTCTCGTGCAGCAGGGGCCCGCCCCGGCGCGCACCGCGCGCGAGCTGCTGGACGCGATGGGACGCATCGACGCGCGAGCCGCGCAGCTGACGACGCCCCTGCTGGCGATGCACGGCTCGGCCGACGCCGTCGAGAGCCCCGAGGGCAGCAAGCGCATCGTGGCGCGCGCCGGAAGCCTGGACAAGCAGCTCTACCTGTACGACGGCCTGGCGCACGACCTGCTGCACGAGCCCGAGCGCGCCCGCGTGTTGCGCGACGTGTCGGCCTGGCTCGACGAGCGCGCGCCGTCCTGAGCCCGACGAAAACTTGCGCACCGGGCCTGGCGCGAGGCAGGTTTCTGCCATGCGCACGCCTGCCTTCGTCCTGGTGCTCTCCCTCGCCGCCTGCGGCACCACGGCCTCGACGCCGGCTCCGACGACCGGAGGCGTCCCTCGCGCCGCCGCGGGCGCGAAGCTCCAGACCCCGCCGGGCACGCCGGATCACACGCTCGCACGCTCCGCCGTGAAGGCGGCCGTCGACCAGGGCCTCGGCTTCTTCCTGCAGCACGTGGAGCTCGACGACCAGCCGGTGATGGCGAACGGCAAGTTCCACGGCTTCCGCATCGCCAACCTGCGCGATCCCGACTTCTGGACGGGGGTCGACCTCAAGCCCGGTGACGTGGTGACGACGGTCAACGGCTTTCCCATCGAGCGCCCGGAGCAGGCGCAGACCGCGTTCGAGTCCCTGCAGGTCGCGAGCGAGCTGAAGGTGGCCTACGACCGCGACGGCAAGCCGCGCGAGCTCGTCTACGCCATCGTCGACGATCGCTGAGCGGCGCTAGTTCCCGCGCGCCAGCTCGCCGAGCGTGCGGATTGCGCGCTCGATGCGGTCCGACCAGGGCCAGGCGCAGCTCAATCGCAGGCAGTTCGAGAAGCGCTGCTTGGCCGAGAAGATGGGCCCCGGCGCGATGCTGACGCCGCGCGCGAGGGCGCGGTCGTGCAGGTCGAGGGCGTTCTTGCCGGGCGGCATCTCGACCCAGAGGAGGAAGCCGCCGCGCGGGCGCGAGATGCGCGTGCCCTTCGGGAAGTGCTCGGCGACGGCGTCGCTCACGCGTCCCACCTGGTCGGCGAGGGAGCGCCGCAGGCGGCGAAGGTGCCGCTCGTAGCCGCCGTTCTCGAGGAAGTCGGCGATGGCCATCTGGGGCAGCGTCGGCGTGCCCACCGTCTGGGCGAACTTGAGGCGCTCGACGGCGTCGCGCCAGCGGCCGGGAGCGACCCACCCGACGCGGTAGCCGGGGGCGAGCGTCTTGGAGAACGACGTGCAGAGCATGACGAGCCCGTGCCGGTCGAACGCCTTGGCCGGGCGGGGGCGGGCGGCGTCGAATCCGAGGTCGCCGTAGATGTCGTCCTCGATGAGGGGCACCTCGTGGCGGGCGAGCATGCGCACGAGCTCGCGCTTGGTGTCGTCCGGCATCAGCGCGCCGAGCGGGTTGGAGAAGGTCGGCACGAGGAGGACTGCGCGCACCGGGTGCTGGCGGAGCGCTTCCTGAAGGCGCGCGAGGTCGACGCCGGTGCCCGCGTTCGACGGGACCTCGAGCACGCGCATGCCGAGGCTCTCGATGAGCTGCAGCACGCCGTAGTACGCGGGCGACTCGACGACGATCGTGTCGCCGTGGCGGGCGACGGCGCGCAGGCACAGGTGAAGCGCCTCCATCGTGCCGACGGTCGTCACGACGTCGTCGGCGCTCAGGGCCACGTCGTAGTCGGCGGCCCGCCGCGCGATGGCGCGCCGCAGGGCCGGCAGCCCCGGAGGCGGGTCGTACGCGATGCCCGCTCCCCCGGCGGCGCGCGCGACGGCCGCGAGGCGGCGGTTCAGGCTCTCGGTCGGCAGCAGCTCGGGGCTCATGAAGCCCCCGCCGAGCAGCACGTTGCGGGGGTCGCGCGACGCGCTGTAGACGCGGGCGATGAGCTCGGTCACCGACACGCGCGTCGCCTGCGTCGCCCCGCGCGGCGTGCGCGGCTCGGCCACGAGCGACAGGCGCCGCGCGCGCACGTAGTGGCCCGACTGCGGGCGGGTCTCGACGATCCCGCGGTTCTCGAGCAGCAGGTACGCCTGCAGCACGGTCGACACGCTGACGCCGCGCTGATCGCTCAGCTGTCGCACCGAGGGCAGCCGGTCGCCCGGCCGGAGAGTGCCCTTGGACACGAGGCGCGCGAGGTCGTTCGCCAGCGCCTCGTACAGGTGTCCGCTCGACCCGTTCGTATTGGCGGCGCGCTCCATGTTCCAGGGTGATACGTGCACAGTCGGCGGCGCGCCACACTGTGCTGGTCTCAGCCCGAGTGAGCTATGCCTGTTGCGGTCGGGCGTCTCGCCACACATTCCCGTCCGTGCCGCGCCGTTCCTTGCTGATCCTCGCTTTCGCCACCGTCTGCCTCGTGTGGGGGTCGACGTACCTGGCCATCCGCGTCGCCCTCGAGGGGTTCCCGCCGTTCTTCATCGGCGCGGTGCGCTTCGTGCTCGCCGGGGCCGCGCTGTTCGCGGTCGCGCGGGCGCGTGGGGAGGCCGTGCCGTCGCGCAAGGAGTGGGCGGCGTCGCTGCTCGCCGGCACCCTGTTCTTCGTCGTCGGCAACGGTCTCGTGAACCTCGCCGAGCGCTCGGTGTCGTCGGGGCTGGTGTCGGTGCTCGTCGCGACGATGCCCCTCTGGGCCACGGTGTTCGCGCGGGCCTTCGGCACCGCGCCCACGGGGCGCGAGCTCGCCGGGGTGGGGCTCGGCCTCGTGGGTGTGCTGGTGCTCAACCTCGGTGGGGACCTGCGGGCGAGCCCCGGCGGCGCCGTGCTCGCGCTTCTCGCGCCGATGGGATGGGCGATGGGATCGGTAGTGAGCCAGCGTCTGCCGGCGCCTCCCGGCGTGATGCGGACGGCCGCGCAGATGATCACGGGCGGACTGGCGATGCTGCTGCTCAGCGCCGTCACGCGCGAGCGCTTCGGCGCGCCCTCGGCGGGTGCCGTGTTCGCGCTCGCCTACCTGTGCCTCGCGGGATCGCTCGCGGGCTTCACGGCGTACTCGTACCTCCTCAAGCACACGCGCCCGGCGGTCGCGACGAGCTATGCGTACGTGAACCCCGTCATCGCCGTGGCGCTCGGCGTCGTCTTCGCGGGTGAGCGCTTCGGGCTGCAGAGCGCCGCCGGCGCGATCATCGTGCTCGCCGCGGTCGCCCTCGTTCAGAGGCGCGCGAGCGCGAGCCGGTCGCGGTCCACCGTCGCGGTCGGATCGTGGGACGAAGCGAAGCGGAGCACGACGCCGTCTTCGACGACGACCACGTGAGCCAGATCCACGGCACCGTGCACGCCCCCGGCGGCGTGCAGTGCGTCGAGCGCGTGGGCCAGGACCGAGCGCTCGCTCGGTGACAGCGGAAACTCGCGCAGGCGAGCCGGCAAGGCCTCGAGCCAGATGGCGCCGTCGTCGTGGTCCACGCGAAGCACCGTCTGCAGAGCCGGATGACCTGCCGCCGCGAACGCCCTCGCGCGTGCGAGCGTGCGCTCGTCGAGCGGCACCCGCTCGATGGCCCGCCCCAGCCAGCCGTCGCGCACCGAGCCATCGCTTGCGTTCATCTCGAGGCGGCCCGCCGTCGGCCACGCGCTCGACTTGCGCTCGGCGCGAACACGGGCGCCGCCGGCGTCCACGTCGGCGGGCCAGGGGAGCGCGGCCAGCATCGAGCGCGCCTCGAGCGCTCCCGGCCTCTCCGAGGGGTCGGCCGCCGTCATGCGAGCGACGAGCGCGTCGTGGCGCGCATCGAGCTCGCGGTGCGCCTGGCTCGGGATCGTGCGTGACGTCGTGCCGACCGCCGGCTTCTCTCCCGTCAGGGCCTCGCGCAGCATGACGCCCACCGAGAAGACGTCGCTCTTGACCGTCGCCGGACGGCCCTCGCGCTGCTCGGGGCTCATGTACGCGAGCGTGCCGAACACGCCGCCCGTGGCCGTCGTCGACACGTCGCCGAGGTGCGCGACCCCGAAGTCGCTCAGGCGCGCGCCCCCCGCGGCGTCGAAGAGCACGTTGGCCGGCTTCACGTCGCGGTGAAGGATGCCCAGCGTGTGCGCCTCGCCGAGCGCCGAGAGCACGGCCGACGCGATCTCCACGGCACGCGCCGGTGCGAGCGCGCCGGTCGCCGCGAGCAGGCGCTCGAGGGTGCCACCCGCCATCCACTCGAGCACCAGCGCCGGGCCCTCGGGCAGGTAGTCGCGCAGCGGCACGACGCTCGGGTGATCGAGCGCGCGCATGGTGCGCACCTCGCGCTCGAAGCGAACGAGCGCATCGCGCCCGCTGCCCTGCGCGTCCCACGCCGCGAGCACCTTCAACGCCACGCGGTCGCCGCGCACGACGTCGATGGCCTCGAGCACGCGCGCGCTCGGTGACGACGCCACCTCGCGCACGACGTCGTACCGACCGAAGAGGCGCGTGAGCTGCGCCCCTTGCGCCTGCGCCGGCCCTTCGCTCGCGGGTGCTCCTCCCATCGCCTCGAGCTCCGCCCTCGCCTCGGCGGCGGCCTGCGGGAGACCCATGCGCTCGAGGCCACGGGCCAGGTGCGCGAGCGCGTCGCGACGCTCGGGCGCCTCCTCGGGCACGCGCTGCAGGACGCGCACCGCCGCCTCGGCCTTCCCGAAGCGCACGAGCAGCGCGCCGAGCGCGACCGCCGTCGCCCAGCTCTCGGGGGAACGACGGAGCGTCGCTTCCAGCACGCGCGCCGCGCCCGCCGGCTCTCCGCTGCGATCGAGGAGCTCGGCGGCACGTCGTCCTTCTCCGGCTCGCTCCCACGCGCGTGCAGCCGCACGCGCATCACCGGCCGCCTCGAGCACGCGCGCCGCCCACGCATCGCGACCCCGCCGCGAGAGCCGCTCGGCCCCGGCTTCGAGCGCGCGCGCGTCCCCCGCGAGCTGCGCGAGGGCGCCCTCGAAGAGCGTGTCGTCGGCCGCCTCCACCGCGAGATCGAGCGCACGCCGCGCATCTCCGGCGCGCAGCGCCTCGCGCGACGCCCGCGTCCAGTCGCACGCACGCTCGTACAGCGTGCTCGCCGTGCGCGCATCGCCCCGCTCGCTCGCGAGCGCCGCCGCCTCGAGCAGCCGCTCCTCGCGCACGAGGCGGTCGATGTCCGCGTCCACTAGTCCTCGTCCTCGTCCTCTTCGGCCTGCGCCGAGGCCACCGCCATGCCGCGCGCCCGCAGCGCCGCGTCCACGTCGGTCGCCACGGCGTACGGCTCGATGGGCATTCGCCCGCGGGCCAGCGCCGCCGCGTCGCTCTTGGCGGCGAGGTCGCCCAGGATGCCGCGCTCGCGGTTCTTCATGTGCGGGCCGCTGAAGTCCACCCAGAAGTAGCTGCGCGGGCGGACGTCGACGTGCACGAACTGGCTCGTCGGGTACACGCCCACACCCACGAACCCGAGCTCGCGCGCGTAACGGGCGACCTCCTCGTCGGCCACGCCGGGCACGACGAGGTCCACCGCGCGCCCCTTGCCATGGTTCGACCGCGACCCGGGGCGCGGCACGCGGTAGCCGGACACGACGCGGATCTCGGGCACGCCGAAGTGCACCTGGATGCCGTAGACGGTAGCCAGGGTGCGCGGGTCCACCGGGTGCTCGTCGCCCGTCGCCGCGCGCAGCAGGTGCGCCACGCGATCGAGGTCCACCGCGCAGAAGGTCCCGTCGTCGGTGGACGACGGGATCGCCAGCGTCTCACCGCGGTTGAGCGTCGTGAGCACCAGCATCGGTCGCCCCGATGCGTCGCGCTCCGCCTCGCGCGTCGATGGCGCGTGCCACCCGACCATCGCCTGCTTGCCCGACAGATACGCCGCGGCCGCCCCGCTGTTCGGGCTCACCGTCGGGGCGTGCGACGCCGAGGGCGCCCCATGCTTGCCGCCGTGCGCGGGCGGCTGCGCCGAGGCGGTCGCGCTGGCGGCGAGCGCCACGGGGCCGAGGGCAACTGCGAGTCCCCCGACGTACCTCGTCCGCATCAGCGCCGGGTGTACCCGACGTGGCGAGCAAAGTCGAAGCGAACCTCGGCCGTCTCGATGCCGTGGGTGGCCCAACCGGAGGTCCACTCGCGGTGCAGCCGGTGCACCACCAGGGAGCCTTGCTCGTCGAGGAAGACGGTGGAGAGGCTCGCGCTGCCCGTGTCGGCGAAGACGCAGCGGACGTCGTGCGGGCTCACGTCCACGTAGACGAGGTCGTCCCCGGCGCTGGTCGCGGCCCATGAGAGATCGATGGTGGCGCCGCTCGCGACGACCTGTCCGGCGTCCTCGCCCGCGACGCGGATGTCGTCAGCCGGGCCCGGGGCCCATGCGGCCATCTCGAGGGGCGCGAGCCCCGGTCCGCCGACGCGCACGAGGTAGCGCTCGGAGGGCGGGAGGGCCGACGGATCGGCCGCGGCGCGTGCGTACACGACGCCGCTCACGACGTCGGTCACGTCCGGAAGCTGGCGCGGCCAGAGCAGCGTCTCGCCGCCGGCGGCCTGGATCGACACCGTTCCGACGTCGACCAGCTCGACCACGGGGGCCGGGGCACCCGCGGAGGCGCGCGCTTGCTGGAGCGTCTCCACCGCGGCGCAGGTCCCGACGGCCGGCAGGTCCAAGGACGCGCCGACCGCGCTCAGCGCCTCATCCGTGGAGGTGGCCGCGCTGACCCGCAGGAAGCGGGCGCTCGCCTGGGCTTGTACGCCCTCGGCCGTGTCGCTGGTGCGCTCGACGGCGACCACCGCGTTGGTGCGCGAGACGGGCTCGGCATCCACCCCGTCGGCACCGGCGACGGCGCCAGTGCAGCCCAGGGCGGCGGGGGCCGCCGCGATCAAGCCGACGATGGAGAGGCGCATTCGCGTCCTTGTAACGCTAGTCGGCCGGGCCAATCGAGGCAAGGAGGCAGAGCTGGACGCTTTGTCAGGTAGAGTCGGGCCCGTGACGAGCGATGTCCTGATTCTCGCTGCTTTCCATCCTGAGCTCGCGCCCTTGCGCCCGCTCCTCGGCGAAGGGATGAGCGCGCGCGTGGGTGAGCTGCAGGTGCTCGCGCGCGTCGTCGGCATCGGCCTGCCGATGGCCGCCGTCGGCACGGCCACGGTGCTCGCCGAGGTGACGCCTCGCGTCGCGGTCATGGTGGGAACGTGCGGCGCCTACGCGGGGACGGGGCTCTCCACGGGCGACGTGGTGGTCGCTCGCCGCCTGCGCTTCGGCGCGACGGGCATCGCGGAGGGGCTCGCGCAGTTCCCGGAGCCGATGTCGATATCCACTTCCGTAACCGAGAGCCTCGCGGACGCGCTCCTCCGGTCGGGTGGAAAGGCCGCAGACCTGGTGACGACACCGGCCGTCACCGTGGACGATGCCGCCGCCGACCGGCTCGCGCGCTGGGCCGGCGCGCAGGCCGAGCACCTCGAGGCTTACGGAGCCGCCATGGGATGCGCGGCGCGAGGCATCCCCTTCACCGCGGTGCTGGGTGTCGCGAACGGTGTGGGTTCACGTGCGCGTGACGAGTGGCGAACGAACCATCGGCGAGCCGCAGCTGCGGCCACGGAGGTCGTGACGCGCTGGTTGCAGGCGGGCGCGCCTCACTGAGGGAGGCTCAATCGAGACGGGGCGTAGTACAGCTGGGCGCTAAGTTTTCGCCCGCCGCGGGAAGGCGGTTCGCATGAAAGCACGCTGGCTCGTTCTCCTCTCGAGCATCGTCGTCGCAGCGGCCGTTGGTTGCGCCTCCGGAGGCGACGGCGACAGCAGCGATCAGGGCGGAAGCGGCGACATCGACGGAGGCTCGGGCGCCGAAGGGGGCAGCGGCAGCAGCAGCGGGAGCAGCGGCGGACACGAGGCCGGGAGCGGCAGCGGCGGAAGCAGCGGGGGCGTCAGCAGCAGCAACAGCAGCGGCGGCGGCAGCGGGAGCAGCAGCGGCAGCGGGAGCTCCTCGGGCGCGGACGACGCGGGTGACGATGGCAGCTCGTCGTCGTCCGGCAGCGGGAGTGGCGGCAGCAGCGGGAGCGGCAGCGGGAGCAGCAGCGGGAGCGGGAGCAGCAGCGGGAGCAGCAGCGGCAGCAGCAGTGGAAGCAGCAGCGGCAGCACCGGGAGCAGCAGCGGGAGTAGCAGCGGCAGCGGCAGCAGCAGCGGCGGGACGACCGGCGGCGTCTGCCCCAACGACCTTCAGCACTCCGCCGAGTTCGCGGCCGAGGTGGCGAGCGGCAACCTGGACTTCTGCTTCACCGGCGACTGCAACTCGCCGTCGCTCTGCTGCTTCGAGGCGCTCAACCCGGGCAACCTCTGCGTCGCGAAGTGAAGTGAGTGCCGCACGCCCGCAGGGTGCGGACTCGAACAGCCGACGACTCACTCCACGCGCAGCAGCTTGAAGGCGTGGCCGCCCCACTTGCCGGTGCGGACGCCGTAGTTCACCCAGAGGATGCACATCGGCTCGAGCAAGCGCGAGCCCTCGATGCCGCCCGTGTCGAGCGGCGGGCCCCAGCCGAAGTCGCGCAGGATCTCGGCGACCTTCTTCTTCGCGCCCTCGTCGTTGCCCGCGATCCACATGTCCGGCGGGCCGCCCGCGATCTTCGGATCGACCATCAGCCCGTGGCCGACGATGTTGAAGCACTTGACGACGTGCGCCTTCGGCAGCCACCGCTGCACCGTCTCGCCGCCCGAGTCGTTGAGACCGACCGCGAGCTTCGGCCCGCCACCCGAGAAGTCGATCGGGTTGGTCGCGTCGATGACGAGCTTGCCCGCGAAGCTGTCGGCCCCGGCCGAGTCGATCGCTTCCTTCGTCCCGGTCCAGAGCGTCGCCAGCACGATGATCTCGCCGTGCCTGGCGGCTTCGGCGAACGTGCCGGCGCCGGCCTTGGCGCCGTTCTCCTTCACCCAGGCCTGCGCGTTCTCGCTCTTCTTCGCGTCGCGCGAGCCGAGCTTCACGTCGTGACCGCGAGCGATGAAGCCGGTGCCCAGCGTGCGGCCGACGTCGCCAGTGCCGAGGATGCCGATCTTGGTGGGGCCCATGTGGGTGTCCGATGCGACTCCCGGGAGACCGTTGCGTCAACCTTCCGAGGGGTAGACTCCACGCGCAGGAGGCTGTCCCCATGCAGAAGAAGGACCCCAGCGCCGTTCGCGACACCGCCTCGATGTCCTGGCGACACGTGCTGCTCGGCGGCGGCGTGTTCGACAACACGGGCGAGCACCCGAACAAGAAGGGCTGGGAGATCTACGAGCTCGGACAGCGCTCCTTCTGGGCCGTGCCCACGGCGGTCGCCTGGGACGAGCCGGTGCGCGAGGACCCGGAGTACGGCGAGGCGATCGCCGCGATGCTCGGGTTCCTATGCCCCGGCGAGAAGGCCGCGGTCACGGGGGCCTCGCTCCTCTCGACGCGCGTGAAGAGCGAGGAGGCCAAGTTCTACTTCGCCGAGCAGGCGCTCGAGGAGGCGAAGCACTACGACGCGCTACGGCGGCTGATCCCCAAGATCACCGGCCGCCCGATGCCGGCGCCGAACCCCTGGGTGCGCCTCCTCTACTCGTTCGGCGTCGTAGACGAGAACGATCCGGCGTTCATGATGGCCAGCATCAACATCATCGGCGAGCACCTGGCCAACCAGATCTTCCACCAGATCAATCACGTGGCGAAGGACCCGACGGTGCGCAAGGTGCTCGCGCTCATCGGCAAGGACGAGTCGCGTCACATCGCCGCGGGGCAGCGCTTCTTCGTCGAGGTGTACCCGCACCTCAGGAAGAACCGCGCCGAGATCATGGCGAAGCACCTGGCGACGACCATGGTGCTCCTCATCGCGGCGTACGACCTCGTGCAGCCGATGGCGAAGCTCGACATCGACCTCGCGAAGATCCTCGACGCGATGTACACGCACTACGAGGAGGTGCTCGGCACGCTCCCGCCGTTCCCCGAGCAGGGGCTGCGCGACGCGCTCATGAAGCGCCTGCGCAAGCAGACGCCGCGGACCATCGCGAACGTCAAGGCGGTCACGTCGGCCGACGGGCGCGTGGACATGAAGCGGCTCGTCGCGATGTGCTCGCGGGCGCTCGTCAGCCCACGGGCGCTGCGGGATCTCATCGCCGCGTAGAGGTACGCGATGGCCCCGCGCGCCGTCGTCATCGGCTCGGGAATCGGCGGAACGGCAGCGACGCTGCTGCTCGCGCACGCCGGCATCCCGGTCACGCTCGTCGAGAAGAACAGGCGCATCGGCGGCTCGTGCTCGGGCTACGAGAAGCGCGGGTTCAAGATCGACATCGGCACGCACATGTTCTGCCGCGGCGACAAGGGACCGCTCGGCGACGTGCTGCGGCGCGCGGGGGAGGGGGGCGCGCTGCGGTTCGTGCGAACGCGCGACATCAGCGAGATCCGCTTCCCGGCGCGCGACGGGACCGACCGCGTCGAGCGCATCGGTGTGCCGGCGGACGTGCGCCGGATGCCTCGCTTCTGCGTGGAGATCGCGCGCGCGCTGGAGCTGCCGTGGCGCGAGGCGATGCGGGCGGCGCGTCTCTTCGCGCACATCCTCGCGATGACCGACGAGGAGGTGGACGCGTGGAACGACCGGACGATCGAGGAGTTCGTCGAGCGCTTCACGTCGCACGCGCCGACCATCGGCGTCTTCGGGTTCCTGCTGGGGCTCTACTTCATCCTGCCGTACTGGGAGGTGAGCGCCGGCGAGGCGCTCTGGTGCTTCCGTCGCATGGCGCGGGACAACGCGCTCTCGTATCCGCTGGGCGGGGCCATCGCGATCCCATCGACGTACGTGCGGCTCGCGAAGGAGCGCGGCGCCGAGGTGCGCGTGGGGACGGGCGCGCGACGCATCGTGGTCGAAGGCGGGCGCGTGCGCGGCGTCGAGCTCTCCGACGGCACCGTGCTTCCGGCCGACGTGGTCGTCTCGACGTCGAGCCTCCGCACCACCGTGATGGGCCTCGTCGGCGCCGATCGCTTCCCGGCCGACTACGTGGACCGCGTGCGCAACCTGCGCGGCTCGTACATCGCGGTGCAGGCGAAGATCGGGCTCGACAAGAAGCTCGTGGACGCGGGCTCCATCGTGGGCGGCGTGGGAGAGCAGGTGGACCTCTTCCGCGTGACGACGCGCGACATCAAGTCGATGTTCGCGTGCCTGCAGCGCGGGGAGATCCCGCCGGTCGTCCCCCTCTACTGCCCCGTGCCGTCGAACTTCGATCCATCGCTCGCCCCGCCGGGCCACCAGCTCCTCACGGTGTGCGCCGTGGCTCCGACGAGCGACGTCGAGCTGCGCGACGAATCGCGCGCCTGGGAGCACGCGATGGAGGACACGATCGCCCGCATCATCCCCGACCTGCACAAGCATGCCCTCTTCATCGACCGCTTCTCCGTCGCCTTCATCGAGAAGTGGATCGGCAAGGAATACGGCCCCGCAGTCTCGACAGCGCAGACGCCCGACCAGGTCGGCCCGCGTCGCCCCCCCGTGTGGACCCCGCTCCGCGGCCTCTATCTCGCCGGCTGCAACGCCGGCGCCCGAGGCGTCGGCACCGAGCTCGCCGCGGCGAGCGCCATGGAATGCGTCGACCGCATCCTCGCCGACATCGGCCGCGATTTGCCGGCGCGCCCGCCGAAGCCCGTCCGCCGCATCGTCCGCGATCTCGCCACCCGCGCCGCCTCGCTCCCCGTCGCCTGGGCAACGCGCTGAAGAGGGTCACACGACGAGGAGCGGGATGGTCGGGTCCAGGCGCCTGATGTCGCCCGGATCGCTCGTCACGACGGCCTGGCCGGCACGCCTCGCGCATACGGCGACGTGAGCGTCCGTGATGTCGCTCGTGCCACTACGGGCGAGCAGGACTCCGACGCTCGTGGCATCCGGTCCGTCCAGGGCCGCGAGCTTCGTGGTGGGCTGCCGAATGAATCGCGAGAGCCGAGCCTGCCTTGCGGGACTTCGAATCACCTGGGCCAGCGCCGTGGCAGGCACGGTCACCTCGGCACTCGTCTGACGCGCGCGTGCGAGAAGCACCAGAATGCGCCGATCGTTTCGATCGAGGGCGATGAGGCCCCCTGCGTCCAGGGTCACTCCGTTCATGCCGCGCTGCGTCGCCGCTTGCCGTTCGGGCGCGCCTTCAGGATCGAGTCCGCCCAGGCGCGTTCCTTCTTCGTCAGGGGCCCGCCCGTGTCCTCGAGCGCCTGGTCGAGCATGGCCCCCCAACCGGCGACGTCGTTCAACGCGATACCCACCGCGTGCTGGATGAATCCCGAGACGCTGGAGGCGGCGCCCGACCGCACGAGCTTGCGGACCGCCTCGAACTGCTCGTCGTCCAGGGTGATCGTCACCTTCTTCGTCGCCATACCAATTGCCATACCATCGGCTCCCGTCGCCGTCGACCCTTCGCCGGGGTCAACCGGACCCAGGCTTCGAAGATAGAGGGCAGGGGAGCACCGCCCCGACTGCGAGCGGCGCTCCCCACTTCCCATGCGTGGGCGCTGGCGAGGCGCCCTGGTGGCATCGGCCCTACTTCGCTGCGGGCGCACCGACCGTGTTGGTCGGGGCGACCGGCGGCGAAGCATTCGATGCCGTCTGCTGTCCAGCAGGCTCCGAAGAATCCGCAGGCGGGTTCGCCGGCGCGGTGATCGGGGTCACGGTGACTCCCGTCACGTTGCCTTTGATCGCTTGCTTCTTCTTCTTGCTGGTTGTGCCACGCGCCTGGCGTGTTGCCTGGCGCTTGGCCCGCGCGGCAGCCTTCTGCTCCACCGTTTGCGGCGTCGGCTGCTTGTTCGGCTTGAGGCCGAAATCGAGCAGGACGTCGGGCTGCTTGCTGTACGTCGCCTTCACCCACGCGATGAACGCGTGCATGAAGGCCACCAGAGTCGGCGCTTGCGCCGTCTCCACAGCGAGCTTGGCCTTGGTGGTGGCCTGGGCTGCCGTCACGTCGTCACGCAGGGTGGCCAGGTTTTGAAGCTGACCAGTGACCTGCGCCGGCGTGTACGAACCATCCCCGAACATCAGCGTGCTGAGGGTCGAGAGATGCTTGTTCGTTCCCGCGATGAGCTGCTTCGCGAGCGCGGCTTCTGACTGTTTTCCCGTTGTCGTGGTTTTGACTTTGTCCTTCCTAGAAAGAGGAGGACCCCGTCCCCGTCGTGAGCCCCATTGCTCCCGCCGTCGGCGCCATCGTCTTCCCGATGGACAGTCGGAAGTCGGGGGGTCGATCCTGCCGAACTATTTTCGAAATCGTACAAGCCGTGAGGTTCCGCCGGGTTGCGCGTACGATGCGGAGCCATGACGCCGCGCGAGCAGCTCGATGTGTTTCTCGATCGGTTCACTCCCGAAGTCGCGAAGCGCACGCGCCGCGCGCTGGCGAAGGTGCGCAAGCTCTGTCCGGGCGCGATCGAGCTCGTGTACGACAACTACAACGCGCTCGCGATCGGGTTCGCGCCGAGCGAGCGGGCGTCGGAGGTCATCGTCTCGATTGCGGTGTATCCGAAGCACCCGAGCCTCTTCTTCCTCCAGCAAGGCGTGAAGCTGCCGGATCCGACGGGGCGACTGCGGGGCAGCGGCACGCGCGTGCGTCACATCGTCATCGACGACGTAGCGCTCCTCGACGCGCCGGACGTGCGGAAGCTCGTCTCCATCGCGCTCGCGCGCGCCAAGGTGCCGCTCGACCCGAAGCGCCGGCGATCCATCGTCATCAAGAGCATCGCGGCGAAGCAGCGTCCGAGGCGCCCTGCGGCTCGATGAAGCGCGGCGTCAGCAACCGCCGTTGATGATCGCGATGCCCCAGTATCCACCGGCGCACACCATCGACTGTTCCGAATAGCCTCCGCAGAGGGTGCCGGCCTCGACGTTGGTGCACGCGGTGCCGAGAAGCGGCCGCGGGTCGGGGCAGCCCGGCGGCTCGTCCCATGGAAAACAGTTCCACTGGGTGCCGGCGTCTTTCGCTCTGCAGATGGGACTGCACA
>DATJYG010000638.1:0-2432 GCA_035499695.1 Polyangiaceae bacterium
GGCCGCGAGCAGTCCGTCGTCATCGTCGGCGACGCTGGGACCATCGAGGTCACACGCCCCTTCCTCCCCGAGTGGGAACCCGCCACGGTGATCCTCCGGCGCGAGGGCCACGCCGTCCACGAGCAACGCTTCGACGTCCCCGGGGCCAACCAGTTCTTGCACCAGTCCGAGCACTTCGCGTCCCTCGTCCTCGACCCCAGCCGCGACGCGTGGCCGGCGGAGGACGGCGCGCGCAACGTCGCGGCCTGCGAGGCCCTCGAAAAGAGCTGGCGCAGCGGCGCTCCCGTATCAATCGAGGTCGTCTGACGCACCATGGATCAAAACCTGCTCCGCAGTTACCTCGCCACCGTCTACGAGTTCACTACGCCGGCAGGCCCCATCCGCGCCTCCCTCGACGGCGATCTCATCTCTGACCCGTCCTCCCTCCCCGAGCTCCTCCAGAAGCCCATCGCGCTCCTCACCGGATATAACCCGCGGTCGATGCTCCTGCCCCGCAAGGTCAACGAGCAGCGCCACCAGGTCATGCGCGACCTTTTGATCCTCGGCGTCTACCGCGTCGAGGCCTGTGTCGGCTACGAGGAGGACCCCGAAGGGACGTGGCGGGAGCCCACATGGATCGTCCATGGAATGGACCGCGACGAGGCGATCGCCTTCGGCCGCGTCTTCCGGCAGAACACCGTGGTCGTCTGCCGCAACGCGCGGCCAGAGCTCATCGTCACCGACCCGACCTGCGACGACCTCGGGAAAACCCACCTCGCGAGCTGGCGCCTCCGCCCCTAACACGGTCCGTCGATACCGCGCGCGAGCGTCCGTCAATCCCCGACGTCGTGGCCAACCCTCGGACGTCGCGCCTTCACCCGCGGCGTCGACGCCGAAGGCGTGTGGCGACGCGTCGCAATTCGACCGTCCGCAGCCGCCACACGGGGCGCGCCGCGCGAGCGCGCGTCACGGAGCTCGAGGAGCGCAGGTTCGAGGAGCTCAAGCTTCGGCGAGGGGACAACGTATCCGTCTCGCCGCGCTGCTTCCATCTGCTCCAGGCCGACCGTTGAGGTCCGCGGCCCCCGAAATCGCTATTGCGCGGGCCGCGCGCGCAATCGGGGCGGTTCGTGATCATGCTAACGATCGGCCCCGAATGACCGATCCGCGCCCGGCCACCCCCGACCGCCGGCCCTCCTTCGCCAAGAGTTTCCCTCGGGTGGCCAGCCTCGACGCGGTCGTCGACGCCTTCACCCGTGGCGACTACGCGAGGGTCCGCGTCGAAGGACGCCGCCTCGCCCGCTCCGAGATTGAACCCGCCGAGGTGCGAAGGTGCGCGGAGACGCTGGTGGCACGAACGGACCCCGATCCACTCGCCGTCTGGCTCCTGGCCATATCGGGAGCGCTCCTCGTGGCCCTCGCCGCCTATTGGGTCGCGCACGGAGCCCCGCCCCCGGTGCGCGCGCCCGCGCCGCCTCCGACGGCATCCACGCCCTGACCGCGTCGGCCCCCTCGTCGCGATGTGGCCTCAGCTCTCCGGCTCGTTCGAGCCGGGGAGTGACTTGATTTCTTTACGCGCGTGTTTCCACGCCCGCTGAACGACCCAGGACATCGATCGCTGGAGGCGCTGCGCCTCCTTCTGGATCTCGTCGAGCATTGCTTCGGGGAAGTAAAGGCTTTGCTTGCGCTTGTCGCTCTTGGAGATGTCCGGACCGCTCTTGCGCTCGTTGTCAGCCATGGCTTCTAAAGGGTAGTGTCGCATACCCACGCGCCCAGCGTCGAGAGGGGTGCTCGGGCCATCCCCATAGGGAGAAACCGCATGCGGAACACGCTTCGAAGGTTGCCCCGGGAGGTCCCTCCGGCGCTTCTTTTCAGCCTCCTCGAAGCAGGTCTCGGTGCATGCGAAGTCCACGTGGACACGGGCCCGCCGGCGACCCCGACTGCGGCGCAAACTGCCCCACCGCCGGCCCCGCCAGCCACCGCAGCCGCGCAGCCGGCGAAGCCGACGAAGGTCATCCCGCTCCACGTCCGGGGCACCGGCGCGGCCGGCACGACGGCCGCCAGCGCGACCACGACGACGGCGGCACCGGCGGCGGCGGCCTGTCTCGACGCGGCATCGACCGTGGTCGGAAGCTGCGCTTCCATGGTGGCTCCCGATGCGAGCTGCGCGGCTACCTCGACCAGCCATCAACGCTGCGCCGCATACCAGGCAAACTTCAACCCGAAGGTCGCAGCCGCGGCGACTCTGTGCATGACGGGGCTCACGGGGACCCAGCAGTGCGACGCATCTCTGGCGGATGGTTGCGCGAGGAGCGCACTCGGACAATCGTGCGCCGATTCGTCGGTGGCTCAGCTTTGCGGCGTCGCTACCTCCGTGTGCAAGGCCAGCGCCGGCGATTGCTCGACGCTGCTGTCCGGACTCAATGCGCAGGGCAAGCAGGGGGTGGCGCAGTGCG
>DATJYG010000639.1:0-2686 GCA_035499695.1 Polyangiaceae bacterium
CGCCGTTCGCGCGCGCGAACGACAGCGTCGTCGTGGCGCGGAGCACGTCGACGGCGACGCCCTCCCACGACGCGCCTGCCGGGCGGGCAAGCGCTTCCGGGGTCGCGCGCGGGACGAGGCCGACCGCGACGCGCAGCGCGCTCACGCGCCCGCGGCGGCGCCCGCGTTCGCGCGCTCCGCGAGCAGCTGCTCCACGAAGCGGGTATCGAGATCGCCGTTCCGGAACCGCTGGTGCGCCAGCGCGAGTCGGTGGAACGGGATCGTCGTGGGGATGCCCTCGACGATCATCTCCTCGAGCGCGATCTCCATGCGGCGGATCGCCTCGGCGCGCGATTTCCCGTGTGCGATCAGCTTGCCGACCATCGAATCGTAGTAGGGCGGCACGGTGTAGCCCGCGTAGACGTGGCTGTCGATGCGCAGGCCGGGACCGCCCGGCTTGTACCAGTACGTGATCTGCCCCGGCGCCGGGCGGAAGCCCTTTTCGAAGTCCTCGGCGTTGATGCGGCACTCGATCGCGTGGCCGTTCCAGGTGACGTCCTCCTGCCGGAACGACATCGGCTCTCCCGCTGCGACGAGGATCTGCTCCTTGACGAGATCCAGTCCCGTCACCTCCTCCGTCACCGGGTGCTCGACCTGGATGCGCGTGTTCATCTCCATGAAATAGAACGAGCCGTCCTCGTCGAACAGGAACTCTATCGTGCCGGCGTTGCGGTAGCCGATCGACGCCGCCCCGCGCGCGGCGAGCGCGCCCATGTGCGCGCGCTGCCTGGGCGTCAGCACCGAGCTCGGCGCCTCCTCGATCAGCTTCTGGTGGTTGCGCTGCACCGAGCACTCGCGCTCGCCGAGGTGCACGACCGCGCCGCTGCCGTCGCCGAAGAGCTGGAACTCGATGTGACGCGGCTTCACGATGTACTTCTCGAGGTAGACGGCGTTGTTGTTGAAGGCGGCGCCCGCCTCCGCCTGCGCGATGCCGAAGCTCGCGCGCAGCTGGCGTGCGTCCGATGCGACCCGCATGCCCCGGCCTCCGCCGCCGGCCGAAGCCTTGATGATGACCGGGAAGCCGATGGCCTGGGCGACGCCGAGCGCCTCGTCGGCGTCCCCCAGCACGCCCTCGCTGCCCGGCACGAGCGGCAGGCCCGCCGCCGCCATGGTTCGCTTCGCCTCGGACTTGTCGCCCATGCGGCGAATCATCTCGGGGCTCGGGCCGATGAACGTGAAGCCGCACGACTCGCACACCTCGACGAAGTGGGCGTTCTCGGAGAGGAAGCCGTAGCCGGGGTGGATCGCGTCCGCGCCGGTCACCTCGGCGGCGGAGATGAGGCGCGCGATGTGGTTGTACGACTGTGCGGGAGCGGGCGGGCCGATGCACACGGACTCGTCGGCGAGCCGCACGTGGAGGCTGTCGCGGTCCGCCTCGCTGAAGACGGCGACGGTCGCGACGTCGAGCTCGCGGCAGGCGCGGATCACGCGCAGCGCGATCTCGCCGCGGTTGGCGATCAGGATCTTGCGGAACATCGGCGGCGGGGTCGGTCCGTTCTCGCCGCGCTACTCGCGGCTCATCCACTCGGACGACCGCGCGGAGGAGCCGCCGCCCGCGCTGGCGGGCGACTTCTCCTCGGCGGCGGCGTCCACGGCCTGCCAGGTGCGGTCGCTGGTCGCGGAGATGCCCTTGAGCTTCAGCGAGAGTTCGTTGGGGTTGTTGCAGTTCTTGAGCGCTTCCTCTTCGGTGATGAGCCCCTCGCGCAGCAGCGCCAGCACCGACTGGTCGAACGTCTGCATGCCGTACTGCGTGACCCCCTCGCCGACCACCGAGTGCACGAGCGGCAGCTTGTCCTGGTCCAGGATGTACTCGCGGATCGTCGGGGTGCTCACCATGATTTCGCACGCGGGCACGCGACCGGCGCCGTCGCGCCGCGGGATCAGGCGCTGCGACACCACGGCGCGCAGGTTCGCCGACATCGACATGCGGATCTCGTCGTGCTGGTGCGGCGGGTAGAACGAGATGATGCGCTGGATGCTCTGCACCACGTCGGTGGTGTGGAGCGTCGACATCACGAGGTGCCCCGTGTCCGCCGCCATGAGCGCCGTGCTCATGGTCTCGAGGTTGCGGATCTCGCCGACGAGGATGATGTCGGGGTCCTGCCGCAGCACGTAACGCAGGCCGTCGTGGAAGGACTGCGTGTCGAGCCCGACCTCACGCTGATGGATGAACGACAGCCGGTCGCGGTGGAGGAACTCGATGGGGTCCTCGACCGTGATCACGTTGCGCGTCGTCGTGCGGTTGATCGTGTCGATCATCGCCGCGAGCGTCGTGGACTTGCCCGAGCCCGTGCGTCCGGTGACGAGGATGAGCCCGCGCGGCGAGAACGCGAGGTCGCGCACGACGCCGGGGAGTCCGAGATCCTCGAGCGTGGGCACCTCGACGGGCACGTGACGCAGCGCGAGCGCCGGCGTGCCGCGCTGCATGAAGACGTTCGCTCGGAAGCGCGCGAGCCCGGAGACGCCGAACGCGAAATCGATCTCGCTGTGCGTCGAGAAGTAGACGCGCTGCTCCTCGTTGAGGAGCTGATTGCTGACGTCGCGCAGGTCCTGCGCGCTCGGCGGCGGATCGTCGAGCGTGTACAGCACGCCGTCGACGCGCACGACGGGGGGCGTTCCGGCCTTGAGGTGGAGGTCGCTCGCCCTC
>DATJYG010000640.1:0-2110 GCA_035499695.1 Polyangiaceae bacterium
GAGGGCGAGCCGCCCGACCACTTCTACATGCTCCGTCAGGGTCGCTTGGAGTTCCTGAAAAGAGAGCGGCCCGCCGAGATCGTCGAAGCGCCTCGAGCCTTCGGCATGATCGACGCGCTGATCGAGCGCCCTCGGACGACATCGGCCGTGGCGGCCAGCGCCGTCCAACTCCTGCGGATCCCGAGCGACGCCTGGTTCGAGCTCCTCGAGGACAGCTTCGAGCTCGCCAGGACCTCGGTTCTCGCGCTCGCGCGCGCCACGGCGGCCGTCGAGGAGCGGGTCTGGGCACACGGTACCCCCCCTACCCCACCGCCCCCGCCGACTCTGGATGACCCGAGTGGCCCGCTGGACATCGTCCAGCGAGTTGCGCTCCTCATGCACACTCCGGTGTTCCGCGGCGTCGGGGTACAGCCGGTGAGCGACCTGGCGGCGGCGGCCGAGGAAGTGCAGTTCGCTGCCGGCGAGCACCTGTTCGAGCGCGGCTCCTGCGATCGCATTCTGGTGGTCCACGAGGGGTGCGTCGAGGCGGACCGAAGAGATCCGCACGTCACCTGGCAGGGTGGCGCCGGTCAAGTCGTGTGTGAAAGCGTGTGTTTCGGCGCTGTGGCATCGAGCTGGGAGGCACGCGCCACGGTTCGGACGCGTGCCATCTCGTTCGGGATCGACGACTGGTTCGACGTCCTGCAAGAGAACTTCGAGATGGTTCGGGCGACGCTAGCCACCTTCGCGAGAGAGCGAGAGCGGTTGCTCACCGAATGAGTCCCGCTCGGTAGTAACCGCGGTCGTGTCCCAGCTCGTAGACGTAGGCATGCAGGGGTGACTGGGAGACCCCGTCTGCGAGCACGATCCCGACGTACCGCCTTGCGTCCGTGGCTGGCGGCAGTGCCACGCAGATGCGCCCTCCCTCGCCGCGATCGATCGCCAGGCCGAGACCGGTGTCGGTGCGCGCCGAGTAGCGGAACGTCGTCGGGGCTCGGAGCCGTCGCTGTTCGGCGAGGTCCGCGCCGCAAAGGCGATTCTGCCCTTCGATCTCCACGTCGGTGATCGATGAGAGACGGGTGAGATAGCGCTCCAGGACGCGGTCGAGACGTCCCTCGAGCACCTGGGCCACGTACTCGGTGTTGCGCGGATCGCTGAACCGGCCCGCGTCGGCGAGGGCGCGAATCATGTCCGGGGTGAAGCGCGCCAGGATGCGCGCCATCCACGCGGCATCGCGCTCGGTCATTCGCGAGAAGGCGGGGTTCGGGTACTCGTTCTTCCAGTCATCAGGCACGAAGTGCGCGACGTCGAAATACCCGAAGAGCTCGTGGCCCGGGACGCGACCGCCTTCCCAGGGACGCTCGCGTGTACCCAGGGTGGCGAAATCCGACGCCATGTCCCCCCAGTCGAGGATGTACGAGTAGCCCATGCGCCGCGTGATCTCTTCCTGCGGCCAGTCGTTGCCTAGACAGTCGCCCCAGTCGATGAAGGAATGCACGACGTGACCTGGTGACGAATCATCGCCCTCGCGCTCGGGGAGCCAGCGGTCCACGGTGTTGAACTCGTGCGAGTCGGTGTGGCCGAGCCATGCGGCGAGCACGCGGCTCGCGCGCAGCTCGCGACGGTCCTGGTGCGGCACGACGTCGTTCGGATCGTCCGCGCGCGTGCCCTCGTAACGAAAGGGGCCGATGAGGCGTCCCGGCATCCACGCCGACGCGAGCATCCTCACACGGTGGCCCCGGTGCGGCGCCTGGCGGAGCAGCGAGTCCAGCGCCGCGCGATCGAAGTCGTGCTCGTCGCCGAAGCTGGTCCACTTGTAGCGCAGGCCCGGCGAGAGCCTCAGCAGCGACGGCTCGAAGTACACGACCTGCTCGCAAGGCGTGTCGAAGCCGACCGCGTGATACGCGGCGGCTGCGATGACGTCGGCGGCGCTGGACTGCTCGGGCTGGTCGGCGTCGTCGAGCTTGAAGAGGTACTTGCCCTTGCCGGGGACGTTCACACGGAAGCCGGGCGTGTTCCCTCCGGTCTTGCCCTTGTCGATGATCCAGCTGCCGTCGGTTGCGGCATCGGGGTCGAGGAGGACAGCAGGCGTGCAGGCACCGAGCCGCACCTCGTCGAGCGTCGTGGGCCG
>DATJYG010000641.1:0-6460 GCA_035499695.1 Polyangiaceae bacterium
AGCTGCACTTCGACCTCGTGAGCTCTGTCGTCGACGATGGCGCCGGCACGACGACCGACGAGGCCGGGGCCTACCGTCTCGAGGGCGCTCCTGCCGGCCCCTTCACGCTCCGTGTTCAGAAGCAGGGGTTCCGGACAAAGCTCGTCCCAGGACTCCGGGTCGACTCGGGACAGACGCTCACGCAAGAGGTGTCCCTCTCCGCCAGCGGCGGCGGGATGGATCTGGCCGGCATCGGAGCGGGTCTCGGACAGAACGCCGACGGCATCTTCGTGGCTCAGGTGTTCGGCGGCGACCCGGCGGATCGAGCCGGCCTGCGCTCCGGTGACCACATCGTCTCCATCGACGGGGAGGACGCGTCGAACATGTCCGTTGCGGACGCCGTGCAGCGACTGCGTGGGCAGGTGGGGACGAGTGTGGGCATGTCGATCCGCCGCGGCGGCGGCACGATCGACATGGTGATCGAGCGCGCGGCGATAGTTCACTGACAAAAGTGGGCTCCGAGCACGGCGCGTCCATGGACGAGTGCGGCTCGTCGCCAGAAAGCGACCGCTCGTCGATCTAGATGCGGGAGCCCAGGCGCAACCCTTACGCTCTCCCAAGGACGAGCCGGGGGCCATGCGTCACGTGACGAGGATTGTCATGCTGGGCCTCGGGGCCCTACTCGCTTCGCGCGGCGCCGCTGCGCAAGAGGCGGTGTCGCCGCAGGGGCTCACGCTCGATCAGGCCGTACAGCTGACCCTGAGCCGAAACGAGCGCGCGAAGATCTCGGACCTCCAGGTCGTCGTGGCCGATGCCGCCGTGGAGAAGGCGTTCACGGCGTTCCTCCCTCTCCTCACGACGACGGCTTCGGCGACGCAGCACGCGACCGCCATCAAGCCGCCGAGCAACAGCGGGCAGGGCGCCATCACGCTGTCGCAGCCGATCCTCAACGCACCCGCCTTCCCGCTCTACGCGCAGGCCAAGAGGCTCGCCGATGCACAGCGCGAGCAGAACGTGGACGACAAGAGGCTGCTCGCCTTCACCGCAGCCTCCGCCTTCTTCGCAGTGCTCAACGCCCAGGACGTGGTGCAGGCCGCCACGCGCCAGCGCGACAACGCGAAGGCCAACCTCACCGACACGCAGGCCCGCGCAAAGGCGCAGCTCTCGAGCTCCAACGACGTCACCAAGGCGCAGGTCGACCTCGCCGGGGCGCAACGCGAGGTGGAGAACGACCAGGGCTTGCTGGACAACGCGCTGGTGCAGCTCGCGTTCACGCTGAACGCGCAGGTCCCGACGACCCTCGTACCGCCGCAGGCGACGCTCGCCGCAGCCGTCAAGACGGTGGGGGGCCCCGACCAGCTCGTGCGATTCGCCGCCGACCATCGCCCCGACGTGCGCGTGGCCAAGTACCAGGCGACTGCGGCGCACGACTTCGCTTCCGAGCCGCTGCTCCGACTGCTGCCGACGCTGGGCGCGCAGGGACAGGCCGTCGCGACGACCGCCAACTCGCCCATCACGGGGCGGCACGACGACGAGACGGTCACGGCGACTCTGACGTGGACCATCTACGACGCCGGGGTCCGGTACGCCGACAAGCACTCGCGCGACGCACAGGCGGAAATCGCAGACCTCAACGCCAGCCTCCTCCTGCGCAACGTCGGCGCCCAGGTGCGCAGCGCCGTCGCGCTCCTCGGGGCCGCCCAGCTCGCGTTCAAGGACGCGAGCGACGCGGCCAAGCTCGCGGCGCAGAACGTCGACGAGACGGAGATCCTCTACCGTCAAGGGCTGGCGACTGCGCTCGAGCTCGTGGACGCGAACGATTCGCGTTTCACAGCCGAGGTGAACTACGCTGCTGCGGAGTTCGCGATGGCACAGGCGTACCTGTCCCTGCGCCAGGCGCTGGGTCTCGACGCCCTCGGAACGGAGCTGCGATGAAGCGCACGCTGGGCATCCTGAGCGTCGTGGCCACGCTGGCCGCGTGCAAATCGGCGACGGACGACTCCGCCCTGAAGAAGGGAAAGCCGGTCAACAAGATGACCTACCCCGTGGAGGTCGCACCGCTGGAGCAGCGCCAGGTGAACTACACGGTCATGGCTCCGGGCTCGATCGAAGCCTTCCAGCAGGTGCAGATCACGGCGCGCGTCGCCGGAGCGGTGGATCGCGTCGCGTTCGTCGAAGGCCAGCAGGTCAAGCAGGGCGACACGCTGGCGACGATCGAGACCGACCGATACCAGGTCGCCGTCGACCAGGCGAAGGCGTCGCTCGCGAGGGCGCAGGCGACCGAACAAGCCGCCGAAGCGGAGCTGTCGCGCAGGCAGGGCGCGGACACCGCGCATCCCGGCCTCGTCGCGGGCGAAGAGATCGCGACGTACCAGACGAACGTCGCGACGACGAAGGCCGACGTGAGCTCGGCCGAGCAAGCCGTGAGGGTCGCGCAGCTCAACCTGCGCGACGCCTACGTGCGCTCGCCCATCGCCGGCGTCGTCCAGTCGCGCACGGTGCAGGCGGGGCAGTACCTGCAACCCGGCGCCGTGCTGGCTACACTCGTCCAGCGCGACCCGCTGCTCCTTCGCTTCGGCGTCACCGAGCAGGACGCCCCTCGGCTCCAGACCGGGATGATGGCGAACATGGTGCTGCGCGAGAGCTCGCGCACCTACCAGGCGAAGATCATCCTCGTGGCCGACTCGGCGGATCCGACGACACGCCTCGTCCCGGTGACGGCGCAGGTGGACGACACCGAGCACAAGTACTGGCTGCGGCCGGGCGCCTTCTGCGAGGTGAACATCCCCATCGGCAACGCGCGCCCCGCCATCGTCGTGCCGTCCCTCGCGGTCCAGCCGACTGCGACGGGGAACATCGTCTATACGGTGGACGACAAGAACGTCGCGCACGTGAAGAACGTGCAGCTCGGGATGTACACGCCCGACGGAGCCGTCGAGATCACGACCGGCCTCGACGTCGGCGAGCTCCTCGTCGTCCAGGGCTTCGAGGCCCTGAGTGAAGGAGCGCCCGTGAAGGTGAGCCAGAAGGTGACGCTGCCGCAAGCCATCGCGCAGGCGGCAGCCGCAGCCTCCGGGTCGGCCGCACCGGCAGGCTCGGGAGCGCCTCCGCCCTCCGGCTCGGCGGGTTCGCATCAGGGGGCGCCGGCAGGTCCGCGACCCTCCGCATCCGCTGCATCGCTTCGTCCTGCCGGAAGCGCGCCGTGAACCTCACCGACATCTGCCTGAAGAACCAGGTCTTCGCCTGGATGCTGATGTTCGGGACGATCCTGTTCGGCATCGTCTCGGTCACGCGCATCGGCGTCAGCCAGTTCCCGGACGTCGACAACCCCACGGTGAGCGTGAGCGTGTCGTGGCCCGGCGCCTCACCCGAGGACGTCGAGACGGGGCTCATCAACCCCATCGAGGACGCGATGTCGCAGGTGACCGGCGTCCTCACGCTAACCTCGTCGGCGTCGACCGGATCTGCGCGCGTGACGGCCACCTTCGATCTGTCGCGCAACATCGACCTCGCGCTGCAGGACACCCAGGCGAAGATCGCGCAGGTCCAGCGCAGCCTGCCGACCAGCGCGATGGCGCCCACGGTCTCCAAGAGCAACCCCGACGACCAACCGATCATCACCCTGGGCGTCTACGGACCGTACTCGCGCGCCCTGCTCGCCGACGTCGCCCGATACCAGGTCGAGGACATGCTCGAGACCGTCCCGGGCGTCGGGCAGGTCCAGCTGATGGGCTACGTCGACCGCAACGTCCGTATCTGGGTGGACGCGGAGAAGCTCGTCGCCACCGGCGTCACGGTCAACGACATCACCAGTGCCATCAAGACCCAGCACGTCACGATGCCGGGCGGGGAGCTCGACAACGGCGGCCTCGCGTTCGACGTACGCGTCATCGGCGAGGCGGCGGATCTGACGACCCTGCGCAACATCGTCGTGCGAGCAGGGGGCCTCAACCCCGTGCGGCTGCAGGACGTCGCCCTCGTGCAGGACGGCTTCCAGGACATCAACAACGTCGCCCGTTTCAACGGCCAGCCCGTGCAGGCGATGGGAATCCTCAAGCAGCCCGGCTCGAACGCCGTCGGCGTCGCGAAGGCGGTGCAAGCGTCGATCTCGAACCTGCAGAAGACGCTGCCGGACGGGATGAAGATCGAGGTCGTCTTCGACACGACGCAGTTCATCAGCGAGTCGGTCGACGAGATCGGGATTGAGCTCGGGCTCGCCGTCATCCTCACGGCGATGGTGTGCTGGCTCTTCCTCGGCTCGCTCTCGTCGACGATGAACGTGCTCTTCGCGATCCCCATGTCGCTGCTGGGCACGATCGCGGTCCTCTACTTCTGCGGGTTCACGCTCAACACGTTCACGCTGCTCGGCCTGTCGCTCGCCGTCGGCCTCGTCGTCGACGACGCCGTCATGGTCATGGAGAACATCTTCCGGCACGCAGAGATGGGGAAGGACCGCGTGCGCGCCGCTGGCGAGGGGACCAAGGAGATCACGTTCGCGGCGCTGGCGGCCACGCTCGCGGTCATCGCGATCTTCATGCCGGTCGCCTTCATGAGCGGCATGATCGGCAAGTTCTTCCTGCAGTTCGGCGTGACCCTCTCGGTCGCCGTCGCCATCTCCTACGTGGAGGCCATCTCGCTCGCCCCCGCGCGCTGCGCGCAGATGCTCCGCACCTCGACGCACGAGTCGCGCGGCGTGGTCGGGCGGCTCGCCGACAAGGGATTCGAGAAGCTCGCGGCGGCGTACGCGTGGGCGCTCGAGCGATCGCTCCGGTGGCCGTGGGCGGTGCTGGGACTGGCCGTCGCGGTGCTGGCGGCGGCGGGGTACGTCACCACGAAGATCCCGCAGGAGTTCGTCCCGTCGCAGGACCAGAGTCGCCTGATGGTGAGCATGAAGACGGCGGTGGGCGCGAACCTCGCGTCGACCGACGTGCTCGCGCGGCGCGCCGAGGCGTTCCTCATGAGCCGCCCCGAGGTCATCGACGTCGTGAGCAACGTGTCGGGTGGCTCGGCCAACTTCCAGGTCACGATGGTGGACCCGAAGCAGCGCGTGCTCACCCAGCAGGCGTTTTCGACCGTGATCCGCAACGAGTTGAACAAGTACCCGGGCGTGAAGGCCGCCGTGCGCGACCTCTCGCAGCAGGGCTTCGGCGGCTCCAAGGGATTCCCGGTCGAGTTCTCGGTCCGCGGGAGCGACTGGAACACGCTCGTCTCGCTCGCCACGAAGATGCAGGAGCAGGTGGCGTCCTCCGGCGTCATCACCGACGTGAGCAGCGACTACCAGCTCGGCAGCCCCGAGCTCGTCGTCACCCCCGATCGCGCGCGCGCCACTGACCTCGGGATCAACGTGTCGGACATCGCGAACACGGTGAGCGCGATGGTGGGCGGCCTCGTCGTGGGGCAGTACTCGAACGCGGGACGCCGCATGGACATGAACCTCCGGCTCACCGCGAGTCAGCGATCGCGGCCCGAGGATCTGGGCCTGCTCCGCATGCGCACCCCCAACGGGACGCTCGTGCCGCTGTCGTCCGTCGTCGCGACGACGCAGCAAGCAGAGCTGCAGCAGATCAACCACGCGGATCGCGAGCGCGCGATCACGATCACGGGCAACATCGCGCCCGGACACGCGCAGAACGAGGCTCTCGCGTTCGTGCAGGGGCTCACGACCGGGCTACCCCCGGGCTATCGCGTCGTGCTCAGCGGCCAGAGCTCGCAGTTCGGCGACGCGATGAGCAGCCTCCTGTTCGCCCTCGTCGTCGGTATCCTCGTCGCGTATATGGTGCTCGCGTCGCAGTTCAACTCGTTCCTGCACCCCGTCACGGTGCTCACGATCCTCCCGCTGTCGATCGCCGGGGCCATGTTCGCCTTGCTCATCGCGGGCCGGACGCTCAACGTGTTCAGCATGATTGGGCTCTTGCTCCTGATGGGCATCGTCAAGAAGAACTCGATCATCCTCGTCGACTACGCGACCGAGATCCGCCACAAGGAGAACCTCGACGCGCGCACGGCGATGCTGAAGGCCGGGCCCATTCGCCTCCGTCCCATCCTGATGACCGCAGTCGCGACGATGATGGCCGCCGTGCCGTCCGCACTCGGCCTCGGGCCGGGCAAGGAGACGCGCGGGCCGATGGCCGACGCCGTCATCGGCGGCCTCATTCTCTCGACGGCGCTCAGCTTGCTCGTCGTGCCGGCTTTCTACGTCGTGGCCGACCGACTCCGCGGCAAGAAGGCCGCGACGGCGCACGAGCCGACGCCAAGCGTCGAGCACGCGCAGTAGTCGGCGCTCCGGACGCTAGAAGCGACGCCGGCGCTCCTCGGCAGCCCGTGCGATGTGCCGGAGCCGCGCCACGGCGGACACGTTCGCGAGGACCGCGACGACGCCGAGTGCGACGAAGATGGGAGCTAGGACCACCCAGCTCGACGCCGACCCTCCAGCCTGCAGGCCAGCCGCGATGGCGCTCAGGGTGACTCCAAGGCAGAGGCA
>DATJYG010000642.1:0-4418 GCA_035499695.1 Polyangiaceae bacterium
CAACACGGAGCTCGTCGCGCGGCTCGCGCACCTGCAGCGCGCTCGGCCCCGTTCCGAGTCGCTGCGCCGCCTCGAAGGTCAGCTCGTGCTACCGCTGGGCGGTCTCATGGTGCCGATCGTCCCGAAGCCCGCGCCCTCGACCGGCGACCAGAAGAAGACGCGCAAGGGACGGCACCCTGGGCGCGCCGCGCCTTCGGACCATCTGCAACGCGTGCCTGTCTTCAACCGCGTTCCGCACTGTTGTCGCGCGCGCTGCATGAAAGGATCTTCGGCGGGCTTGTTGATCCTCACGGGGGAGGCCGTGGCGGAACGTCGTTGAGCGGACCGACCGCCTCGCGGGCGAGGGCGTGCGAGGCGGAGGGTGCTCAAGCGTTGGGCGATCAGAAAGGGTCGGCAATGTCGTCGTCGAGGTCTGCGAGGTCGAAGCGTACGGAGTCGAGATACTCGCGAAGCAGGGCGGCGAGTTGGGCGGTGGCGTCGAGGACTTGGACGGCGACGCTCTCGGTGGAGAGGAGCAGCCGGGTACGTGGGTTAGGAAGGCGCGTAGCAGCGAGGATGGGATGCGCGGAATCGAGGGCGCGTTCGACGGCGAGCAAGGCCGCGTCGGCGAGAGCGACGACGAGCATCTGGGGGGCAGCGTCGAGGTCGTCGGGTGCGGGATAGGGAATGCTGGACCTGCGCTGGGGGCTCATGAGCGGTCCTCGGATTCGGCCTGCAGGATGCGGGTGAGGACGTCACGCTCGACGAGCTTCTTCTTGCGGCGCGCGGCCAGCCGCAGAGCAGCGCCGGCGATGCGATCGGTATCGCGTAGCGAGCTTCCTGCGGCCTCGTGGAGCAATGCGAGGGCGTCGACGGAGAAGATGTCTTTGGTGGCGCCGACGCGCGCGAGGCGTGTGCGGACGTAGTCGCCGGTATCGTCGGGAGCGAGCGCGCCGAAGGCAAATCGGTGATGGATCCTGGAATACAGGGAGCGGTTTCTGCGCAGTCGGAGCCGGTCATCGAGCTCGGAGAGGCCGATGAGAACGAGCGAGAGCAGGGGCTTGGAGTCCCATTGGTAGTTGAGCAGGATGTGCAGATGGTCGAGGGTGTCCTGGTGCAACAGGTGGGCCTCGTCAACGAGGAAGACGGGCGAGACGCGCTCTGTGGCGAGCTGCTCGACGTGGGTGCTGACGGTGAGGAACAAGTCGCCGGCGGTGGCGGCCTTGGGAAGTCCAAGTGCGAGGCAGAGGTGGCGGTAGAAGTCGCGCCGGCCGACGGTGGTGTTTTGGCAGTAGACGAGGCGGAAGTTGGCGGGTGCGAGGGCGTGTCGAAGGGCACGCAGGACGCAGGTCTTGCCGACGCCGGGCTCGCCGGTGAGCAGCACGCTGGCGCGGGCATGCATGGCGTCGGTGAGGTCCTCGACGAGCGACTGCTTGGAGGGCGGCATCCAGAGCTCGGTGTCACCGATGTCCTTGGAGAAGGGATGTCCGGAGAGCGCGAAGTGCTCGAGGTAATCGAGGGTCATGGGGCCTCCTTCTTGCGACCGAGGGTCTTGTCGAGGAGCGTGGCGGGCGGGTCGAACGCGATGCGCGCCTCGTGGGGGACGTCGCGGCAGACGGGCGAGCGCGAACGGCGCGCGTTGTGGCGGGGGTCGACGAGACGAAGGACGTGGCGTGTCCCCTCGTGCTCGATCCAGGGTGGGTCCTTCGAGTCGACCATGCAGCGCGAGACGGTGACGAGCTTGCGCGCGAAAAACCCAAGATCGGTCTCCCAGTCCTCGCCATCCATGGGGACGGTGCAGTCGCCGCGGACGCGGCGCCGGACATGAACGGTGAGCGCGTCGCGGAGCTTGGCCTCGTCGAAGCCGTCGGGATGGCGCGGGGCGGCGGCGAACACGGCCTCGGGCGTTTTGCCCATCAGGCCCGCGTGCGGGGAACGGTGGTAGTGCTCGTCGACAAAGGCGTAGAGGCGGACGTTGACGTCGTGCAGCGATGCGAGCGCGCCGGTGAAGTCGAGACATCTCTCGCGTAGGGTGCGCCAGAAGCGCTCCATCTTTCCGCGTGCCGGCGCGTCGTACGGCTTGGCGTGGACCAAGGTCGTTCCCATGCGGGCGCAGGCGAGCGCGAGGGTGTGGCCGCGGTAGGTCGCGCCGTTGTCGAGGTAGATGGCATCGGGAGGTCCGTGCTTGCGGATGGCACGCACCAGCAGGCCGAGCATGTCGATCTCGCGCTCCTGGTGCATCGCCTCGATGGCCAGAACGAAGCGCGACGCGTCGTCGAGCAACGCGTGCACGCGCACCGGCTTCTTGTTGTCCGAGTCGATGAGGACCGGGGCGGCGTGGCAGACGTCGCCGTGCCAGAGGGCTCCGGGGCGCTCGGCTTCCCACCGGAGCCGCTGCTTGCCATCGCCGCGGGTGCGAAGTGTGCGGCGATCGAGACCGCGGGCGGCGAGCAGCCGACGCACCGCCGAGGGCGAGATGGCCTCTTTGTCGATTCGGCCCTCGAGCACCAGGGTGTCGAGGATCAACTCCGCGGAGGCGCTCGGATGCTCGCGGCGCACCTCGCAGACGAGCTCTTGCTGCTCGGCGGTGAGCGCGCGAGCGGCTCCCTTGTCGGCGCGGGGCTCTGGGCGGAGGGCGGCGAGCCCGCCTTTCTTGTACAGCCGGTACCAGCGCTCGAGCGTCGGCACCGCGAAGGTCCGCGTCGTCGTCGCCCCGGGAGGGCGGAACCGCTGCTCGCTGAGCATCTTGAGGCGAGCGGTCAGCTCGCCTCGCGGCAGGTCGAGGCGCGTGAGCGCGCCGACCACCTCACTGCGAAATAGCGCCACGGCTTCGCCGTGGTCCTTCGGCTCGAGGACATCCATGCAGAGCACACCTTTCTGGCCGGTCATCCGATCGGCTCGCCGGCGGTCGTACGCGCTCGCCGCCGAATTGCCGTGGGATCACGGTTGGCGGGAATCACCGTCGCCGGCGATCGGGATCACCCCGAGCGGTGAAGACCGGCGCCCGCGAAGACGGCGTCCGCCACCGGCAGGTCGGCTGGAGCGAGGGCCCGCAACATGGCGGCCGCCCGCTCGGCGTGCTGGCGGAGCGTGAAATGCTCCGGGGAACCGCGGGCGCACGGGAAGAGCCGACCTCCCTGGGTGTCGCGCGCCCACCGGCGCAAGGTGATCCATCGGCCGGCCGTCGCGGCACCCACCACCGCGAACGGACTGACGCGGGCTCTGACCCGCGCGGCCGTCAGGCCGAGCAGCGACCAGAGGGCCAGCGCCAATCCGATCGCCGGGGCGGCGTACATCCGTCGCCGCACGATCTCGCCGGGCACCACCACCATGCAGGTGCCGCAACGCTGGCATTGGTAGCGGCGCGCCAGGATCGTCGTCATCTGCGCGGGCCCCTCCGCCGTCGGGGGGCCCCACACTTGACGCTCGCGAGTCCCGTCGCCGTGCACGACCAAGTTGCGACCCGCTGGGCAGCTCGCGGCCCCGCAGCCCGGGCACCGCGCCGGCCGAACCGCCGACACCGTCGGCATCTCCGTCTGCCACGCCTTGACGCCGACCCAACACCGGCAAATCCTCTCGCTGCTCCGCACCTCACACGCTCGGAGCTCGACGCGAAGGGGTCCGGCAAGATCTCCCTTCGCGTCACCCTTTTCTGGATCGCCAACATGACGAACGCTCCGCCTCCGAGCGCCCTCCTACGGGATCCCGCGCGCGCCCGGTACCCACCGCCCTCCCCGATCCCGATCCCCGTCCTGCGCGATCCTCACCATCACGCAGCGTGCGCGCCGGTCACGGGAAAACGATCAAACAGAAGGCGCGTTAACAGGGCCGGTGGATCGTGGCCGTGGATCGGGGCGCGCGGAAGCTCGAGGAGGCGATCTCGCGCCTCGAGGCCGGAGCGGACGTGGCGGAAGTGCTCGACGTGCTGCGCGAGGCGCACGCGCTCGTCGATGGGAGGCAGCCATAATTGCGCCGACGCAACGGGGTCGAATTTGTGAAAGGGCGCCGACGCGCCGGGAAGGGGACGCGAACATGACGACGACAAAAGATGAAGCGGTGGAGCCCGAGATCGACGCGTGGGTTGACTGGTACGTACCAGCGTCCCACGTCTCCGAGGCCATGAGCGAAATCCGGGAGGAGCTCGACGAGCTAGAGGCACGTGCGCTGCTCCTCGGCGTCAACGTCGTGCCGGGGCCCGAGGAGCGTGCCGTCCGGCGTCATCTCCGAGCGATCGTCAGGGCGTCGCAGGCCGTTCGTGAGCGCTGCGTGTCGATGGTGGCGGCCGTGATCGAGGGGCCGACCGAGCGCCAAATCGCGGCGAAGCGGCGGGAACGGCTCTCGGCCAAGCGTCAGGCCTCGCGCCCTGCTCCTCAGCCGGAAGGCGGTGCATCATGAGCGGCGCCGCGAAGAAGAAGCAGGCGAGCGCGAGCCGTACCAGC
>DATJYG010000643.1:0-13051 GCA_035499695.1 Polyangiaceae bacterium
CTCAAGATGGCGAGCGCCGGTTCCATCGCCGCCGTCATCGTCGAACCGATGCAGGGGACGGCCGGCAACATCGTGCCGCCGGACGACTTTCTTCCCGCCGTGCAGTCGGTCGCGAAGGAGCACGACGCCCTCTTCATCGCCGACGAGATGATCACGGGCTTCGGCCGCACCGGGCGATGGTGGGGCGTCGATCACTCCGGCACAGCGCCCGACATCGTGACCATCGGCAAGGCCTTCGGCGGCGGCTTCCCCCTCTCCGGGCTCCTCACGCGCGACGACATCGCCAGCGCAAAGCCCTGGAGCGTGCCGAGCGGCTCGTCCTCGAGCTACGGCGGCAACCCCCTCGCGGCCGCCTCCGGCTCCGCGGCCCTGCGCGCCATCGAGGAGGAGCACCTGGTCGACAACGCACGCGACGTCGGCGCGGCGATGCTCGAGGCGCTCGCGCCCATGGTCGATCGCTACCCGTTCGTCGGCCACGTGCGCGGCCGCGGCCTGTTCATGGGCATCGAGCTCGTTCGCGACAAGAAGACCAAGGAGCCGCTGTCGCGCGCCGTCACGCGGCGCATCTTCGAAGAGTGCGTCAAGCGCGGCCTCCTCACGATGGCCTATGCGCCGAGCTTCCGCATCCAGCCCGCGCTCAACATCGACCGCGCCACGGCGATGAACGCGATCGCCGTCCTGCGCGAGGTGTTCGACCTGGTCGAGCGCGAGCGCGCGTGGGAGGCCCCCCAGGGAGCCGCGAAGTGACGCGCCTCTGGAAGCACTGGAGGACCCTCTGGCCGGGATGGGGCATCCTGCTCCCGCTGCCGTACGTCGCGTTCGGCGTGCGCGCGGGGCTGATGAACGGCTTCCACTGGGAGCACGCGCTGATCCTCGTCGCGGTCTTCGGCCTCTTCTCCTTCGAGCGCACGAAGAAGCTGTTCCTCGGCGCCTACCCCGTCGGCATCCTCGCGTGCGTCTACGACGGGATGCGCCTCGTGAAGAACGTCGGCCTCACCGAGGCCACGGTGCACGACTGCGACCTGCGCGCCCACGAGCTCTCGCTCTTCCATGTGACCGACAACGGTGTCCGCGAGACGTTCCAGGACTACTTCCAGACGCACCACTGGGCCTGGCTCGATCTCCTCTGCTCGGTTCCCTACGGCACGTTCATCTTCGCGAGCCTGGGCAGCGCGGTCTTCCTCTACTTCCGCGACTACCCGCGCATGGTTCGCTTCACGTGGTGTTTTCTCGCGATGAACCTGCTCGGGTTCGTCACGTACCACGTCTATCCGGCGGCGCCGCCCTGGTACTTCCACGCGCACGGCTGCACGGTGGACCTCGCCGCCCACGCCAGCGAGGGAGCGCCCCTCGCCCGCGTCGACGCCATGCTGGGCATCCAGTACTTCGCCGGCATGTACGGGCGCTCGAGCGACATCTTCGGCGCCATGCCGAGCCTCCATTGTGGCTACGCGTGCATCGTAATGCTGGAGGGATGGGCCGTTTTCAGCCGCGTCTGGCGGGCCGCGAGCGTGGCCTTCTTCACGGTCATGTGCTTCGCCGCGGTGTACCTCGACCATCACTGGGTGCTCGATTGCCTGGCGGGCATCACGTACTGTCTGGTCACGGTGGGGATCGCGCGCGCGTGGAGCCGGCGGCGCGCGATGGCAGGAGCGAAGGAGCCCGTGTCGATCCTCGACGAGACGAGCGCGACGAGCGGGGCCCCGTGAACCGCGCCGTCAGCGCGGTCGCCTGGACCCTGGGCACCTGGTTCGGTTGCGGGCGTGTGCCCAAGGCGCCCGGCACCGCCGGGACCGTCGGCGCCATCCCGCTCTATCTGCTGCTCGCGACGCGCACCGGGCGCGCCGGCGTCGGGATCGCCTCCATGGTCGCGACCTTCGTCGGCGTCTGGGCGGCGTCGGTGATCGCGAAGCAGCTCGCGTCGAAGGACCCGCAGGTCGTCGTCATCGACGAGGTCGCGGGGTTCCTGGTGACGATGGCGCCCGTGCGCGTCGTGTCCTGGCAGGCGGTGCTCGCCGGCTTCGTGCTCTTCCGGTTGCTCGACTCGCTCAAGCCCTGGCCCATCCGCCGCGCCGAGAAGCTGCCGGGCGGGTGGGGCATCGTGCTCGACGACGTCGTCGCGGGCGTCTTCGGCGCCGCCGTCATGATCGGCCTCCAGGCCCTGAGGGTGGTCCCATGATTCCCCGCGGAGAGCCCGGAGCGGGGACGCGCGCGTTCGTGGACTTCACGCTGCGCTGGGGAGGGTGGCTCTGGGCGCTCGCCCTCGCGCTCGCGATCCCGGCGGGGTGGCGCACGGCGCAGCTCTACGTGCACCTGCGGAGCGAGCTGGAGGAGCTCCTCCCCAAGAGCGCCCCGAGCGTCGTCGCCCTCGACGAGCTGCGCGGGCGCATGGCGGGCATCCAGCACCTCGGCGTCGTCGTCGACGCCGGGAGCGCCGACCGCCTCCCCGCCGCCGAGCGCTTCCTCGACGACCTGGCGGCGCGCGTGCGCGACTACCCGCCGGACCTGGTCCGCAGCGTGCGCACCGGCGAGGCCGAGGAGCGCAAGTTCCTCGAGGACCACGCGCCGCTCTACGTCGAGCTCGCGGACCTGAAGACCATCCAGCACCGCATCGAGGAGCGCCGCGACTGGGAGGCAAGCCGCGAGCAGGGCGCCCTGCTCGACGAGGACGACCCGCCGCCGACGCTCGACTTCGACGACATCCAGCACAAGTACGACGACCGCACGAAGAACGTGCGCCGCTTCGACGGCGACCACTTCGCCAACGCCGACATGCACACGGCGCTGATGCTCGTGGAGGTCGGCGTCCTCGACACGGGGCGTTCGCACGCGGGACAGCTCCTCGAGCGCGTGCGCGCCGACGTGACCGCGCTGAACCTCGACTCCTACGCGCCGGGCATGCGCGCCGGGTACACGGGCGACGTCGCGATCAACGTCGAGGAGACGCAGGCCCTCGTGGCCGACCTGTCGCTCTCGAGCGTGCTCGTGATCGTCTTCGTCATCGGCGTCATCGTCCTCTACTACCGCTGGTGGCGCAGCATCGTCGTACTCCTGCCGCCGCTGCTCCTGGCGACGATGTTCGCCTTCGCGCTCGCGTCCCTGCCGCCGATGCGCGTGACGGAGCTGAACACCAACACGGCGTTCCTCGGGTCGATCATCGTCGGCAACGGGATCAACTTCGGCATCCTGCTCCTCGCGCGCTACGTGGACGAGCGGCGCCTCGGGGTGACCGTCCGCGACGCGCTCGTCCAGGGCGTGTGGGGCGCCCGCACGGGGACGCTCTCGGCCGCGCTCGCGGCCGGCGTGTCGTACGCCTCGCTCGCGCTCACCGACTTCCGCGGGTTCCGGCAGTTCGGGTTCATCGGCGGCATCGGCATGCTGCTCTCGTGGGGGCTCGCGTTCGTCCTGGTCCCGCCGCTCGCAGCCTGGCTGGACAGGGCGCCGAGCCTGGCGCCTCTGCGGTACACGCCCACGGCGTCGCTCGTCGCGCTGCAGCGTCGTCACCGGGCGGCAATCGTGGCCGTCGGGGCCGTGCTGGCGGGGTTCGCGCTCTGGGAGATGCGCTCCTTCGGACCGGGGCAGATCGAGACCGACTTCTCGAAGCTGCGCCGCGCCGACACGTGGCAGACCGGCGAGGGCTACTGGGGCCGCAAGATGGACAGCCTGCTCGGCACCTACGTGACGCCCACGGTGCTGCTCACCGACGGACCCGAGGAAGCGCGCGCCGTGGCCGCTGCCGTCGAGCGCGAATCCAAGCGCGCCCCGCTCTCGGAGATGATCGCCGGCATCCGGACGCTCGACGACGTCGTGCCGCTGGACCAGGAGGCGAAGCTCGCGGTGGTGGACGCGATCCGCGAGGACCTGACGCCGCACATCCGCTCGCTCCTCACGGCCGACCAGAAGCGCGTCGTCGACCGGCTGCTCGGCAAGGACACGCTGAAACCCATCACGGCGGCGGACTTGCCGTCCATCTTCACGACGGGTCTGCGCGAGCGCGACGGCACGATGGGTCGGACGGTGCTCGTGTTCCCCAAGCCGGGGCACCTCCTGTGGGAGGGACGGCCCCTCGACGAGTTCGTGCGCACCCTGCGTGCCGCGGCGGCCGCCCCCGTCCCGACCGTGCCCGGGGCGCGTCCGGCGCGCGTCGCGAGCTCCCTGGCCCTCTCGGCCGACATCCTGCAGGCGGTGCGCAGCGACGGGACGCTCACGAGCGCCGCCGCCTTCTTCGGGGTGGTCGCCGTGGTCGTCGCCCTGCTCCGTGGGCGGACGGCGACGGTGCTGGTGGTGGGATCGCTCCTGCTCGGCGTCCTCTGGCTGTCGGGCGCGATGATCGCGCTCGGGGTGAAGATCAACTTCGTGAACTTCATCGCTTTCCCGATCACCTTCGGCATCGGGGTCGACTACTCCGTCAACATGGCCGCGCGCTGGGAGCAGGGGGGCCGCAGGCCGTCCATGGCCGACGTGGTGCGCACCACCGGCGGGGCCGTGACGCTCTGCTCGCTCACGACGATCATCGGGTACTCCTCGCTGCTCCTGGCGCAGAACCGGGCGCTCTACCTCTTCGGCGTCCTCGCCGTCCTCGGCGAGATCGCATGCCTTTCGGCCGCCGTGGTCGTGATGCCGGCGTTCGTCGAGTGGGCGTGGGCCGCCACGAATTGGTACCGCCTGCGCCGTTCGTGATTAACCCGGGGCATGGACCTCTCCGTCTACTGCGTCGGGGCCGACGCGGAGGCCGTCGCGGGCGCGCTCGCCGCCGCCTCGCGGCGTGTCGCGTGCACGACGCTCCCGCGCGACCCCGAGGTGGTCCTCGAGCTCGCCCGCAACCGTGCCCCGTCGCTCTTCGTGCTCGGCGGGGACGCGCCCCGCCTGATGCCCGTGGCAGACGCGCTCGCCGACGACCCCATGGTCGACGCGGTGCCCATCGTCGCCTGGGGGGTGCAGGGCTCTTCGGCCGAGACGGCGCACCTCGTGGCGCTCGGCGCCCGCGTTTGCGAAGGCCGCGACGCGTTCGCGCGCGCGTGTGACGAGCTCCTCGACGTGGGCGAGGGGCGCACGATGCGCGTCGACTCCCCCGTGTTCCCGGACGAGGCCGAGGCGGTGCCGCTGCACGGCCGGCGGGTGCTCGTCGCGGACGACGACCCCGCCGTCGCCTGGTACTTCGTCGACGTCCTGCGTCGGGCCGGCTGCGACGCGCAGGAGGTGCACGACGGCGCCGAGGCGCTCGACCGCGCCCGCCGCTTCGCCCCCGACGTGGTGCTCGCGGACATCCGGATGCCGGTGCTCGACGGCCTGCGCCTCTGCCGCGCCCTGCGCGTCGACCCGATCCTCGGCGACGTGCCCGTCGTCCTGCTCTCGTGGAAGGCCGACTGGATCGAGCGCGCGAGCCACGAGGACGTCGGGGCGACGGCGTTCCTCACGAAGCACTGCGTGCCGGACGACATCACCGACCGCATCCGGGAGGTGCTCTCGCTGCACGTGGAGCTCGAGCGCCGCTTCCGCACGGCGGACCCCGTCGCACCGGTGCGCGGCCTGCTCGATCGCATCCTCCCGCACCGGCTGCTCCGCCTCACGTGCGCCGCCCGACCGGATTCGCGCCTTTCGCTGCGCACGGCGTCGCACGCCTACGAGGTGCACCTGCGGGCGGGAGCGCCGCGCAAGGTCACGCGCATCGCCTCCGATGGCGGCATCCTGCGCGGCGACGCGGCGCTGGGGTCCCTGCTCTCGGTGCGCTCCGGTCGCTACCTCGTCGTGCCGGACCGGAGCGCGGTCGAACCCGAGCTGACGGGCACGCTGCACCAGCTCCTGTCGATGCACGTCGCCCAGGCCCGCGGCGCCTTCTCGCGCCCCCCGACGGCCACGCTCACGCCCTCCATCCCCGTGGTCGTCGAGGTACCCGAGCCGTCGGTGCCGACCGTCACCGCCCCGACCGTCGCCACGCAGCCCCTGACGATGCGCCCCGTCACCGTTCGCGCCAGCGAGCGCACCGAGCCGCTGCCCGTCAACACGGTGGTGAGGCGCGAGCCGGAGCCCGAGACCCCGCCGACCCCGGAGCGGGGCGCCTTTGGTCGGTTCTGGCGCGGCGCGCTGCGCTTCGTCGGTCTCGCGCCGGCATAGCCCCCGGCTCGGTATACTCGGGCCCGGCGGGGCATGCAGGACGACGAGGCGCTCCATCTCGCCAAGACACTCGCTGCGCGAATGACCGCCGAGCTCGCGGGCGCGCGCACCCTGGTCGACGCGCCTCATGCCACGATCGAGCCTCCCCGGCCGCCGTCGTCGGGCGCCATGGCGGCGCTCGACGCTCTGCGCGCGCTGGGCGTCACGCTGAGCGGACGCATCGCGATGCACCGCACCCTCGGCGAGGGCGGCATGGGGGTCGTGCACCTCGCGACGCAGGAGACGCTCGGCAGGCACGTCGCGGTGAAGACCGTGAAGCCGGGCGTGAGCGACTCGGACGCCTCGGTGCGCATCCTGCGCGAGGCGTGGGTGACCGGGCTGCTCGAGCACCCCAACGTCGTCCCCGTGCACGACGTGGGCATCGACGCGTCGGGCTCGCCGGTCATCGTGATGAAGCGCATCGAGGGCCACGCGTGGTCGGAGCTGATGCGCGATCCGGAGACCGTGACGAAGCGCTTCGGCGCGAGCGACGCGCTCGAGTGGAACCTCCGGACCTTCGTCAGCGCGTGCAACGCGGTGCACTTCGCCCACGCCCGCGGCATCCTGCACCGCGACCTGAAGCCCGACAACGTGATGATCGGCGAGTTCGGCGAGGTGTACGTCGTCGACTGGGGAATCGCCGTGAGCTTGAAGGACGACCCCAGCGGGCGGCTGCCCCCCGTGTCGCTCGCGAAGGACCTCGCCGGCACGCCGCACTACATGGCGCCCGAGATGGTGCTCGGCGATCCCTCGCTGCTCTCGCCCCGGACCGACGTGTACCTGCTGGGCGCCATCTTCTACGAGGTGTTCGCCGGCGAGCCGCCGCACCACGGGGCGAGCCTGCAGGCGATGATCACGGACATCCTCCTCTCCTCGCCACGCTTCCCGGCGAGCTTTCCGGCCGAAGCGCGGCGCATCTGCAGCAAGGCGATGGCGCGCGACCCCGGCGGCCGCTTCGCCAGCGCCCAGGAGCTGCGCATCGCCGTCGAGGAGTACCTGCGCCACCGCGGCTCCCGCAAGCTCGCGCACGACGCGAAGGTCAGCGCCGCCATGCTGGAGGAGGCGATCCGAAGCGGCGGCACGGGGGAGGAGCGCCGGCTCGCGATTGCCAACCGCCTCGGCGAGTGCCGCTTCGGCTATCACGCCGCGCTCTCGGCGTGGCCGGGCAACGAGGCGGCGCGCCTGGGGCTGGACCGCGCGCTGCTGCAGGTCGTCGAGTACGAGCTCGCCGAGGGCGATGCGGCGGCAGCGGCCACGCTGCTGCGCGACGTGTCGGCACCACCACCGGGCCTGAACGAACGCGTCGAGGCGGCGATGCGCAAGCGTCAAGAGGAAGAGGAGCGCCTGCGGAAGCTCGAGGAGGACCACGACCCGCGAGTCGGCACCCGTACGCGCTCGTTCCTCGGCGGCATCTTCGGGCTCGCGTGGACGGGGACCACGCTGCTCGGCTGGATCTACACCCGCAGCGGTCATCCGGTTTCCTACTTCGCGACCACCCTGCTCCCCGCGGTCGTCTTCCTCGCGCTCGGTCTCGTCGCGTTCCTCTGGGCGCGCCAGACGCTCGAACGCACGCAGTTCAACCGCCGCATCTCCGCGACCCTCGGCTTCTACCTGCTGGCACAGATGGTCCTGAGCGGCGGGGGCTGGCTCGCGGGCATCCCGTGGAGCACGATGCACCTCTTCTTCCTCTTCGCGTGGATGCTCACGTACACGCTCCTCGCGGTCTGGGGTGCCACGTGGTTCGCTCTTCCGGCAGCGGTGTGCGGCCTTTCGTTCCTCGTCGGAGCGGGCTTTCCCGCCCTGGTGTACCCGCTCATGTCGTTCTGCAACCTGGTCCTCACGATCGTGCTGGTGAGGATGTGGATCCCCCGCGAGGAGATCGAGAGCATCCGCCGTCGACGCGCCGAGCTGCGGCGCCGGGCGGAGCGGTGGCTGCGGCCGTCGCGAGAGGAGGTGTGACCCTTGGGACCGCGGCTCCGCATCGTGCAGGTCAACGACGTGTACTCGCTCGAGAACCTCCCTCGGCTCCACACGCTGGTGCAGGCGATGCGCACCGAGGACGCGGCCGACGCGACGCTCGTCGTCGTCGCGGGCGACTTCCTCGCGCCCAGCCTGCTGTCGAGCCTCGACGCGGGGAAGGGGATCGTGGCGTGCCTGAACGCCATCGGCGTGACGCACGTGATCTTCGGCAACCACGAGGACGACGTGCCGCCCGTCGAGCTCCGTGAGCGGGTGAAGGAGCTGCACGCGAAGTGGCTCGACACGAACGTCGAGGGCTTCGAGCCGAGGCTGCCGCGCAGCGACGTGGTGACCGTGACCTCGCGGGAGGGACGCAGCGTGCGCGTCGGCCTCGTCGGCGTGGTCATGGCCGATCCGAGCGTCTACCGACGCACCCCGTTCGGCGGCGCAGCGATCCGGCCGGCCAACGAGACGGCCGTCGCGGAGGCGACGCGCCTCCTGCGCGAGGAGGGTTGCGCGTGCGTCGTCCCTCTCACGCACCAGCCGATGGACGACGACCGTGCGCTCGCGCTCTCCACGATCCAGCCGCCCTTCCCCGTGATCATCGGCGGACACGAGCACGTGCCCGCGGTCGAGCAGGTGGGCACCACGTGGATCGTCAAGGCCGGCATGGACGCGGCACGCGCCGCCGTGACGGACCTCGTGTGGAACGACCCGGCATCGACGGTGCCCTCCGTCTCGACGCGCCTCGTCCCGGTGGCGTCGTACGCCGAGAACGAGCCGCTGCGCGCGCTCGTCGACGTGCACATGGCCAAGGTGCACGCGATCGAATCGGCCTCCCTCGTGACCCTCGCACCGGGGGAGACGCTCTCGTCGGTCGGCACGCGGGCCATGCAGACGTCGATGGGCGCCTGGGTGTGCTCCTGCCTGCGCGATGCGCTCGGCGCCGACGTCGGGGTGTTCAACGGCGGGGGCATCCGGGCGTCCCGCGAGTACACCGAGCGCCTGACCTACGGAGACATCAAGACGGAGCTGCCCTTCGACAACGAGGTGGTCGTCGTCTCCCTGCCTGGCGCCGTCCTCGCCGAGGCCATCACGGCGTCCCGGGCCCATGCTCCGGTCGAATCCGGCGGCTACCTGCAGGTGGACGACCGACTCGCGACGACGCCCGTCGACCCCGCACGCACCTACCGCGTGGCCACGGTGCGCGATCTCTTCCTCGGGATGGACCACATCGACCCGCTCGTTCGCTGGGCGCAGGCCAATCCGGGCGCCCTCCCGCCTGCGGGCAGCGGCCGCGAGGTGAAGCTCGTGCTCGTCGAGTCGTGCGCGCTCGCCCTGTGGCGCGCGCTCGGCGGATTCGACGCGATCGACGCGAACGGAGACGGGCGGGTGACGCTGGAGGAGATCGAGGCCGCCATCGCGCGGGTGCGCCACGAGGCCCCCAGCGAGGTCGCCGCCAGGCTCGTCCTGCAGGCCCTCGACAGGGACCACTCGGGCACGGTGACCCCCGACGAGGCCGACCCGGTCGAGCGCTACCGCTGACGCCCGCAGGACGGCCTGTCCCGCGGCGCCGTGGGTGACGTACCATCAGGGGGAAGTGGTTGACGATCCCCGGTTCGACCAGACCGACACCGATACGCTTTCACTCCGCGCGGGTGAGGGCGGGCCCAGCGCCGCGGATCGCCTCATGCTCATCGTCCACGTCGACGAGACGGTCCTCTCCTTCCGGCTCCCTACCGAAGGGGAGGTGACGCTCGGGCGCGCCTCGGACGCGGACGTCCGCATCCCCCACCCGTCGGTCTCGCGGACGCACGCGGTCCTGAAGATGGGGCCGCGGCTTCGCATCCGCGACGTCGGCAGCGCGAACGGCACCCGTGTCGCGGGCAAGCTCGTCACGCCGGAGACGGACGTCGAGGTCGCGGTGGGCGATGCGATCGCCGTCGGGGCCGCGATGGTCCTCATCCAGCGTCCGACCACCGCACTGCCGCCCCGGCGCGTCCAGAGCCACGACTACTTCGAGGCGCGCGTGGAGGAAGAGTGCGCGCGGCGCAGTCGCCAGGGAGGCGCCTTCGCCGTCGTCCGCCTCAACGTGCGCGGAGACCTGGACGAAGCGCGCGTGCAGGAGCTGATGGCCCGCGGCCTGCGGGCGAGCGACGTGCTCGCGCTGTACGCCCCGCAGCAGTACGAGATCCTCCTCGACGGCGCGGCGAGCGAGGTGGCACGCGAGATCACCGAGCGACTCCGCGAGGACCTGTTCGTCAAGGGCGTGCAGGTGCGCACCGGGATCGCGAGCTACCCGGGCGACGGCGCGACGGCGGGTGCGCTCTTCGCTCACGCGAACGACCTCGTGCGCGGCCGCGACTCGCAGATGTTCGAGGAGGGTGCTCCGGAGCTGCCCCCCGCCACCGCGATGGAGGGCGTGCGCGAGCTGATCGGGCGCATCGCGGCGAGCACGATCAGCGTCCTCATCCTGGGAGAGACCGGCGTCGGCAAGGAGGTGCTCGCCGAGATGGTGCACCGGCGGTCGCCGCGCGCGAGCAAGCCGTTCCTGCGCCTCAACTGCGCGGCACTCTCCGACTCTCTCCTCGAGAGCGAGCTGTTCGGACACGAACGCGGCGCCTTCACGGGGGCGGTCGCGCAAAAGCGCGGCCTGCTCGAGACGGCGAACGGTGGCACCGTGTTCCTCGACGAGGTCGGCGAGATGCCCCTCTCCACCCAGGTCAAGCTCCTGCGCGTCATCGAGGAGCGCATGGTCACGCGCGTCGGCGGCCTCGCGCCCAAGTCGCTCGACGTGCGCTTCGTCGCCGCCACGAACCGCGATCTCGAGGCGGAGGTCGCGCGCGGGACGTTCCGGCAGGACCTCTTCTTCCGGCTGAACGGCATCTCGATCGTCGTGCCGCCCCTGCGTGAGCGCAAGGAGGAGATCGAGAAGCTCGCGCAGAGCTTCGTCGCCGCAGCCTCGCGCGACCGCCCGCACCCGCCGCACCTCTCGCGCGAGACCATGGCGCGCCTGGTCGCCTACAGCTGGCCGGGCAACATCCGCGAGCTGCGCAACGTGATCGAGCGCGCGGTCCTGCTCGCCGGCGACGGCGAGATCGCGCCGCGCCACCTGCCCCTCGAGAAGATGAGCGCCCCGGTCACCACGCGCGTCCCCTCGCGGTCGATGGTGCCGCCGCCGGCGCGTCCCTCGACGCCCGGCGTGCTCGCGACGTCGCCCAACTCGGCCGCGGGCCCGATGCTCAGCCCCGAGGCGGGGACGGACGCGTGGCCCATCATCGCCGACCCGACCCAACCGCCTCCGGCGTCCATGTCCGGATCGGCACCGCTGCTGAAGGACGAGCTCGCGGCGCTGGAGCGCCAGCGCATCGTCGACGCCCTCGAGCGATGCACGTGGAATCAGACGCGCGCCGCGAAGATGCTCGGCATGTCGCGCGGCGTCCTCATGGCGCGCCTCGACCAGTACGGCATCGCGCGCCCGCGCAAGCGCGGCGAGCCCTGAGGCGCGCGAGCGCCCTGGCCGCGAGCAGAGCGAACGCGCCGAAGGTCACCAGAGGAGCGGCGGGCTCGTCCCCCGCGTCCGTCGAGGCGCGCGGACCGGCCGCGCTGCACCCTCCGCTTCCACCCTGAGCGCTCTTCGCCGCGGAGGCGAAGCAGGCAGAAGCACCGCCGTCGCCCGCGACGGCCTGGCACACGGTGCCGCTCGAGCAGAAACCCATCAGGTCCGGGAAGCACGTCGTCGCGCACACGGTGCTGCCTCCCGACGCCGGCGCAACGCAATTCGCGCCCTCGCAGTCGCTCGTCGCGCTGCAGGCCGAACCAGCGGCGCCCGGGCTCGGCGGCGCGTGACGGCAGAGGGCGCTGCCAGCATCGGTGCCAGCGAGGCAGGCGAGACCCGCCGGACACGAGCCTCCCTGGCCGCACGGCGGTGAGCAGAAGGAGAGCGTCGGGTCATCGAGCGCCTCCGCGCACTCGCCCGCCGATGCAGCGCAGTTGGCGGCGTACCAGCACCGATCGCCCGGCCCGGCTGCACCCTCGGCCGTCGCACGGACCCACGGCGAGATGAACGACGTGAACGCGTCGACGCGCGTGTCGTGCCCGCCCTGACTGCACTGCGCATCGCCCGACGAGGTCACGCCGACGACGACCTCGACGCCGCCGATGGTGGCGAACGCAGGGCCGCCCGAGTCCCCTTCGCATGGTTGAGACGGCGCGGGCGTCAGCACGAGCTGCGTGGCAGCGAGCGAGGCGAGCGTCGCCGTCCCGACCCGCTTCTGGGGCGGCGACGAGTCCCCCGCCGCCGTCTGCCCGAAACCGACGAGCCGCAGCGACAGCCCGACGGAGCTCGAGCCGAGCGGCGCCGACGGGAGCGGCCACGGCGTCGCGCCCGAGGGCGCGTCCTGCGCCAGGAGGGCCATGGCCACGTCGTTGGCCAGCGTGGAGGGGTCGAACGCGGGATGAACACGCGTCGCCACGACGGCGATCGACGCTCCGGCATCACCCTGCGGTGCGGCGCCGAAGAACGCCGTGGGCAACTCACCGTCCGGGAGGCAGTGCGCCGCCGTGAGCAGCACGCGGGGCGCGATCAGCGTCGCGGTGCATCGGAGCGCGGCCCCATCCATGAGCGCCGCGACGCCGAGGTCCCCCGTCGTCGTCGTTCCGTTCGTGATGGCCTCGCCGGTGCTGGCGGTCGGCTCCGACGGCCGGTGGTCACCTTCGCACGCGGGGCAGAGGGTCGCGACGATCGCGGTGACGACCGCGATCGCCGCCCCCTGCCTGCACTGCATCAGCAGCCGAAGATCGCGATGACCGCCGTGATGTTGTCGCAGTACCACCACTCGCCCTCGCGGCACCAATCGTCGTGGACCGCGCACCCCCAGTGATAGCAGCAGTCGCCACAGACCCAGCTCCAGCAGCTGCAGCCGGGGCCGCACATGCC